>NZ_LDPE01000002.1:600000-968200 GCF_001447995.1 Maribacter dokdonensis DSW-8 | reverse complement strand
AACAAAGAACTGAGATAAAAAACAAACAAATTCTTCTTTAATCCGAGACAATATTATTTCAGGCTCATAGATTCAATAACTTGATTCTTTGAGCTTTTTTTATTCGATCTAGCTTCTATTTATCTAGGCAATATTGAAACGTAAGTTTCATCATATGGCCTGCCAGATTTTGCAATGGCAAAAGACTGCTTTAAAAGTTTGTTGGCAACGGCTATCAGTGCCAGTTTCTTGCTCTTTCCCCTGTTCACGATCCGCTCATAAACCTCTCTGCATGCCCTATTGTGCTTACAAGCGTTAAAAGAACATAGAAATAATAGGTTGCGAAGTTTTCTATTGCCGACCTTACTTATTCGCGCACGACCTCTCACACTGCTCCCCGATTCCCGTATCGTTGGGGTTATACCTACATAGCTACAAAGCTGTGCCGCATTTTCGAACTTATTGAACCCATCGGTGACCACTATTAGGAACAATGCAGTCTTTTGACCTATACCGGGTATTGACATCAATAAAGTCAATTGCTCCTGTTGGTCCTCTTTTACCAATGACAGAATCTTTGATTCGATAGCGGCTACCTCTTTATTGAGCAGTTTCTTATTACGTATCAAGGAACGATAAACAAACTTTGAAGGTATGCCCAGAACAGCTTCTCCGTGTATCTTGTTCTTGGTCGCGGTACGTTGTTTTAAATAGATATCCAATAACCGGAACAACTGTAAGCATTCGCTCTGGATATCCGTCAAGGCATTGTAAATAGGTACCTCGTTGACCAGTGCATATTCACATATAGCCTTGGCATCGCTCTTATCCGTTTTTACTTTAGCCAGTTTCATTTGAATGAAACGTTTTACGGATAATGGGTTTACTACTGAAACTATTACCCCATTTTTGTAAAGAAACTGGGCAAGTCTATAATGATAATAACCGGTAGCTTCCATAACGACCAATGAACATTTGGGCAGTTCCTTAAGGAATTTCTTAAATCCAGTTTCATCGTTCTTATACTGGTCGTGACCTTTGTTACTACCATGTACATCAAAGACATCTTTACTGATGTCGACTCCAAAAGTTTCTTTATATTTATTCATAAGATATGTTTTACGAAAGAACCGGCTACTTCTGCTCACAACAACTTGAAAACGAGATCTAAGGTCTCACAGAACTGAACGTGATCTAAGTAGTAAAAGAGAGAGGATTATCAATGTTGTCGAAGTCTAAAGCTTCACCGTATATAGTAACCTTAATTCTCTCTTTTGTTCTTTCTAGTTATATCAACAATTTACTGAGAATCAAACTTAAGACGTATATAAAAAATAGCGATTTTGGTGCTTAAACAAAAGATAAATAATAAAATAAAGGTCAGTAATAATCCGAAAAGTTAGTGCGTGAAAATCCGCTACTTTTCATATACAAGACCGTTGTGCGTCATTTAACAGCAATATTCTGAAATTGGAAATTGATAAAAAATTAAATGAATAAAATAACGGAAATATCCGAATGGATTGAAAAACATTCAACGGAAATCATTAAGAACATTGACCAAGAAAGCGTTGATGTTTACAACTTTCTAAAAAAGGAGTTTAAAGAATCAAATGTCAATGAAAATTATTTATTCCAATTTGTTTTCAGGAGTTTTTACAGAATTGACAACGCTGGATTAACACCTGAATTTAAAAAAGAATATTTCGAGATTTTAGAAGAAAATCGGAATGAAAAACAGTTTGACTATGAAAAAGTATTACGCAGACTTTACTCATTTCCGAACAGAAAAGGACAAAACACTTTGCAATTTTCATTCGCAACGAAGATGTTTAACACAATTGACGACATAATGCCTATTTACGACAGCGAAGTTGCGAAAATGTTTTCTATGACAAGACCATATCAATCGGAATTTGAAATTAAATTAGATAAATATTTAGACCAACTTGAAAAAATTCAAAATGGTTACGAGCAAATAATTAAACAAAATTTGATACCAGAAACAATTGGACTTTTTGACGAAATTTTTACAGACAATAAGTTGTCCGAAATGAAAAAATTGGATTTTATATTTTGGTCTGCTGGAAAAATAAAAACAAGATTAACGAAAAAAGGAGATAATGGATTTCATACGATTGATGAATTGGATGAAATTGACCGAAAAATAAAAACGAACGCACAACACTGACTATAAATAATTGCTTGTTCTTGTTTACCTCTAAAAATCCTTACGGATTTTAGTTTACTGTTTACTTGCAAAATTTTGTGCTAACCTATATAACTATTAATAGACAAGACCGTCACAAATCCCACTCCAATTTTGAACAAGAAAAACTTAAAAAGAGAAGGAAAGAATTAAATTGTACCAAATGCCAAGGTGAATAATAATTAATGTAATCTATGATTCCCTATGAAAACTATCTACGCTACATATCTTTTGTTCTTATTTCACCTTACCAGCAATGCCCAAAACAGTTTCAATAAACTCCCACAGGCAGCAAAAATCAACTGTCCTCTGCTCTTGATTGACGAGCATATTATCGCCAATAAAAACATCATCACTTCAAAGGAAGACATTGAAGATATAGCAGTGATAAAGGAAAAACCTAGCCGCAAAGCGCATTTTTATAATCTTACGGCAAACGGTATTTTGTTTGCCAAACTAAAAAAGAAGATACCCTTTAAAACGCAAACACAACTCAATGCCTTTTTTAATTTGGAAGAAAATAATCCGGTGTATGTTAACGGCTATCTATTGGATCTTGATACCTATACCATTGCAACAGAAAGTATTGCGACCATAGACCTTGTAATGCCAAATGAAGAAAATGACTTAGACCAAAAAGTCATCAATGTTTGGATTCTCTCCCAAGAAGAGCGTAAAAATGGCTGTTCACTGCAACAAATGGAGTAAATTAGTTGTTCACTTCATCATCGCTCATCATGAAAAAAACAATTCTATTTATCTCTCTCATCCTATGTACCAAAACAACATTGGTTGCCCAACAAGATCAATTTCTAGAAGATAGTATGGAGCGTTTGGAGAACTCCCGCAAGTATTTGCTCTTAGTCGCAGAAATGATGCCCGAAGAAAAATATGGTTACAAAGCCACGGCAGAATCTTTGAGCTTCTCCGAGCATCTAATGCACATTGGTTTTGCGCTAGATTGGCATAGCCAGTCGCTTTTAGGTGGTCGTGAAGCCCGTGTTTACCAAACCGATACCGTTTTTAAACCTGCCCATAAGACCAAGGCGGAAATGATGGCACGTATAGACCAAACCTTTACCGAAGCCATTGCCTTATTAAAGGATTTTGACCCCAAAGCATTGGATGATCATTTGGACTATTTTGGGCTGGATCGCTCTAAAAGGCAAATATGTATGCTGTTGGCAGACCATATTACCCACCATAGAGGGCAAATGTTGGTTGCCATGCGCTTGAACGGTCTTACGCCACCACGGTACGTTTTGTATCAATAATATTACTCCTACTTCTTTTTATCGGTATTCATAATAGAAAGTACAATACCTACCAGGGCAATGCAGACACCGGCAAATACGGCAATCATCACTACACCATTGCTCCAGTTCACCAAGGGAAGATTTATTGTTATCATAGTTTGGTCATTTTAATTGCGGTAAATGTAATTTCTAACGGCTGTTTATTCTATGACAATTGTCAGTCCGCCAACAATAACATAGTGCATTTCTGATTGGATTATCGCCTAAAGATTGTATGCCTAATTTGGGTTCTGTATTTTTATAGTTACAAATGATATTTGAACATGGTAGATAAAATTAAATGTCCGAATTGTGCGCATGAGTTTGATGTTGAAGAGGCGCTTTCTGGCAAAATGCAGGCTCATTTTAAGGCTGAATACGAACGTAAAGTAGCAGAGCAGGCAGAGAAATTCAATAAAGAACGTAGAAAGCTTGAACTTGAGGTAGAAGAGTTCGAGAAAAAGAAAGAAAAAGAGAACGAGCTTTTTAAAGAGAAGCTGGCGCAACGTCTTGCCAAGGAATCTGAAAAAATACAAAAGCAGACCAACGAATCTTTTGAGCAGCAATTGCGTGCCCTACAACAAGAGAACGAGAAAAAGAAAGAGGAGAACAGAGCTTTGCGCGCCCAAGAGATCGATCTTTTAAAACGTGAGAACGAATTAAAGGAGAAAGCCGAGGAACTGAAGATGAACGTGCAAAAAGAGCTGCTAGAGAAGCAATCTATCATAGAAGAAAAAGCCAAGGCAAAAGAGCGTGAGGCCATGGCGCTGAAAGAGAAGGAATACCAAAAGCAACTGGACGATCAAAAGAAACTTATTGATGAAATGAAGCGTAAGGCCGAACAAGGTTCTATGCAAATGCAGGGCGAAATACAAGAACTTGCCTTAGAAGAGTTGCTACGTAACACCTACCCTTTTGATAATATAGACGAGGTTGGCAAGGGTATTCGCGGGGCAGATTGTATACAAACGGTCATTAACTCCCTTCAGCAGACCTGTGGTTCTATCGTATATGAGAGCAAGCGTACCAAAAACTTCAGTAATGATTGGATCAATAAGCTGAAGCAAGACCAGATCAATTGCAAGGCAGATATTGCGGTAATCGTTACTGAGACCTTTCCACCAGATATGGATCGCTTTGGGGAGAAGAACGGTGTATGGATCTGTGGGTTCAACGAGGTAAAAAGTGTATCACTGGTGCTGCGCGAGTTGCTGCTAAAAACACAATCGATCAAATCATCTGACGAGAACAAGGGCGATAAAATGGAACTTTTATATTCTTATCTTACCAGTAACGAGTTTGTACAGAACATTAATAGAATTATTGAAAACTATGATTCTATGATCAAGCAACTGAACTACGAGAAAAAAGCCGCATACAAGAATTTTGCGGTTAGGGAAAAGCAAATTTGGGGCGTTCAAGAGAATATTAACGTGCTGTTTGGTTCTATTAAAGGTATTGCCGGTAACTCATTATCTACCTCAACGATTCTTGACCTTCCGGATGCGGAGATTGATGATTAGTTGTTAGTGGGTTAGTTTATTAGTGATTTAGTGGGTTAGTGAACTAGTTTGTTGGTGAGTAAGTGCGTTTTCGCTGCGTGCTGGTCGCTAAGCTCTTTTTAGTTTGGAATTTAGCCAGGTGATCATCTTTTCAAATCTAAAAGAGATGAATATTAAATATACACAGCTCATAAAACTACCGAAATTGCTACTTGATGTATCTTTAAAATAGAACACATTTAAAAGTGTTGCCGCTAAACCTAAAATACCAACAGCAAGAATAAAGTATTTTAAAATTTTCATGGTAAGAGGCTGAATGTGTTTTTGCATGTTTTGGACGATTTTGATAATTAACTACGCCTATATGTAGCATTTTTGTGCAAATTGTTACATGTTTTGATGAAAAATAAAAATTTTACTTTCACCTACCTACCCAACTTTTAAAATCCGATGCTTTTGCCTTGCTCACTACAATACGCTCACTACACGGCGGATGGACTTCTACCAACAGCTTACTGTTAAAGTGTAGTTTTATAGTCACAATAGCTTCTCTACGTAATATAAATTGCCGGTTTGCCCTATAGAAAAGTGTTGGGTCAAGTGCCTCTTCCACTTCCTCTAACTTGATATCCAAAACATACGAACGCTCTTGCACCGTAACCGCTTTTACCACACCGGTATCTATATAAAAATAGGCAATATCCGCAGTTTTAATAGGCAACAATTGATCACCGATACCCACTAAAAATGTTTGTTTATACCTATTGGGCTTGGTCTGTATTAAATGTAAGAGACTTTGCATCTGCTGCTCGTCCATACCCTTTTTTTGATTTTGGGCATTAAAGCGATCCAAGGCATCTGAAAGCTCTTCTTGATCAATAGGCTTCAACAGATAATCAATACTATTCACTTTAAATGCCTTTAACGCATACTGGTCATAAGCGGTGGTGAATATAATAGGGATGTTAATAGTGACCTGATCAAAAATCTCAAATGAAATACCGTCTGCCAAGTGAATATCCATAAACACCAAAATACCTTCAAATGGATTACTGAAAAAATCTATGGCAGCCTTAACGGTATCTAACACCGTAACGATCTCAATATTTGGATCGATCTTGGTCAGCAGATACGCCAAGTTATCACTAGCGGCAAGTTCATCTTCTACAATTATTACTTTCATGCCGGTCGGTTTAAGGGCAATTCTACTTTAAATATATCATTTTGGGTGCTTACCTTAACTTCATTCTTTAGTAAAAGCAAATAGCGTTTCTTTAAATTGTACAAGCCCGTGCCCATACCTTCTGCCACGGTACTACGCGTACGAATAGGATTTTCCACAAACAACGATTCTTCTGTAGAATACACCTTAACGGTCAACGGGTTGGTAGATGATATCTCATTATGCTTTACAGAATTCTCCACTAACGATTGCAAAGCCAATGGTGGCACTTTACGATCTAAGAGTTTTTCATCTATATCTACCTCTATTCTTATACGATCGCGGTAACGGGTTTCCATTAAATAAATATAGCTACGTAAAAACTTAAGCTCGTCTTTAACGGGCACCAAATTGATTTCGCTACTCTGCAAAATGTAGCGGTACATGTATGAAAGCTTATTTACGAACTGCGTAGCTTTTTCATTCTCACGAATTAATGACGATAACGAGTTTAAGGAGTTGAACAGAAAGTGTGGATCTATCTGGTTTTTAAGGGCGGCAAGCTCATTCTCCAAATTTTTTTGTTTCAACTGTTCATTTTCTATTCTACTTTCTTGCTTATCCGTACTTACCCGTAATAACCTAGCTATAAAAAACAAAACAATTGATAGATTGATGAAGGTGAAATTGACCCAACCTTCTTCGTGAGATTCCAATACCCTGCCATTTACCAAAGGATAAAACGCAATAATCACCTTGACCACTACAAATAGCGATACTACATTTATGATCAGTATTAATAGCCATTTTAAAAACGGTGGCCATTTTAAACCATCATAATCTATATTGGCATTTAACTGAATGACCGACCAAGAAAAACAGAAGAAAAATAGATATCTATATAAAAAATCAGTTACCCATGACATGGAGAAATTTAAATTCCCCTCCATAATACCATTATATAGATAGATCGTTTTTGGCAACGATACCAAAATACCTATAAGTAGGGCCGTTTTTACTACTTCGCCCTGTTTAACCTTTGTCAATGCCATGTAATCTCTTTTCTAAATGGTACTTCTCAAATATACCGTAATAATAACTTTGAATTTGTAAAACGTAAAAAAGCCGGCCTTCGCAAAAGCAAAGACCAACTTACATTTAAACTACACTAACTTCTTAAAGTGCATAGGCGTCAAAATTGTTTGGCAAATATGCCGCAGTTTCAAAACCTAATTCCACTATTTCTTCCTCTTCAAAAATTTCAAAATCTATATCAGATAAATTAGCACCTGCATAGGGATCAAAATCAAGGGGCAAATATTCAAAGGTGTCAAAACCTAAGTTTACTTCTTCGGCCATCTCTACCACTTCTATTTCATTGGCGTTTAATTTGCCCATTTCTAAAGATGCTTCTAACTGCGCTTCTAGATCAATAACACAATCTTCAAAAATAGCAGTGATTTCTGCCTTATCTGCTTCCTTTTGTTTCTGTACTCCTTTAAATGATATAAAGGTGACGGCCACTATGACTACCGCCGATAAAATTTTAATGTTTTTCATGATTTTATAATTTTAAGTTTTTAGAATTGTTTTTCTATACCCCAAAGATATTGAGCAATACCGCAGGCAGATAATATTAGTGACTCAACTGTCGAATTTGCCATCTAAAACAGCTTTAGACAGTTATGAATTATTTTTGGTGGATGTAAAGCGGGAATAATTTTGAAGTACTTAGTACTTGAGCACTACCAATCTGATGCTTTTAAACAATGAGTATACTTTTGTTTTTTTGGATGCATTCACTACTTGGTGAACCACTCCCTAACCGTTTCCTCTGCCAATTTATTATTTGGGGTAAACGCATTGTTATGCTCGCCACGGTATTCTATGTAGCTAGGAAATTTCCACCATAGTATGCCCTGGCACCATGGCTCATTTTGAATTCCCTTAAATATAACCTCATAAGACCTTTGCTGTGCCTCTTCATTGATAGTTTCATCTGCCTCAGCATGCGGATTCTTCCAAGGGGTATCTATACTCCTGAATCCGATTTCGGTAAAAACTATTGGCTTTTTAAAGCGGTCATATACTTTTTTAATTTTTGTCTTCACCGTATCGAACCTTAAGCTCATTTCGGCATTGGTAGGATTGTCTTTTTTACTTAATGGATAGTAGGAGTTCAACCCAATGAAATCTAAATCGTCCCAAAACTCGATTTTCTCGAACTCATCGCCCCAATTGGCGGCATAAGTAATCTTACCTGAGTAAAGTGCACGGGTTTGTTTGATCATTTGGCGCCAAGCATCTGGTCTTGCCAAAGTGGCCTTTGTAAATTCCACACCAATACATAAGGCATCCATCCCATGAATTTCTGCCAAGAAGGCGTAATGACGAATCCATCTATAATAATAATCATGAAATTTATCCCATTGGGCATCCGTAGGCATATCTATACCACCTGGCCAGCTTCCACCTACATATATCTGTGGCTTTAGCAAAGTATACATGCCCATTTTACTTGCCATGGACACGGCATGTACCACGGCATCATCATTTTCACTACCGGCATTATCACTAAAGTGTAAAGGGGTTGGTGTATTAATATCATTAATACCCGTATAGGGTACAATGGCCATGGCATTACTGCCCATATTCTTTTGTTTTAAAAGAGATTCGGTCGCTTTTTGAGAACCGTAACCGTTGTAAATACTATAACCTTCATGTGCAAAATTAAAACCTTTTAGATAGGGTAATGTCTTTGCTTGCTTTTGGATTTTAGGATGCGCTTTTGGCAACTGCTCTAAATACTGTTGCCATTTTACGTTCAATCTATTTTTCTCAGCATCAGAAAGCGATACGTTCTTATATTGTTTCAAGTACCGATCCTTACCCCAAGTCTTGACCAGAAAATCTGTGAAAGCACCTGCCATACAATCCCTGATCAATGAAGATTCCATTTCTAAAAATGAATTGTCCAATAGCTCTGCTACGGTATACGTATTTTCAGATTCTACCAATCTTGCCGCCCAGTACTTATAGCCTTTCATTTGCCAAGTATCCGTAAAATAAATAGGTAGACCTACATTAAATATGGTTTTACTACTCTCCCCAATTAGGTTGTATAAAACCAATGCATTGTCCCTACCTATATTATTATGTGCATATATATTGTTGACAATAGTATGTACGGCATTTGTTGCGGGATCAAAAGTAGAGTGATCGGTATTGCCTGTCATTAAACCTTTCTCTTCTGTACAGGTATAAAAGTTATAGGTGATTTTTGGGACATTGCCGTTACCAACAAAATTGACCACTTTGGCCTTGGCCGCTTTGACCTCTTTTAATTTTTTAGTTACATCAGCGGTATCGATCGCTTTTTGATGGTCTATAAACTTAAACTCCTCGGTATCCAATAACACTCTTGTACCTGTGGCGAAATCAAAGAAAGTAGACCCTTCAATTCCCCAACGGGTATTAAAATCGCCCATAACCAATCGTTCTTTCTGCTCATATACCTCATATTCTAAATTCTGACGGTAAAACGACTGACCTCTTTCTGCTACCTTATCGGCAAAAAGTTCAAACACTTCTTTGGCATCGGTTCCTGTTAAATATGCGAAAGGTAATTTTGAGTCCACCGGACTTGGGTAAAAACAAACGCCTAAAATTGAATTGTTATTTGGAATGCTCTTAGTCCCTATGGTTATATCGGTTTCAGAAATTTGAAACGGCGTATTGGCCATATATTTTTTAATGAAAGGGTTTTCATTTACGGCACCCACCAAATAAACAATAGATGTCTTAAATTCTTCTTGATCAACCTCCTCTACCGATTTAAAACTCACCTTTACACTGCGTCTAGAACGAGTAAGCTCTTGTGTTGAAAGCTCTTCCAGAAGTTTTTGATATTCCTGTTGCAAGTTGGGGTCCTTTGCCCCATACACCACTAATATCTCTCTTTTATCAAAGAACGACCTGCGTAAATCCCTTCTAGTAGAAACGGAATCCAGAGCTACGGAAACACCTTCATTTTCCGATGTTGGCAGATATTGTACCCCTGCAAAACCTACAATGCCAACTATTACAAAAAGTGTGACCAAAAGATATTTCCTTTTCATGAACCAAGAGATGATTAAACTATAGTATAAGATAGCAAAACTGTAAAACCTAAAGCTGACCAAGGCGTTTTTTAACTTAAAAAAAGGAGTTTTATGATTTACTACCGCATGGTGCTTAAAATCAAATTGTATCTTAACTTTGTAATCTAATTGCCAACGCTTCATGAAATCTTTGCTGTTTTTTACTATTCTTTTCTGCACTACCCTTTTAGTTGCTCAAAACAACGCTATTATTCCTTTAGAAAACTTTACCGAGTTACAGGTGTATGATAGAATTAGCGTTACCCTGGTAAAAGGCGAGGAAAACAAGATCGAAATACCTCTTGAACACAAAAAAGACCTTAGCATTACCGAAAACGATGCACGTTTACGCTTAAAAATGTGTTCTGGGGAATCTGTATTAAATTCTACCTTAAGCCTTAAACTTTATTATACCGAAGCATTATCGATAATAGATGCCAATAAGAATTCTAGAATTATATCTACAGGATTGGTCATTGGTACAGATTTAGCGATCGAAGCACAAGATGCCAGCACCATCACCTTAAATATTGCCTATAACAATGTATCTACCAAAAGCACCAGTGGTAGTGAGATAAAACTTTCGGGTACCAGCACCAACCAAGAGGTCATGATCAATACCGGAGGCAAACTTTTTAACAAGGGGCTAAAGACTAAAAACAGTACCGTAATAGTGCTATCTGGTGGCAGTGCCGAAGTTTATGCCAGTGAGGCCGTTATTGCAAAAGTAAAAGCTGGTGGTTCCATTACAGTATATGGAAATCCAAAATCAGTGGACAAGGATGATACCTTTGGTGGCAAGATTGCCATACCCGAGTAATTACTGTTCTATACTCTGAACATTAAACGCTACAAGTTCACTTTCTTGAAATTGCGGAGTAACCTCGATCGGGTTACAGCATACTTCACAATCTTCTACATAAGTCTGTTGCGCAATAGATGGGTCTAGAAGCATGGAAACTTCTTCCCAGCAATACGGACATTGAAAATAATGCTCGAACATAGAAAATGGTTATGCTTTCAGCTCTTTTGCCAATTCTTGTAAGGTAAGAGTTTGTATAAGATTTCCGCCATTTGAAGTAAAAATGGTCTCATGACCTAATTTTATTGCCAAGATATCCTCATCCTCTTCCAAGTGAATATCGGTAGCGTTTATCTTCACTTCTTCCAACTTTACATCAAAGCGTTTTTTTAAGGTTATTGAACCGTTCGCCTTACGTAACTCAAATCCATAAAAATCGAAAAGTCGTTGTAACCCACTAAAAAAACTGAAGCCAATAAAAATTAAACCTGCCATGGCAAATTTATATGCCAAAGTAAAAACATCCAGTTCATCTCCATTTATAAAGGTGTATACCAAATTGATACAACCGTACACGCCCAAAAGAAACACCAAAAGACCAACAATAACCGCTAAAACATCTGTAAACAATGCTTTTTGAGTTCTTGTAACGGTAAATCCGTCAACGTTTCTATTTGCTTGAAAACCAAAATCCTTCAAATACTCTAAATTCTGGATCTGTGCCCTTTTATTTGCAATGGTGGTGTTTAAATCACTAAGGTCCACAACAACAGCACGTTTTTGCAACTCCTCTTGTAAACTTAATTGCGCTTCAAAAGTGAGCAATGAATGTTGGTTCATTATCTCTATGAGTTCGCTATTTGTTCTATCGCTATACATGTCTTTCGTAATTAATTGCCCCTTACAATTCTATATTCAATAACTGCCCAGTTAGCTGCAACAATTGTAGTTCTGCCAGCTTAGCATCATATTTTGCCAAATTCTTATTGGTCTGCGCATTCAATAAATTGATCTGTGCCTGTCTAAATTCTATGGACGTAATACTACCTAACTGAAACTGCTCTTTTGAACGTTCAAAGTTATTCTCATTGGTAAATACGTTCTGTTCTTGTATTTGATATATTTTCAGTAGATTCTCATATAACGCCATGGCGTTCTGCATATCACGATTTACCTCTAGCTCTACCTGCTTTCTTAACAATTCTTGATTGGCATAGGCAATTTTCGCATTCTTTACGCTTACCGTTGTACTACCGCCATCAAAAAGATTCCATGTTAAACTGGCACCCAATGCATAATTACCAACGTTAGAATTTGTACCCGGAAAAACCGCTCCCGTTAAAAATGCAGAAGGAGCATTCTGGTTTCTGTTCCATCCGTAAGAACCCGTTAGCCCAATAGTAGGCAAATACCCAGACTTATTTACTTTAATGTCATAGGCATTAATGTTCAAATTGGTCTCTGTCTGTAGTACGGCCACGTTATTGGCAATAGCCTGATCCATAAACTCCACAATCTGAAACTTAGGTATAAAGACCACTGTGGTATCTACCATATATTGTGAACTTAAATCTTGATTCAACACTACGTTTAGATCACGCTTTGCATTGGCCAATTGCTGCTCAGTGTTCAATAATGCAATGCTATCATTGGTCATATCTACCTGTGCGTTCAAAATATCCAATTTGGTGTTTTGTCCGTATTCAAAAGAATATTCCGACCTTGAGATCCTATCCCTAGAAATCTCCAAAGCTTGCTTTTGTACATTTCTATTTTCAGTTAAACGGGCAATTTCAAAATAGACCGTAAACATTTGGATCATGGTGTTCTCAATAGTCTCACGTGCCTGTAAGGTACTTAACTGATACTGCTCTTTTAGTCTTTTATAGTTATAGTACCTACCCAAACCATCAAACAAAGTGTAATTAAGGTTTAAAGCCGCACTGTATCTTTGGCTCTCTGCACCATCAATGGAAATATCATCTCTAGCACTACCATCATCATTGAACTGCCCTGGGAATTCCGTAGTGGTATTATTGTTATTATATGTAGCAGCGGCAGTACCCGTTAACGTTGGCAAATAGCCGGAGTTGAGCACACTGGCATTATTCTCGGCAATATCAACCTGACCTTTTGCAATCTCAATTCCAAAATTATTCTCCAATGCCTTAGCTACAGCTTCTTCTTTTGAGAGTGTTTTCTCTTGTGCAAAAATTGAACAAACAGGGAGAAATATCAATAATGTGATGAATCTTACTTTACTCATTATAACTTATCTAGATTCTTATGTGTTTGTGCACCATCTTCTATTGCATGTTGCGTATGGCCTTCTAAATGCGCAGCTTCCTTTCTTTCCTTGATCGCTCTTTCTACCTCTTCTTTCGTAATCTTATGACCCGAAGCGAAAGATAGATTCTGTGCTTTTAGGTTATTGCTGAACGATAAAAACAATGGCAACATCAATAAGGTAAGCACCGTAGCAATACCAATACCATAAGCAATGGAAATTGCCATTGGCTTTAAGAATTGCGCCTGTCTACTGGTCTCTAACATTAATGGAGCTAAACCGGCGATCGTGGTTACCGATGTTAAGAAAATTGCCCTAAATCTTGATTTACCGGCTTCAAAAATGGCGTTGTCAAAAGACATACCTTCCCTTAAATTAGAATTGAACTTACCTATGAGTACCAAACCATCATTTACCATAATACCGATCAATGCAATGATACCCAATATAGAAAGTACGTTTATAGGAAAATCATGAATCCAGTGACCCCAAGCAACTGCGGTAAAGCTAAATGGCACCAATAACAATAACATTAACGGCTGACTGAAACTTCTAAACGTAAATGCAATTGTGATGTATATTAAAAGGATTACCGTAAAACCAACCAGTTTTAAAGATCCTGTCAACTTCTCCAATTCTCTATTTTGCCCTTCATAAGAAGCACTTACCGTTGGATATTTAGATTGTATTTCCGGCATGTGTACGTTCTGAATCTCTGTCATGATTTCCGTAGGACTATCCTTTACATCTTTCATATCTGCGGATACCTGAATTTCCCGCCTGCCTTCTAAACGGTTGATGGCTACATCTCCACGAACAATAGTATAATCTGCAACCTCGCTTAATGGCACACGCTTACCAGACGGAGTTACAATTCTCATATCATCTAAATTGGAAATTGAAGAACGCTCTTCTCTATCATAGCGCACCCAAACCCTAATCTCATCTTGCGACCTTTGAAAACGTTGTGCCTGTACACCAAAGAAACCGGCACGAACCTGGGTCATTAAAGCTTGAAGATCCAAACCAAGTAAATAGGCATTTTCCTTTAAGGTCAATCTGATTTCTTTAATACCGGCAGGATCATTATCGGCAATATCCTTTAATCTTGGGTTTTTAGTAAGAATTTCTTTAAGCTCAACCTTTGCAGCCTTTAATTGCTCTATATTATTCCCTAATAAGGATACCGATACAGGCGATCCTCCAAAATTACCACCAGAACCATAGATCAAACTTTCTACTCCTAAAACCGGACCTACCAATTCTTCCAATCTACGGGTAACCATATCCGCAGAAATCTCATTAGGTCTTTCTTCGCCTGGTAATAGGTTAATGGTCAATACCGCAGATGAAGACCCCGGTCCCAATCTTCTGATCATATTTTCAAAAACCATTTTATCGCCTTCAGGAAAATATTTATCGGACAGTTCTTGATTTACTATGATTGCTTTCTCCTCTATAAATGAAATAATAGAATCTGTTATTTTCTCATTGGTTCCGTTTGGCATTTCTAGCTCTATACCCACACGGTCACTGGCAATTCTTGGAAAGAAAGCCGTTCTAATAATACCACCACCAACAGAACCTAACGTTAATATGAATGCCGAAGCGAAAACAGCGAACATAAATATTTTATGATTCATTGAAAATCTCAATACGGGAGTATAAAGATTATCACGCATCCATACCATTAATCTATCTCCAAACTCATTGATTACCCTAAGTTTGGCAAATGCATTTGCGAATCCGCTTTTTGGCTTGGTATCTATAGGCTGTAATGCTTTTGAATGTGCCAAGTGAGCAGGTAATATGACCAATGCCTCTACCAATGACACCACCAATGTTAAAATAACGATTACGGATACTTCACCAAAGAATTCCCCAATTCTACTATCTAAAAACAAGAAAATAGAGAATGCCAGAATAGTGGTTATAATAGCGGAAATAATTGGAGGCAATACCTCCATAGTACCGTCTACAGCTGCTTGAACAGGAGATTTACCCTTTTCATAATGCTGATAGATGTTCTCTGCAATTACAATACCATCATCTACCAGAATACCAATTACGATAATCATACCAAATAACGACAGTACATTAATGGTAACATCAAAGAATCCCGCAAAAACAAACATTCCTAAAAACGCTACCGGTAAACCAAAGGCTACCCAGAACGCCAATCTTGTATTCAAGAAAAGTGATAGGAATATCAACACCAATACCATACCCATAATGGCATTTTCGGTTAATAGTTGCGTTCTTTGATTAAGTGTGATAGATTGATCGGAAACAACATCCAATTTAATGTTATTGTACTTTTCATTGAATACATCAACATACTCATTCACCTGATCGGCCGCTACAATAAGATCTTCATTATTGGTACTTGTGATAGAGACACTAACAGATAAATTGCCATTAAAATAACTTGCATTTGGCGTTTCTGCAAAGCGATCCCTTACTACGGCCACGTCTTTTAGACGAATTACGTTACCTGATTGATCCGCCCTAACCACAAGGTTATTTAACTCACTACCATAATACGAACGGTTATTGGCACGTATTAAATACTCTTCGGCATCAGTCTTAATATTACCACCGGTCACAAGTATATTGGCATTACCAACTGCACTTGCAACTTCTGTAAATGAAAGTCCGTATGCCAAAAGGTCATTCTCGTTCACGGCTATTTCAATTTCCTCATCTGGAAAACCAGAAATCTCTATTTGAGATATACCGTCCATTGCACGTAGATCATTCTCAATTTCCCTACCTACACTTTTTAATGTTGCCAACGGAATATTTTCTCCACTTATGGCAAATGATATGGTTTGGCGAACGGTCTCTAACTTAGAAACGATCAAAGGCTCCATACCTGTTGGAAAGGTAGGCACCCTATCTACCGCATTCTTGACCTCCAACAGCATGAAATCTATATTTTCCCCTTTTTCTATCTCCACATTGATCGTACCACTATTTTCTCTTGAGGTAGAGGTTACACGATCAACGCCTTCAAGTCCTTTTAGGTTATCTTCTATCTTTAGAACAATACCTTCTTCCACCTCTTGTGGCGAAGCACCTGGATAGGTAATGGTGATAGAAATATTCTTAGAATCCGTTAGTGGAAAGTAAGAAGATTTCAATGCCTTTGCACCAACGATACCAAATAGGGCAAAGGATATTACTACGACATTTACGGCAACATGATACCGAATAAAATATTCAATCAGTTTACGCATTATCCTTTAGTATTTTCTGGTTGTTCAGCATAAATTTTAACTGCCATACCGGTATAAGCTCCGCTTATTGGCTTTGACACTATAGTAACACCATTGGGGACATTCTTAAGAACTACACGTTTATCTGAAAAATAAACGGGCTCTACATCTATGACGTCAAGTATAGAATCCCTTACTACAAAAATCTTGTTATCTTCCAATAATAGACCTCTATCCACCTCAATAGCATTCTCCTCTTTTTTAGCATCAAGATCTGCCTCTAAGTACATTCCTTCTCTTAGATTCTTATCTTCTACCTCTATATATGCATTTACGGTTTGTGTGGCTTGATCAATACTTCCATTGATTCTAGTAACCTTGCCCTTATATGTGCTGTTATCATCCAAATTTGTTAGTTCTACAGATTCGCCCACTTTCAATAGATCCGTATATCTTTTACTTATGGCAACTTCCAATTCATAAACTTCGGTATTAATGAACTCCCCTAGTTTTTGACCTGATCTTACCAAAGTACCTTCTGTAACCAAAGTCTCGGTCAGTACTCCGGAAAATGGTGCCACAATACGGTATTTGGATAATCTTTGTTCTAAATTCTTAACATTATAATAGCTGGTTAAAATACCTCTCCCAGAGATGAAGAACTTTTCTTTTTCAGTAACCATTTCCGGTAACGCCGGAGTACTTTTAGACATATCAAAATTGGTAAGATAGTCTTGCCACTTTGAGTAAATGTCCGGGTAATCTAAACGTAAATCTGGCATTACCGCCGTTAATTGATTGAAGAGATTACTTTTGGCAGACTGCACACTTGCCGCGTATTCATCTGCATCTATATTTATAATGGTCTCACCTTTACGAAAAGACTGACCTTCTTTAAACAATTTGCTCCCCTTTTTGAAGACTCCTTGAACCTCCGCATATAGCTCTACGCGTTGTTTAGCGGTTAAATTACCATTTGCCGATACTATAATTGGTACCGTACCATTTTCAACGACCTCGGTAAATACTGTTTTTACTACTTTCTCAGATTTGGGTTTGAATGTTTTCTTACTATCAATAATATAACCCGCTAAAAAAAAGGATACTACAATTAGTAAAATACCTAGTACGGTAAAAATAATTTTTCGCATTTTATTATAATTTATAAGCGTATTTCAAAAAACACAGGATCAAAAGTACTTTTTAATATCCCTTAGGATGATGATGATTAAATGAAACGACCAAATTCAAGAGTGAAACGACTTTGAAACAATCTCAGCTTAAATCAACATGCCGTTTTGTACAAAAGTTTCAAAAAAAGCACTTACTATCAACGAGTGAAATGTCTATACCTTATAGGGTAATCATCAAAATATTGTTAAAACAGAATAGCTTTTTTAAATAGACTTTAACTAGAATTTTTTGGAAATCATTTAATCATCGGCGAAACTACAAAAAAACACTTCTGGCATTGAAAGCCTTTATGGTTAAAGTAATCATAAAAAATATTGACTTTACGGTAGGTATAAAACAAAAAAGGGATGCTCTCACATCCCTTTCCCTTAGTATTTTTAAGCTATTTAATTTCGCTTTGCATCTTCATATTTGGTATCTACTATACGTGTTCTATTTATTTCGCCTGTACCAAATTTTAAATTCAAAAATTCGTCATCACTATCAAACACGGCAAGTTTAGTACTTTGCATTCTTAACAATGAGTTTAGAGACCTAAAATCATTGCCTTGCAATTGTACAAATTCTAGGTTACTCAATGTTGCCATACCACTAGGCAAATCGCCTTCAAATTTATTATAAGAAAGAATTATTTCCCTTAAGTTCACCAAACGTCCTAAATCTACTTCAATTGCTCCTGCCAACTTATTACCAAATAACTCTAAACGCTCTAATTTCTCAAGTTTTTCAAGCGACTTGGGCAAACTTCCTTCTAAATAATTACTGGAAAGGTTTAAGGTCTTTAGATTAGAAATTTCACCGATACCCTCAGGAATTTCACCTTGAAACAGATTATTGAACATAGAAAGTTCTTCCAATGCTGCCATTTTTGAAAAATCTTGGGGCAAAGTCCCTGATATTTTGTTCATTTCTAAACGCAATGAGGACAGCTTTTGTAAACTAAACAAATCTTTAGGCAGTTCACCTTCAATCACGTTAAAAGCAAGGTTCAATGATTTTAAATGAGAAAGCGCGGAAATACCATTTGGAATAGCACCAGTTAAATTGTTGCGATATAATTTTAAACCAACAACATGACCGTTTGCAACCTCAACTCCATGCCAAGTTGCTGGATCGGACTTCAAATCCCATTTACGCTGCCACTGTTCACCAACGGTGCTATTATTGAAATCTATTAAATATTGTTTCTCCTTTTCAGGTATTTGTGCATTGACCAAATAACTACAGGTCATGAAAAGCACTATGCAGGTAAAATTAATAACATTTTTCATACTGAAAATATTAAGGTTTGGGGGCTTTTTAAATACACATTTCACAGCTTAAACAAGTACAAACCTACTTTAGTGTAAAAAGTACTTTTATTATAACGTGCAAAAAATACATTTATGATATATAGCTGAACCTTTATGGTACAAAAACAAGAAAGAGATGCTGTTCAACATCTCTTTCTTTCACCAAACTAACTAAAAGTGTAAACTACTCTTACTCTTCTATATCTTCAAACTTCGTATCCGCCATTCTGGTTCTACTGAAGTTTATATCCTTAAATTCTATTTTATCGTCTTCTTTATCGTAATCAAAAACCAAATACTCTTTAGTTTCCAAAAGCTCTAAAGCTTTAAAAGAACTAAAATTGTTGTTCTGAATTTGAAATACCTCTAGGCTAGCCAGTTGTGAAAACTCGTTGGGAATATCACCTATAAGTCTATTGTTCGCCAATACCAATTCCTTTAAATTACTAAGGTTACCCATATCTCTTGGAATAGCTCCTTCTAATCTATTTTCAAAAAGACCCAAAGTCTCTAATTGAGATAACGCACCCAATGAACTTGGTATATCACCAATGAATTCATTACTAGAAAGGTTAAGCACCTTTAATCCTTTTAAATTACCAACCGTAGAAGGAATCTCCCCTGTGAAAAAATTATTGAAAGCAGAAAGTTCCTCTAGTTGTAACAAGCTACCAATACCTTCTGGTAGTTCACCATTTAGCCTGTTCATTTCTAACTTTAATATTTTTAAATTGGATAGGTTTTCAATTTCTACCGGTAACTTACCTGTTATTGAATTAAATGCAAGATTCAATACTCTTAGGTTCTCAAGGTCACCTATTTGCGAGGATAAAGACCCCATAAGATTATTATGAAACAAGTTGATTTCAACTACCTTGTCATTTTCTACCTTAACACCGTGCCATTTAGAAACTGGTGCATTCAGATCCCATTTCTTTACCCAATGCTTACCATTGGTAGTTTCGTAAAGATCAATTAATGCTTTTTTCTCTTTTTTAGATACTTCTGCAAAACAAACTGTTGTCAGAAATAATAAGCTGAAACTTAAATAGTATAGTTTTTTCATATGATGGTGGTTTGGTAAATGTATTCAACTAGGAATTATCCTACAAATTTGAACTAATAACGTTGAAAACTGAAATTTTATCGTTGATTTACCCTGCTATGTTGTGAAAGTAGCTAAATCTGTGGTGAAACTATCTAAATCTGTGGTGAGACAAAACTGAATTATGTTAACTCCTCAATATCAATAGTTAGCGTTTCCCACTTTTGCATTAACGTCTCTAATTTCTTCTTTTTGGCTTGATATCCATCAAAGAAATTAGGCTCAGCGATAGTAGCATCATAGTCTACCAACAAATTATGGTCGATCTCATTGATCTCCTTTTCTAAAGAACCAATTTTACTCTCTACAGAGCTTAATTGATTTTTTAAACTCTTTATTTTTTTCTGATCTTGAAATGATGTGGTTGCTTTTGGCTTCTCCTTTTCGGCAACAACGGTCTGTTTTTTCTCAATTGCCCTAAAATCCTCTACTTTGCGTTGCTCCAAGTAAAAATCTACATCGCCCAAATATTCTCTAATCTTTTGGTCTTTAAACTCATAGACTTTATTGGTAAGTCCTTGTAAAAAGTCTCTATCGTGAGAAACTAAAATTAAGGTGCCTTCAAAATTTAAACAGGCTTGTTTTAGTACATTTTTAGATTTGATATCCAGGTGATTGGTAGGCTCATCCATTACAAGTACGTTAAATGGCTGCAATAACATCTTTGCCAAAGCCAAACGGTTACGCTCACCACCGGACAAAACTTTAACGTATTTATCAACTTCATCTCCCCTAAACAAAAATGACCCTAAAATATCTCTAACCTTACTTCTATTCTTTTCATTGGCGGCATCTATCATGGTATCAAGTATGGTCTTATTACCATCTAAATACTCTGCCTGGTTCTGAGCAAAATATCCTATTTGCACGTTATGCCCCAATTTTAAGTGACCCTCATGTTCCAGATCACCAACTATAATTTTAGCCAGGGTAGATTTTCCTTGTCCGTTCTGCCCAACAAAAGCCGTTTTGCTGTCACGTTCAATGAGCAAATTAATATCGTTTAAAACCAAATTCTTACCGTAAGACTTAGAAAGCTCCTCTATCTCAACCACTACCTTGCCAGGGGTGACGGATACAGGAAAACGCAGACTCATAACACTGTTGTCATCTTCATCAACTTCAATACGTTCAATTTTATCAAGCTTCTTTATTAAGGATTGCGCCATAGAAGCCTTGGTAGATTTTGCCCTAAACTTCTCTATTAAACGCTCTGCTTGCTGAATCTCTTTCTCTTGATTCTTCTGTGCATTAATTTGTTGTTGTTTGATTTCATTCCTTAAAACCAAATACTGGGTGTATGGCTTATTATAATCATATATGCGACCTAAAGATATTTCTATGGTTCTATTGGTTACATTATCCAAGAACATTTTATCATGAGAAACAATTACAACAGCACCGGTATAATTATTTAAAAACTGCTCAAACCAAATAATGGATTCTATATCCAAGTGGTTGGTAGGCTCATCTAAGAGCAACACGTCATTACTTTGCAGCAGTAGTTTTGCAAGTTCTATACGCATTCGCCATCCACCGGAAAAAGTTTCGGTCTTTTTATCAAAATCCTCTCTTTTAAAACCTAAACCTTGCAGTATTTTTTCTGTCTCTCCTTGGTAGTTATATCCTCCCAAAATTTCATAATGTTGGGTAATATCACTTAAATCTACTATTAATTGATTGTACGATTCTGATTCATAATCTGTACGCTCTGCCAATTGATGGTTAATCTCATCTAACTTTAACTCTAGAGCTTTGATCTCTTCAAAAGCTTGATAAGCCTCTTCTAAAACCGACCTGCCTTGAACAAAATCTATATCCTGTCTTAAAAAACCAATTTTTATGTCTTTTTCAACCGCAATTACTCCGGTATCCAAAGCCATATCCTTATTAAGCAGTTTTAATAAGGTTGACTTACCTGCACCGTTTTTACCTACTAACCCTACTCTATTACCGGCATTTAAGCGAAATGAAATTTCTTCAAATAGATATTCTCCTCCAAAAGAGACAGATAGGTTGTGAACGTTTAACATAAATTCTAATTCTTCTTGTTAGCCTTGGATATAGATAAAAATTATCTATACATACATGCTTAATTATCTTTTCTTCAAATAGATATAAGACAAGAAAAATGCCTTAAAATCGTACCTTAGTATAAAGTTTTGCAAATGTTAAAAAAAGGAAACAAACTCTACAGTATTTTAACAGGAAGTTGCCCCAGATGCCATAAAGAAAGTATGTATGTGGACAAAAACCCATATCATATGGGCAAAATTTTTGAAATGCATGATAGATGTGGTCATTGCGACCTAAAATATAAAATTGAGCCTTCTTTCTTTTATGGCGCTATGTATGTTAGTTATGCAGTAGGTATTGCTTTTGCCGTTGCAGCTTTTGTCATTGCCAATCTTTTTCTTGGAGCTAGCCTCATCACCACTTTTATTGCGATAATTGGAACCCTGGTCGTTTTTATGCCTGTAATCATGAGAATTTCTAGAAATATTTGGATCAATATGTTCGTGAAGTATGATGCCAAGGCTACTTTACACAACACTAGTCATTAGTAAACCGGGCTATGTCCATTTCTGCCAATAGCGGTGCTTTTGTTTCAATATGATCATAAAGAGATTTGGCCGCCCACGGTGCAATGGTAATACCATGAGATCCAAAACCGTTCAGCACCCATAAGTTTTTGTGTTTAGGATGTTGCCCCACCAATGGTCTTCTATCTTTTACCGTAGGTCTCATACCTGCTACATGATCAACCACGGCATAATTACACTTTAAAAGGCCATTAAGTTTTTCTATAAGTTCATTCTTGGCTTTCTCTGTAGTAATATTGTCTTTTTGTTCTCTATTGTAGGTAGCACCCACTTTGTATAGATCATCACCAAGCGGAATTAAAAAAATAGATGATTTAATAATATTCCTCTCATTTAAATCTTTTGCCTTGATTACAATATATTCTCCTTTAGACCCCTGCATTGGCAAATAATTGAAAAACAGATTACACACCATACCGTACCCTTCGGTAAATACAATGTTTTTAGCTTTTACATTTTGATATACAACACAATTCTCTTCAATTTTCAATTGCTCATAATGAAATGTCTGTGCGTAAATTTTATCATTTTCACT
This sequence comes from Maribacter dokdonensis DSW-8, assembly GCF_001447995.1. Taxonomy (NCBI): domain Bacteria; kingdom Pseudomonadati; phylum Bacteroidota; class Flavobacteriia; order Flavobacteriales; family Flavobacteriaceae; genus Maribacter; species Maribacter dokdonensis. The sequence goes on along the minus strand of NZ_LDPE01000002.1, from coordinate 944,878 downwards.
TAGCCATTTCTCATAAGTATCAAATAAGAATTTAGTATCCAGTTTACCTGTTTGTAATACTTTACCAAATTGAAAAGGGATGTTAAGGGCTGCATTATCGTTTTGCGCCAAGGCAACATCCAAAAAGGGCTTTAACTTGTTTTTATCGGCAGCTTCAAACCACAAATTTTGCTCTTCAATAGAAGCGAATTTTCGGAGTACATTTAATTTTTCATCAAACCTTACATTTAAAAATTGCTCTAACCCGCTATAAAATTCCGTAGCCACAGGTAATTGCTCATCTGCCCGCCATGAGAGTGTAAACCTTTTTAAAATTATAGGATTGTACAAACCACCTGCAACCCTAGAGGATGTTTGCGAACGGTCATTAAACACTACGAAAGTCTTATTATTTCTGCGTAGGTTTTCACAAAAGGCAGTACCTGCCAAACCTAGACCAACAATCATATAATCTACCATACCACAAATGTACTTACAATGTATGAAACAGTATATAAAACAAAAGACCCGATCTGTAGATCGGGTCTTTTTTATGTGAATTGGATTTTCAGCAAGCTTAATAAGCCCACATGTCTTGTTCTTTATCTCTAATAGTTTCTTTGATTCTTTTTGCTTCCAACAATTGGAACAAAGCATTATCAGAAATGTAATCATCAATATTTCTATCTCCTTGAACGTTATCTTCTTTATAAATAACAGCATCAAACCTACGTGCATTCAACAACATGTCAAATGATATGGGTTGTGCAGAATTCTGGGAGTTAAATAGTTTAGCCTCGTGCAACATTTCACGCGCATCTGGGTACCATACCCAAAAAAGCTCAACCATATCTGGATTTTCGTCGTCCATAAAGTTAACATCCGGAGCAACAGGAGCAATACCTAAAAGACGGTACTTTAACTCTCCTTGTCTTTTATCAAAATACCAAATTCCTTTTATATGATATTCTTCAATATCCGCTGCAGAAATAGTTCTACGAGTAATATACTCTTCAGAAACAGCTTCACCTGCATTCATTTGCTCATACCCATAATCTAGGGTATCAACCATTTGCAAGGCATCTTTTAAATCTGCATAAGTTCTTTTTTGTGTAAAATAAGAATCTGTATAAGTATCTAATTTTCCACTTTTTAAATTTTTAACCAGTACGTGGTATAATGACCTTCTATCTGGTCCAATATCCATAGTATCTGTTGGGTAGTATAATGGGAAGTTTACTCTCTCATCTAAATCAATGGTCTCCCATAAAGTTTTAGACCAAAGTATATCCCTATCATCTACATAACCATATTCTAATGGAGCATCATTATCCACAGCCTTTTGAGCTTCTGTACGAATACCAACCTCACTAGGTTTCTTTGCGTTCAATACATTTGCCTGGGCCATCATTGATAAAGGTAACATTGTTACCGCTCCCATTACTAAAACATTTTTCCAATTCATGTTTGTTTCACTTTAAAATTAACCGGGCAAGACCATAGGGCTTACCCGGTATCATTCCATTTATTTAGTTTGTAATCTCCACTACTACTGGAGATACTTTCTTTAACTTGTAACTCTTATTGTTTGTGATATAAGCTTCGATATCGAATATTTGTACAACATCTCCTCTTTTAGCACGTGATAAAGCTTGTTTAGCCTTAGCATTCATTTTGTTTCCTCTAACAGAAACGGTTGGCTGACCTGGTACTTTGAATTTGAAACCGCTTACCGCTAAGTTCAAATCAAAATCGAAGTCTTCTAAACCAGCACCTATAGTAGCGATCTCAACATTTCTCTTTGGAAGTTTAAGACTACCTGTTTGCTTGCTTATGCTACCTTCTGGCCTTGGAATATCCTTAATTCTGAATTCAGACTTAGAAGATACAGACTGACCATCTGGCAATGTACCTGAAGCTGTAATAGTAACATTTCTACCAGTACCTGGTGTCATTACATACTTACTACCACTTACCGCTTTAAGACCTGGAGCAGATGCTCTAACCTTATTGTTAGGTATACCTGGTATAGAGATAGACATTGGGTTAGCAACACCTCTATAAACAACATTCATTTTATCTGCAGCGATCAAAGCAGCATTTGGCTTAGAAATCGTTGCGAAAGAGTTATTAACCTCAACAGGAATTTCTTCACCGTCTTGCTTAAAGTAGATAGTACCTTTTACTTCATGATCACCGGCAGAACCAGAACCAATCAACATTTTAACACCACCTGCCTCTAATTTATAATCAGAACCTTCAGATAATTTTCTTCCATCTAAAGTCAACTCAGCTCTTACTGGAGTAGAAGAATTATCAGTTTTGCTGATAATGATCTTACCATCGTACTTTTCACCTGCATAGTATGCAGATTTAGTAGCCGAAAGAGATGTTGCAAAGTTCTTTAAAGAAACTTGCTCGGTCAACTCACCTGCCAACATAGATTTCAAAGCTGCTTCTTCAGTTATCTTAACATCAGCTTGTAACTGTGTTAATTTAGCCAAAGATGCTACTAAAGGATACCCTTCGTAGTGGTAGTTGATCCAATCTTGCTTTGTACCGTCTCTTTTTTCAACTTTACCGTTCTCATCTCCTGTTTGGAAACGATCGATAACAGATTGCTTTAAAGCAGCTGGTACTATTGCAGCAACTTGATCTCTATAACCTGTTAGGTTACTCATGAACTTCTTACCGTCTTCCGATAAATTTTCACCTTGAAATAATTTCTGGTCTAAGTAATCGGACATATCCATACGAGCATAATCTTTAGGATCTTCGATCCCTTCCATCATACCTTTTTTAAGTCCTTCCAAATAATCATAATACTCTTGAGACATTGCTTTGATCTGCTGAGCATTTTGATATAACTTGTCATACTTTGCAGCATCTTCAGATGCTTTAGTTCCAAGACTTTCCAAGAACGCATTGTTACTTGCTGTTGTCTTTTCGTTAGAAGTCTCTAGCTTTTCATTCATTATACCGAATGCCGCTAGCACCTCTTTACTCATGTTTAACGCCAACATTGCGATGAAGATCAAATACATTAAGTTGACCATCTTCTGACGTGGTGATTGTTTTCCTCCTGCCATGGATTTTTAATTTAGATTTTTAATTAATAATTGATTCGGGTCGGTAAAAATCCAAATTAGTTTTTGCTCATTGCAGATAACATACCACCATATACACCATTCAATGAAGAAAGGTTTGTAGACAAAGATGCCATTTGATCTTTAAGTGCACTTGCATTTTGAACAACCTCTTCATTAACTGAAGCTTGTTTGCTAGCACTTTCCAATTGTACTTTATAAAGACTGTTCAAAGACTCCATTTGAGCTGCAGCTTGAACCATTTCGCTTGAATATTTCTTAGTAGACTCCATTGCATCAACAGTTGGAGCGATACCTTTAGCAGCACCTTCAAAGTTCTTGATACTAGTACCTAAGCTTTCCATAAGATTTGCATCTACACCAGCTTCTTTTAATAAGTCATCCAATTTCTTAGATAAAGATGCCTCTGCTTCTTTTACTTCTGTAGCAGCTTGTGCTTTCTTAGGAGCTTTGCTCTCACCACCAGCTAATTCTGGGTATACCAATGACCAATCTAAATCGTCATCTACTGGTTCAAATGCACTGATCGCAAAAATAAGTGCTTCTGTTATAAGACCTATCGCTAGAAGAATACCACCATTTAAAGGTCCTAACTCCCAGTGAAGAATTTTAAATAATGCACCGATAATTACAACTGATGCTCCAAGGCCGTAGGCCATGTTAAATAATTTTTTTGTGGATTTTGACTGTGCCATGATTTTAATTTAATTTAAGGTTTAATAAAAAAGATTTGGTTAAAAAATGAATTTGAATTTATTATAAAACTGTTAATATTATTATTTATTGTGTTGAGTCTTCCTCACCCATATAATCTTGTACTGTTCTGAAACCTATGTAACTACGAGCTGAATCTGCATACTCAAAGTCTCTTGTACTTACTTGTAAAAAGTATGCTACATCTTTCCAAGAACCTCCTCTAATAACTTTTCTTGTGTTAGATTGATCACCTCCGTTAGGGTTCATTGTTGAAACATAATCGTAAGCACTTGGATCGTAACTAGAGTTTGTCCACTCAGATACATTACCGGCCATATTATACATGTTATAATCATTTGGCTCGTAAGATTTAGCTTCTACCGTATATAAAGCGGCATCTGCTGCATAATCCCCACGTTGTGGTTTAAAGTTTGCCATAAAACAACCTGTATCACTAATAACGTATGGTCCACCCCAAGGATAAGTACCACCTTCGATACCACCTCTTGCCGCATATTCCCATTCTGCCTCTGTTGGAAGTCTAAATTGGTTTACGAACTGCTTTCCACGACTCTTATTATCATCATTCTTGAACTTGGTTCTCCAATTACAGAATGCTTTTGCCTGTTGCCAGCTAATACCTACTACAGGATATTCGCTATACGCATCATGCCAGAAATAATCATTGTGCATAGGCTCATTGTACGAGTATGAGAAATCTCTGATCCATACCGTAGTATCCGGATAAATTTCTACCTCTTCTGTTCTGATAAAGTCTTTACGGCTAGTATTTCCTTTTACAGATGCTCTTGCCGCAGCTTCAATATCCATCCAGCTGTACTTATATTTTAATTGCTTAACGTCAATAGTACGTTGACCATTATAAGATTCTTCTTCAGACAAATAGATAGAATCCATAATTTCGGTATAATACTCATCTGGATAGTCCGATGTGTCCCACACTAGGTCTTCATCTTTGCTCAACGCTCTACCTTCGTATCCTGTTTCGCCCATACCAGAGTAATTATCCAACATATATTTATCATATACAGATGCTCTTGTTGTATCTGCATCTTTAAATGCATAATCACCAATACCACCTTCTTCTGGACCAATACCTAATTCATCTGCTAAAATGGCCAACTTGGTTCTAACAATAGAATCTTTTACCCATTCTACAAACTGACGATACTCACTATTGGTAATTTCAGTATCATCCATGTAAAAAGAACGTACCGTAACTGTCTTAGTTGGTGCATTCAATAATTTTCCTTGGTCTTCCTCACTCTTACCCATGATAAAAGAACCCCTTGGGATAAGTTCCATTCCATATGGTTTTTCTGGATACCACTTTTTTCCCTGGACTCCGGTTAGCTCACCTTTCTGTTTAGACCCACAACTTGTGAGTAAAAAAACAAACGCTATAGAGGATAACAATAGCTTCTTCATACTTTAGGTTAAATTTCGATTATGGTTTAAACTCAGAATACAATAATTTATTCTAACAACTAAAACTAGGTTTTATATAAAATATTGTATTAAAGTCTTTTAATGCTTTAAAAAAAATTATGTTAATTAAAGCCTTTCTTATAGGCCTTGAACCACCTTTCAGGAATCTGTTGATTACATGCGTCTACATAATCCTTCTCGGTGCAAGGTAATAACGCAGGTGTATTGGCTTTAGTATGTGAAGTAAAAATAGATGGCACTTCTGTCCACCATCTTTCTGTTAATAAGCTTTTGTAGAACACCAACTCTTCATCTTCGCTAGGTACGTTATACTTAACAAAATCATCTGTTTTGGTGTATGGAGATTCTTTAATCCTAAAATTGATACCTTCTATAAAGTACCATATTATTTGTGCTATTAGCTGTTGTGATTGTACGGTATTCTCCATTTCGTACAATCCAAAAACAGACACTTTATCACTGATACCGGCATATCTGGATATTGCACATATTTCTCTACCATTAAATCCGTTTGGAGAGAAATTTGCCGACATAGAAATTTCACTTGCTTTTACAGATCGCAAGTCTAAACTTACCATGTGCGCATTTCTTAGCACAGGCTCTGCCAAAGAAATATCATTTGCAACCTCACCAAGTCTATAGGCATCAAAAAATAAACGCTCCATAAGATCTATTTCTTCCTGGGCATTAAAATAACTTTGATAACCAATATTTGAAAAATTGAAAAGGTTATTAGGTTTGTCCGTAATGATTTTACTCATGTAGGAATGCGAAGATATAAGCTCATCTTCTATACCAAAATCGAACCTGCTATCAATAGCTACCAGGTTGATCATATCCCTAATACCATCAAAAGCCCTGTATGCAGGATATGTAATATCTTGTGTAGCTCCTAAAATGATAGGAATGATATCTTCTTCAAGTAAACCGGCAACTACTTCTTTTACTACAAAATAAGTATCCTCTACAGTTGCGCCTTCTTCTATATCCCCCAGATCTACAATAGTTGCGTTCCAATTTCCTATTAAAAGTTTGTAGAACTGTAATCGTATAGCGGAAACATCTAGCTTTTCGTGTTTTTTCTCATATGCATTTCTAGACTCCCTTACCCCTAAAATGGCTACTGTGGCATTTGCCAATACCGGCAAACCATCCTTTTCAGTATGTATATAGGTGTTTTTACCAATAGATTGACTTGGTAATAACTCATTATGGGCTAAAACTTTGTCCGATACCGGAACTAAAAAATCAAAGGCCATTATTGAATAGGTTTAGAAATCATAAAAATACTACACTCTTATAAAGACTTAAAAATAGATTACTTTTTTTTCTTAGCCTTGGCTTTTGTCTTTTTCTTTGGTGTTTTTTGTTCAATTAATTTCTGAGCTTCTTCCAACGACATTTTGGTAACATCTACCGTTTTAGCCAATTCAACCTTGATCTTGCCCTTAATAACATTATGGCGCCCCCATCTGGCCTTTTCTATGCGAATACCTTCTTCTTCCCAGTTTTGAACAACCTTATCTATTTCTTTTTGTTTTTTAACTTCAATAAGCTCAACAATATCGTCATTTGATAAGTTGTCAAAATCATACTTCTTATTAACGTTGATGAACATACCGTTCCATTTTATGAACGGACCAAACCTACCAACGCCTTTGGTAACCTCTTTTTCTTCGTACATCGCAATTGGCGCGTCCGCTTTTTGCTTGGCAACTATTAATTCTATTGCTCTATCCATCTCTATTTCAAAGGCACTTTCCCCTTTGTCCATAGAAATAAATTTATCGCCGAATTTTACATAAGGTCCAAATCTACCCACGTTGGCCAATACCTCTTCTCCTTCATAAACCCCTAATTTTCTAGGAAGCTTAAACAGATCCATTGCTTCTTCATAAGTAATGGTATTCAAAGATTGCTCTGGCAATAAACTGGCGAATGTTGGCTTCTCTTCATCATCTACGGTACCAATTTGAACCATTGGCCCGAATCTACCTAAACGTACAGATACTTGTTTACCACTCTTAGGATCTTTACCTAAAATTCTTTCGCCACTTGCGCGATCCGCATTTTCTTCAACATCTACCACATTTGGATGAAAATCTTTATAAAAGTCTTTCATCATTTTCTTCCAATCTTCATCACCAGAAGCTATTTCATCGAAATCTTCTTCTACCTGTGCGGTAAAGTTGTAGTCTAATATATTGGCAAAATTACTTACCAAGAAATCGGTAACGATCATACCTATATCCGTAGGTACCATTTTTCCTTTGTCCGAACCTACATTTTCACTAAGGTTCTTTTCTTCTATTTTATTTGATGTTAAAATCAATTGTTGATACTTACGTTCTGTACCCTCAATTGTACCTTTTTCCACATAACCTCTATTAAGGATCGTAGAAATTGTTGGGGCATATGTAGATGGTCTACCAATGCCCAGCTCTTCTAGCTTTTTAACCAAAGAGGCTTCTGTAAATCTATATGGCGGTCTTGTAAAGCGTTCCGTCGCAGAGATAAAATTATTTAGCAAACGCTCACCTTCTTTCATGGCGGGCAACATACCTTCTTGTTCTTCGGCAACATCTTCATCATCTACGCCTTCCATATACACCTTTAAGAATCCGTCGAATTTTATCACCTCACCGTTCGCCGTGAATTCTTCTGAATGTTTATTGGTCTTGATCTTTACATTGGTACGCTCTAACTGTGCATCGCTCATTTGAGATGCAACCGTACGTTTCCATATTAAATCATATAACTTAGATTGATCACGTTCTAATGATGGGGACTGATTGCCCATATCAGTAGGTCTAATGGCCTCATGGGCTTCTTGCGCCCCTTTAGATTTACCGGTAAAATTTCTAGTCTCGCTATAAGATTCACCATAGTTCTTTATAATAGCTTCTTTTGCCGAAGCCAATGCTTCATTGGACAAGTTTACACTATCCGTTCTCATATAGGTAATTAAACCTGCTTCATATAAACGTTGTGCCACCTGCATGGTTCTACCCACAGAAAAATACAATTTCCTTGATGCCTCTTGCTGTAATGTTGATGTTGTAAACGGCGCTGAAGGCGATTTCTTTGCTGGTTTCTTATCTAATTTGCTTACCGAGAAATCTGCAGAAATATTCTTTTCTAAAAATGCCTTGGCCTCTTTTTCAGAAGCAAAGGTTTTATTCAGCTTGGCAGAAAACACACTACCTTCTTCAGTCTTAAATTCTGCAGCGATCTTAAATGATGCTTGTGGCTCAAACGCCTCAATATCCCTTTCTCGTTCTACGATCAACCTTACGGCTACAGATTGTACACGACCGGCAGAAAGACCTGGTTTAATTTTTTTCCAAAGTACCGGAGATAATTGATAACCTACCAAACGATCCAAAACTCGCCTAGCTTGTTGTGCATTTACAAGATTAAAGTTGATTTCTCGCGGATTCTCTATTGCCTTCTGAATTGCAGCCTTGGTTACAGAGTTAAAAACAATTCTTTTTGTTTTTTTCTTATCTAGCCCCAATTCTTCTGCCAAGTGCCATGAAATGGCTTCTCCCTCACGGTCCTCATCACTCGCAAGCCATATAGTTTCTGCTTTATCCGCAAGACCTTTAAGCTTTTTAACCAAAGCCTTCTTTTCTTTATCTACTATATATTTAGGGGTGAAATCATTCTCTACATCTACTCCCAACTCCTTAGAAGGTAAATCTGCAATGTGACCAAAGCTCGATTCTACCTTAAAATCCTTACCCAAAAACTTCTCTATAGTCTTGGCCTTTGCAGGAGACTCAACAATTACTAAATTTTTCGCCATCAACCTTGTTTATACTTACAAATGTATACTAAAAATTATACTTTGAAATTTCAGGAATTTATTTTTTCCCATATTTCAACAGAGATACGCTCGTAATTTCATGAAATTCACAGCTATAAACAAACCAATTGCTCGCCTTCAACAGCTAAAGCTTACGAAATAAAAAGGGGAGGCTATAAATGCCTCCCCTTTTTTTTAACCATTTCATAATTTTACAGCTGTAATGTACTTAACAGCCTAATATCATTGTTTACATATTCGTATTGATACAAGGTACCTTCTCCAATCATCAAAAGAGATGATGATAATGGTATAACATCATAAGCAACAATATCTTCAAAAGTGTTGATTAAAGATATATTAGGAGCATTGCTCTTGTCATACACTTTTAAACCAGCAGTACCGTCACACACAAATAAGGTATCTCCTTTTATTCCCAAACCGTTTGGACCGACCATTGGATAAATCACTTTTAATTCTGGATTTTCCAAGTTGGACACATCTACAACGTAAAGACCACTTTCCGCAGTGCCACAAAAATTACCGCCTTTTAGCGTTACATATGCATAATCACCATCAACGACTACGGGATCACAGGCAGTACCGTGCCTAAATTCTGAAATAAACTCTGGCTTTTGAGGGTTTTCAATACTATAAATATACATGCCCTGTGAACCTCCGATAAATAGTATATCACCTTGATTATAAATAGTCTCAATATCCCAAGCTACTTGCACATCATCCAACACCTTTACATTTTCTACATCGGTAATATCAAATATGTTAATATCACTATAATCTACCACGTATAGATAATTGCCAATAATCTTAAAACGAGCCAAAGAACCGCTCTGCCCTGTTGTTGGCGATTGATTATTAAAATTTTCGGCTACATCTGCAAAAACACCATCGATGCTATCAAACCTGGCCTCATACTCCTTTACAGGGCGCCTTTCCGTGTTTACTTCCCAGCCAACTACAATATCTTTATCATAATCAATATCTCCGTATTCATAAAAATCGGCTTGTGGAAATTCTGTATTGAACATCCAAACATCATTATTATATATGGCATTGACAATACGACTGGTTAAGGTGATATTATTTATATCCGAAATATCGAAAATCACCAAATCACCATAGCTATCCGCATATATCTTATCGTTTTTAATAGATATATCATTGTTGCCTTCCAATTTAATAAATGCGATAGGCTCTGGGTTTGAAGGATTTTGGTTATTTATGACATGAAAACCTTGATTTACATCATTCACAAAAATATAATCTCCGTAAGCGTATATCTTGCCCGAAGTCACAATGGGCACAGGTTCCGTAACGGCTACGGCTTCTGCCTTAAAAGAAACTGCATCTTGTAAAATTGGTCTAGCTACAAGGTAATCTTCATACGGTCCGTCATCATCACATGACACCAATACCGATGTGGCAATTACACACAATACAAAAAAGAAATTTCTCATGGTCTTTAAATTTAAACGGTTGTACCCTATAGATTAAAGCTACCGCTAATAGTTGCGTTATCAACTAGTTAAATTTACGACACCTCATTAAAACCTACACCATCCTTATACATATAGTATGCAGGTACTTTACTCAACATTACAGTAAACAATACACCAATACAACACAAAACAAAGCCCAATTGTGCCACAAACGACATGACCAATACCAGACCAAAAATAACCAGCCAATTTTTGTTGCCTAACGTAAAACTTGCCTTAACCATTTCTAGTGGTGACAGATCATTTGAGAACGCTAAAAAAGCGGGTAGTAATGACATAGGCACTATCAAATAGAACACACCTAACCCACAAGCAAGCCCACCTAAAAGTGAGAGTCCTAAAAGATATAAGGACAAAATGAATACTTTACCCAATCTACCTTCCTTAAAAAAATAAAAGTAGTCATCATTAGCTACCTCATCCATATCCTTTTGCTTACAAATCTTTAGAAAAGCCGCATTCAACGCCAACGCCATAGTGGTAATAGCCAACAGCAAAACAGGAAGCAAAATTACCATTGCAATGACCATCATTGGCGGAAGTTCATTCTGTTCCAGCGCTTCACGATCCGTAATTCCGGCAGCTATCATTGGCACGTAAAACAAAATATAAAATGGCAGTATAACTACAAATGTCAACAATAATGTAATGAAGCCTTGTAGCCACACTTTTTTAAAAAGTTCTATTGATCTGCTAAAAATGGTACCAAAATCTAGATCTGGTCTACTTTGTATGTGCTGTGCAAGGTTTTCTAAATTCATAGGAGTAAGTGGTTATTTTAAAGTTAAATCTAAATAATTAATAAGCGCAAAGCTTAAACTATACCTAAATAATCATGTCATCTTGTCATATTTTTGATTATAATAGTATCTTTGCCATCCAAATTATTTTATACGCAACGTATTACAAAAATGGAGAAAACCATAGACGAAAATGTGCAGGGCACAACTTTGGTAGTAGAAGGAAAAGAGACGAACAAACGTAATCTTTATATTGAGAGTTACGGTTGTGCCATGAACTTTTCGGACAGTGAAATTGTAGCTTCTATACTAGCGACCGAAGGTTTTAACACCACCCAAACGTTAGAAGAAGCAGATTTAGTACTTGTAAATACATGTTCTATTAGAGATAAAGCTGAACAGACTATACGTAAAAGACTTACGGAATACAATAAAGTAAAAAAATCTAGACCCCATTTAAAAGTTGGTGTTCTTGGCTGTATGGCAGAAAGATTAAAAGACAAGCTTTTAGATGAAGAAAAAATAGTGGACATGGTCGTTGGACCAGATGCCTACAAAGATCTACCCAACCTGATTAAAGAAGTAGATTCTGGCAGAGATGCCGTTAACGTCATTCTTTCCAAAGATGAAACTTATGGTGATATTGCACCGGTTAGATTAAACACCAACGGCGTAACGGCTTTTGTATCTATCACCAGAGGATGCGATAATATGTGCACCTTTTGCGTAGTCCCTTTTACCAGAGGTAGGGAAAGAAGTAGAGACCCACAGTCCATTCTTACCGAAATACAAGAGCTTTCGCAAAAGGGCTTTAAAGAAATTACATTACTTGGTCAAAATGTAGATAGTTATTTATGGTATGGCGGCGGACTTAAGAAAAATTTTGAAAATGCATCTGAAATGCAAAAAGCCACCGCTACCAATTTCTCTAAGCTTTTAGATTTGGTAGCACTTGCCTACCCTAAAATGCGTATACGTTTTTCAACATCCAACCCTCAAGATATGACCTTGGATGTTATAAAGACTATGGCGGCACATAAGAACATTTGCAACCATATTCACCTACCCGTTCAAAGTGGAAGCAATCGTATTCTTAAGGAAATGAACCGCTTACACACTATTGAAGAGTATTTTGAACTCATAGATAACATTAGAAAAATAATACCTGACTGCGCTATTTCCCAAGATATCATTAGCGGTTTTCCAACAGAAACAGAGGAAGACCATGCCGACACCTTAAAAGCGCTTGAATATGTAAAATATGACTTTGGTTATATGTACGCCTACTCTGAAAGACCAGGTACTTTAGCAGGTAGAAAAATGGAAGATGATGTTCCTGAACCTATAAAAAAAAGACGTCTTTCTGAAATTATAGCCCTACAAAGAAGCCACTGTCAATTTAGAACGGAAAAGCACGTAGGTAAAATTCAAGAAGTCCTGATCGAAGGAACCTCTAAAAAATCCGAAAATGAGTGGATGGGCAGAAACTCTCAAAGCACCGTGGTTGTTTTTCCTAAGGAAAACTACAAAATAGGGGATTTTGTAAATGTTCAAATCAATGATTGCACTTCAGCAACCTTAAAAGGTCTTGCTGTTGGGTATTCTGACAATAATTAACTTTTAGTAGCCATTTTATATGGAAAGCATACAAAGTATAAAACAACGTTTTGAAATTATTGGGCAAGACCCAAAATTGAATCGTGCTCTAGAAAAAGCAATGCAGGTTGCCGCAACAGATATTTCTGTTTTGGTTACCGGTGAAAGCGGTGTAGGTAAAGAATCGATACCAAAAATTATTCATTCGCTTTCTCACAGAAAGCATGCTAAATATATTGCGGTCAACTGTGGAGCCATACCGGAAGGCACCATAGACAGTGAACTTTTTGGTCATGAAAAAGGTGCTTTCACAGGTGCTACGCAAACCAGAAGTGGTTATTTTGAAGTTGCCGATGGCGGCACCATATTTTTAGATGAGGTTGGCGAGCTACCTTTAACCACGCAGGTTCGTTTATTACGTGTATTGGAGAACGGAGAATTTTTAAAAGTTGGCTCCTCCCAAGTTCAAAAAACAGATGTACGCATTGTTGCCGCCACAAATGTTAATATGTTCGAGGCGATTAAAAAAGAACGCTTTCGCGAGGATCTTTATTACCGACTAAGTACCGTTGAAATCAACATACCACCTTTACGTGAACGCCAAGACGATATTCATTTATTGTTCAGAAAATTTGCATCAGATTTTAGTCAGAAATACAAGATGCCCACGATCAGACTAGATGACCATGCCGTTTCTTTACTTACCAAATATAGGTGGCCGGGTAACATACGTCAGTTAAGGAATATTGCTGAACAAGTGTCTGTCCTTGAAGAAAACAGAGCCATTACAGCATCTACCCTGCACGGATATTTACCTAATAACAATACAAGCAATTTACCTGCGGTAGTTTCCAATTCTAAATCTGAAAGTGATTTCAGCAACGAAAGAGAAATCCTATACAAGGTTTTGTTCGATATGAAAGGTGACCTTAACGATCTTAAGAAGTTGACCATGGAGCTACTTAAGAACAATGATTCTCAAAAAGTTCAAAAAGAGAATGAAAACCTTATACGTAAAATCTATGGTAATGAAGATGATGAGGATGTTGATTTTGATCATGACACCCAAGATGATAATTCTTTAAACGTTCTGCACTTACCCGAACCTAAAAACGAAGAAGCATCTATTATTCAAGATTCTTACGAAGACAAATATCATTTTGCCGAAGAAATTCAAGAAGAAGAAACCCTATCTTTACAGGAGAAAGAGGTAGAATTGATTAAAAAGTCATTAGAAAGAAACAGAGGGAAAAGAAAGGCAGCCGCAACTGAGTTAGGTATTTCTGAGCGCACACTTTACCGCAAAATAAAACAATACGACCTTTAACATTAAATGAATCGCATTTCAATGAGATATCTTAAACAATCCATACTATACCTACTTCCTGTATTTTTATTTTTAAGTTGTGGTGTATACAATTTCACTGGCGGAAATGTGGGTGAAGCAAAAACCTTTAAGGTCAATTATTTTCAAAATTATGCCACTCAAAGTCCTGGTTCTACTTTTGAACCTGGTATGGATAGAGACTTCACACTTGCATTGCAAGATAGAATTCAAAACCAAACCAGCTTAGAATTGATCAGTACGGGCAATCCAGATTTACTATACGAAGGTGAAATTACAGAATATAAAATTTCACCAATGTCTGCAACTGCAGCGCAAACAGCAGCGCAAAACAGGCTTTCTATACGGGTTAAAGTCAGGTTCTACAATCAGTTGAAAGAAGATGCCGCGTTTGACCAAAGCTTTTCTTTCTTTTACGACTACCCTGCAGACACACAGTTAGCAACTATAAAAAGTGAAGCCCACGAGGTAATTTTTGAAAGACTAACCCAAGATATTTTCAACGCCTCTTTGGCAGACTGGTAATTACATGAACGTTAAGGACTTTACATATTTTCTAGAAAACCCTACCAAAGTGGTAGAACCCATTCATACCAAACATTTAGAAGATATTATAGCCGAGTATCCTTATTTTCAAGCTGCACGGGCACTTCACTTAAAAGGACTCAAAAACTTAAACAGCTACAAATACAACAAAGCTCTAAAAGCAACGGCTGCTTTTACGACAGATAGAGATGTGCTTTTTGATTTCATTACATCTAGAGACTTTTTACAATATGATACAGCTACTGCAACTATTGCCGAAATTGAGGTCAATAACGCCATTGAAGTTCAAGAAGAAAATAAAGACCTAACACTAGTTCATTCAACTGAACCTAAAGAAAACACAGATTCTCTTGACATTTCTGATGAAGTAATTACCACAAATGAAAGTAGCCCCACTGAAGAAACTGAAGATCTAAATGATCCTATTGAAGAAGCACCTACACCTTCTTTTATTACACCATCTCAAGACAACCCCCTACCACAAGACGAAAAAGATGCAGAGCAGATTTTGGACCCGGAGTTGTTTCAATCTAAAAACCCTGATAATACCGAAGAAGAAAATGCGCTAGACATTGGTAAACCTCTAACTTTTGATGCCAAAGAGAAGTATTCTTTTTCAGAGTGGTTAAGCCTTGCCTCCAAAAAACCATTAGAAAAATCAGTTGAAGAAGATTCCACTCCTTCAAAAGAGGACGACACCAAAAAGCAACAAACGGTTATTGCAGAAAACAAGGTAGAGGCAGAAAGTCAAAATACAGACAGTGTCAAAGAAAAAAAGACAACAGATAAACCTGTAAAAAAACCAAGGGTAAAAAACGAGGCCATCAAAAAGAAATATGATCGTATTGACAAGTTCATAGCTTCCAACCCTAAAATTGTACCTACGGAACAAAGTACAACCATAGACATTTCACAGTCATCTACCATTAACCAGAACGAGCTAATGACAGAGACTTTAGCAAGGGTTTACCTGGAACAAAAAAAGTATAAAAACGCTATTCAGGCCTACAAAATTTTAAGTTTGAAATATCCAGAAAAAAGTAGTTTCTTTGCAGACCGAATTAAGGCGGTAGAAAAATTACGAAAAGATAATAAATAATTTAGAATGAGTACATTTTCAATTTTCCTAATACTTATCATAGTCGTTTGCTTATTGTTGGTATTAGTGATCATGGTACAGAACCCAAAAGGTGGCGGACTTTCCTCTTCTTTTGGCGGAGGTGGAAACCAAGTAGTTGGCGGAGTAAAAAAAACAGGTGACTTTTTAGATAAGAGTACGTGGACGCTAGCTGGTTTATTAATAGTTTTAATTTTAGCATCTAACATTGCACTTAAAGGCAATTTTGGCGATGCAGATTCTAAATTATTACAAGGTGACGACATTGAAACCGTAGTTCCTGAAACATTACCTGAAGAGGTAACACCACCAGTAACAAATGAAGCTACGCCTTCAGATAGTTTATAGACTACACACTACAATATATTTTAAAATGCCAGCTTATGACAAGCTGGCATTTTTTGTTTACAATTTGTCAGTAAAAAGGCAATGGCATAATTTCTGCCTTTACATATGCACAAAACTAAAAATCAATTTAAAAATTAATAATTATGGCTAAAGTTAATATCAAACCATTGGCAGACCGAGTTCTTATTGAGCCAATGGCAGCTGAGACTAAAACTGCATCTGGACTTTACATTCCTGATACCGCAAAAGAAAAACCACAGAAAGGTAAAGTTGTTGCTGTGGGTCCTGGTACAAAAGATGACAGTGTTACCGTTAAAGTTGGAGATACAGTTCTTTACGGAAAGTACGCCGGTACCGAATTAAAATTAGAAGGTACGGACTACTTGATGATGAGAGAGAGTGATATTCTAGCTATTATCTAAAAATAGCATTTGGCTTGGGCATAAAACCTAAGACCTTTTAATTTTCACGAAATAGATAATTAATAATTTTAATGACCTAAGACATATCATTGGGTCAAAATTTAAACAACAAATAAAAATGGCAAAAGATATTAAGTTTGATATAGATGCTAGAGACGGCCTAAAAAGAGGTGTTGATGCATTGGCAAACGCAGTAAAAGTAACATTAGGACCAAAAGGTAGAAACGTTATTATCAGCAAATCATTCGGAGCTCCACAAGTAACTAAAGATGGTGTTACCGTAGCAAAAGAAATTGAATTAGAGAATCCATTAGAAAACATGGGTGCTCAAATGGTAAAAGAAGTTGCTTCTAAAACCAATGATTTAGCAGGTGACGGTACTACTACCGCTACAGTTCTTGCTCAAGCTATCGTAAAAGAAGGCTTAAAGAACGTTGCTGCAGGTGCAAACCCTATGGATTTAAAGAGAGGTATTGATAAGGCTGTTGAAGCTATCGTTGCCGATTTAGCCAAACAATCTAAAAAAGTAGGTGATTCTTCCGAGAAAATTAAACAAGTTGCCTCTATCTCTGCCAACAACGATGAAACTATTGGTGATTTGATCGCTCAAGCTTTCGGTAAAGTTGGTAAAGAAGGTGTAATTACCGTTGAAGAAGCCAAAGGAACAGATACATACGTTGATGTTGTTGAAGGTATGCAGTTTGACAGAGGATATCTTTCTCCTTACTTTGTTACCGATTCAGAAAAAATGGTTTCTGAATTAGACAGCCCATACATCTTGTTGTTCGATAAGAAAATTTCTTCAATGAAAGACTTATTACCAGTATTGGAGCCAGTAGCTCAATCTGGTAAGCCATTATTGATCATAGCTGAAGATGTCGATGGTGAAGCATTGGCTACATTGGTAGTGAACAAATTAAGAGGTTCTTTAAAAATTGCTGCTGTTAAGGCTCCAGGTTTTGGTGACAGAAGAAAGGCAATGTTAGAAGATATCGCAATTTTAACTGGTGGTACGGTTATTTCTGAAGAAAGAGGTTTCTCTTTAGACAACACTACTTTAGACATGTTAGGTACTTGCGAAAAAGTACAGATAGATAAAGACAACACTACTATTGTAAATGGTGGCGGTGTTGCAAAAGATATCAAAACTAGAGTTAACCAGATCAAATCTCAAATAGAGACAACTACCTCTGATTATGATAAGGAAAAACTTCAAGAGCGTTTGGCTAAATTAGCCGGTGGTGTTGCCGTACTTTATGTTGGTGCTGCTTCTGAAGTTGAAATGAAAGAGAAAAAAGATAGAGTTGATGATGCTTTACACGCTACAAGAGCAGCCGTTGAAGAAGGTATTGTTGCCGGTGGTGGCGTTGCATTGGTAAGAGCAAAATCTGTTCTTTCTAAAGTGTCAACCGATAATGAAGATGAGGCTACAGGTCTACAAATTGTAGCTCGTGCCATTGAAGCTCCTTTAAGAACTATCGTTTCTAACGCAGGTGGTGAAGGTTCAGTTGTTATCGCCAAAATACTTGAAGGTAAAGGTGATTACGGATACGATGCCAAGTCTGAAAAGTATGTTGAAATGATGAAAGCAGGTATTATCGATCCTAAGAAAGTAACTAGAGTAGCATTAGAAAATGCAGCTTCTGTTTCTGGAATGATCCTTACTACTGAATGTGCTTTAACAGATATTAAAGAAGATGCTCCAGCTATGCCTCCAATGGGTGGCGGTGGCGGAATGCCAGGCATGATGTAAAAGCCCCTAAATCCCCAAAGGGGACTTTAAAATTTAAACCGCTCTTGAAATATCAAGAGCGGTTTTTTTCATTTTAAATATGAGCAACAAAAAAACCACCTTCTTTATTTACAGAAGGTGGTTTTCATGTCCAAAACAGTATGCCTTCTAAAGGCAATAACTAGACTACTTCTTTCTAGGAGCAGCTTTTGGAGCAGCCTTTTTACCAGCTTTTGCCGGTGCAGGCTTTGCAGCTGGTTTCCCTGCTGATTTTGCTTGTGCCATTGGTATAGAATTTAAAAATAAATCTATAGCTAATGTATTTCAGATTTTGATCGGTGATTATTTTGTTGGCAAAAGATTAACTAAAATTTCACCCATTTTTTTTCTTTTCAAAACCTCACTCTAAACAAAGCAATTATCTAGTTACCATCATGATGTTGACCATCATCAGAATTGTCTTCCCTATATCTACAACAAGGATGTACACTATTATAAGCTTCTTCTGTGGCTTTTAATTCTTTGGTATCATGACCAACGGCAACGATAGCCGTTTTTATTTTCATTGCATCGGTTTTGCGCTCATCCATTATAATATCCAACTGGTGCGTTGGTATGCTCCAATTTGCATACTTTACCCCTTTCACATTCAGCGCAGCTTCTTCAATACGCTCTTTACACATGGCGCATTTACCATTGACATCAAATGTCATTTTCTTATTCTTCTCTTGTGCATAGGTTATCACGGCAATTAGCATCATTGCAATGGATAAAATAGTTGTTTTCATAATATGTATATTAATTGATAAATTAAATTTTAAATCTAAAGCCCGCATAGAACATTCTACCCATAATTGGCGCAAACACTATTGTAGTATCAAAATTTGGACCAAACGGATCATCTGCCCCTAAAACAGGGTTGTCTTGCTGTACATCAGAAAGATTTTCACCTCCTACATATACCTCAACACTTTTTGAGAACACCTTGGTAATTTGAGCATTCATATGGTTATAAGGCGATGAATACTCAGCCAACTGGTACGCTACAGGGTTGCTACTTGTATCCGGTAGTCTTTTCTTACCCATACTATGCAAGGTATAATCAAACTTCCACTGAGATCCGTTCTCCTTGGCTTCGGTTTCATACCCTAAATTAACAAAAAATCGATGTTGCGCCAGTAAGGGTTTTTGAAGATTTCCGCTTCTATAGTCTGTTGAAACATCATAGAATTTATATGATGTTCTTAAGTCTAACCGTGGTAATAGTTCATAATTCACCTCAACCTGAAAACTCTTGGCACTACTATCACCATCTAAATTGTAGAAAGAAACTTCCTGAGGGTTCTCCCAATCTACTACTACCTGATTCTTAAAATCAGTGATGTAATAATCTAAAGTAATATCACCTTTTTTGTTCAAGAAATTAAATCCTTGCAAAAAACTTACTCCATAATTCCATGCATCTTCCGGCTCCAAACCATAAACTTCACCATCTGTACTGGCAATATTGATGGTTCTTGCAGAGCCAAATAGCTGCTGATTCTCGGCAAAAATATTGGCTGCCCTTTTACCTCTACCAAAAGACCCCCGTAAACTTCCTTTTTCCCATGGTGTATATCTAATGTGAAACCTAGGTGTCACAAATGTTCCCAATCTATTATGATTATCTACACGTAAACCTGCGGTTAAACTCACTTTTTCTAAATTCTCATAACTGTACTCCATAAATGCACCTACAGAATTATCTACTCTAGAGTAATCTGTTGCCGACACCAATTCATCATAACCATCGTAAGCGAAAGTAATACCGGTTTTGAACTTATTTCTAGTATCACCTATAATGGAATTGAATATGAGGTTGCTATACAAACTTTCATGGGTAATATCATAGGTTCTAAATCCAAAGTAGGAATCTTGTTTATGTAAACTGTAAGAAGTTTGAAAACCTAGACTTTGAAAAGGCAATTCCGGAAAAACATAACCTAACTTAATTGACGTATCAAACCGGCGGGTATTGATTTCACTTCCCCACACTTCGGCTTCGCTCAGTGCAGGAACTTCGGCTCCGCTCTGTGACCTATTTCCACCATCTACTCTATCCGTATCTGGCTCAAAATCCACTTGCCCTACTTGTTTTTCATCATTCAAAAAACGAATATTGAAGAAACTAACCCATCCTTTTTCGGCATCTTGATATTGCCATCTGTTCATTACATTTAATTGCTTACCCAAGGGTGCATCTAAAAATCCGTCATTATTGTCATCCTCTTTTTGCGTTCTGGTATTACCATGAACATAAAGTCCTGTGCTCAACTTTTCCGTTAACTTTCTATTGAAATGGGTATTCAATTCATAACGCCCATTTTGATTTACATATCCATTTACAAATACGGCATTATCGGTTAACGGCTTTACGAGCTCTGTATTTATTTGCCCTGAAATACTTTCATAGCCATTAACAACACTACCAGCCCCTTTGGTTATTTGAATACTTTCTATCCATGTACCTGGTGTAAACGTTAAGCCATAAGCTTGCGATGCACCGCGCACCATTGGAATATTTTCTTGGGTTATCAATAAATACGGACTGGTTAAACCTAACATTTCAATTTGCTTGGTTCCCGTTAGCCCATCGGACAGGTTCACGTCAATAGCCGGATTGGTTTCAAAACTTTCCGCCAAATTACAACAGGCCGCTTTTAAAAGTTCATCGCTATTTACCGTAATCACATTCTGCGGACTAAAATAGGTTTTCTGAATAGCATCACGCTCTTGTTGCACCACCACCTCATCTAGCTCATTTGAAGGCTTTAAACTAATACGAATTGTCTTAGGTTCATTTATAACCAACGTATCACTTTCAAAACCTACATAACTAATAATTAATTTATTATGCCCTCTTAAATAAGGTATGGAAAATTTACCATCAAAATTAGTTACCACTCCCGTTTGGGAATCTTGCCAATACACATTGGCACCAGAAAGACTAAGCGCATTTGAGCCTTCTGAATCTAAGACCACACCGTCCACCTTTTCTTGTTCTTGCGAAAATATAAAAGCAGGCAGCATAGCCGTTATTAGTATTACTATATATTTATTCATTATTTTTTTTTCGAAGTATTTCATTTCATTTATTCCCTAATCTGTGCATCCTGTACACTAAGACATAAAATTTAAATATTGAGACCATGCCACCTACATGAGTTCCAGCAAGGAATATTTAACTTTTAACGGGTATCTACCATTTACGACATGGCATTAAATACCATTATCAATTGGAATCAAATTAAAAAAACTTCGTGAAGAATATGTAAATCCTCAGTGAGTATAGGAGGAGGATTCACATTACAAAGAATATCATATTCCGTTTCTACAAACAAGCCTACATAGGTCCTTGCATAAGAATACAAAAATATCTTTAAAGGGAAATCTAAATCTGTTTCATGATAAGTCAAATCATCTTGCCCTTGCATGGTAAACACTTCATTGTCACAACAAGGCTTTTTATCTTCAATTGGCTCATCACTTGTTGACAAAGCATCTAATCCCAAACAACAATCATCTGCATTTGTAAATACACCAACATCCATAACACGCCCCATACAAAGATGCTTCTCTACCGTCCACGAAATAGTGGACAACAACAACAGAAATACCATTGTCAAGGAAAACAGCTTATGAAACAAATTTTTCATGACTACAAAGTTACAGATTATAAAAAATTAAAAATCACATATTTAATGAAATTTAGTACAAGACATTAAATCCCTAGTAATTTCATTAAGAAATATTGCAAAACATATACGATAAAAACTTTTTTCAAGTTAAAAGCACTGAACACATTAACGTAATAACCAATAACTAAATTTTTAACAATTATGAAAAAACAATTAAAAACCACTTTTCTTATTTGCACTATTGCGCTTTTTATAGGCAGTTGTAGTTCAGACGACGGATCTGTTTTTGACACCCCAATACCAGATAACACTGGCGGTGATGATGGCGATGACACTGATGAACCGGAGGTAGCAACAATAGTTTTCAATGAGGCCGTACCTTCATCGAACATAACTTCTGCCTCTGCTAGCGGAGAAGCGGGCACGAATGTAACCGGTAGGGTTATTTTTACCTCAGATGCCACTACTCAACGTAGAATGTATATTACACAAAATTACTTAGGTCAAGGTGAAATGCCTTTTAGTTCTTTTGATTTGGAAAGTGATGATCTTGACAAAGCACTGAAAGCAGACGGCTCTATAGATTTAGATGGCGCCACCAAGAAAGAAATAGATTTTTCATTTCCACTTCCTGTACCAGATATTGAAAACGGTGAAATTGTTTACTCATTTTGGACCACTACAGGCAAAGGTGATTTTCGAGATAGCTCAAAAAGATTGGCATTAGGAGTAGGTCAAATTACAGTTACCGTAGGTACAGGCGCAAACCCTGTAGCTGCAGTTAGGGAATTTACAGATATTAAACTATTTGCACCTGCACAAGATGGATCAACGGAATCTTTCTTTTCCCTATTAAATGAAACTGTATATAGAATTGATGTGGGACCTGAGTTTAGAGCTTTCTGGGATTTTGGATACTACTACGGTGCTTCCGGCCCTTCTGCCGGCGACAACGCTTCTTTTGCTTCAACGGAACAATATGATGCTTCTTTTGGATTTGATGTAGAAGGGCTTAAGCCTGGCGCAGAGGAAGAGAATGCCGCTACCGAAACATTGAACCAAATGTTTTTTGCAACTTCTACAACAATAGATGTCACTGCATTTGATGCAATAGCCTTAAACAGTGAATTAAATTTTATTACAAGTTCTAGCGCCCAAAAAATCACGAACTTAAGTGTAGGCGATATTATTGAATTTGTAGATAACTACGGCAAAAAAGGTTTAATTAAAATTACAGCCATAGAACCTGGCTTCAACAATAACGACTTTATTGAATTCGATGTAAAGATTCAACCATAATCTTAAATCATAATCAAATAGTTAAAAAGAGGATGTTTAAATACATCCTCTTTTTTTGTTTTAGAGTCTATTGTTACACAATAACAATATGTATTTTTGTCAAAAAAAGGTATGTTCAATTTATTGCGCCCTCAAGTAAGCTCCATTATAGACTCAAACAAAACTCCAGATGCAAAAATGCTAGCCATTTGTGAACTTCTAAAAGCCGAAGTACCACATTATGATTGGGTAGGGTTTTATTTTAAAAACGGGGATAAGCGCGAGCTAAAACTAGGCCAATACGCCGGTGCACCAACAGACCATACCATTATTCCTTTTGGCAAAGGCATTTGCGGGCAGGTTGCAGAAAGTAATGAAAATTTTGTGGTGCCAGATGTACAGGCCCAAGACAACTATATAGCCTGCAGTATTACCGTGAAATCAGAAATAGTTATACCCTTATTTTTAAATGGTGAAAACATTGGGCAAATAGACATAGATTCCAATACTCCAGACCCATTTACAAAGGCAGATGAGACCTTTTTGGAATTCGTTAATTTTGAAGTAGCCAAAATTCTTTAAAACTTTAGGGTTTTTGTTGATAAACTACGCCATTTTGTAACCGCAAAAAAATTACTTTTGCTTGCTTATTAAAAACATTTAAGCATCATACAATGAGCAGTGTAAAAAAAGCGTCTTCAGCCTTAATTTCAGTTTTTCATAAAGACGGATTAGAGCCGATAGTAAGAAAATTTCAAGAATTAGGAATCACTATTTACTCCACTGGAGGAACCGAAAAATTCATCACTGATTTAGGAATAGACGTTGTTCCCGTAGAGGATGTAACAAGCTACCCTTCTATTTTAGGAGGAAGAGTTAAAACTTTACACCCAAAAGTATTTGGCGGTATTTTAAACAGACAGGATAACGAAAGTGATGTTGCACAGTTGGCAGAGTTTGAAATTCCGCAAATAGACATTGTTATTGTGGATCTGTATCCGTTTGAAAAAACGGTTGCCAGTGGTGCTTCTGAGCAAGATATCATTGAGAAGATAGATATAGGTGGTATTTCGCTTATACGTGCCGCAGCCAAGAACTTTAAAGATGTTACCTGCGTTTCCTCTATGGAAGATTATGCTGATTTTCTTGAAGTTATTTCTGCAGATAACGGAAACATTAGCCTAGAAGATAGAAAGCGTTTTGCTGCTAAATCTTTCAATGTTTCCTCCCACTACGATACTGCTATTTTCAATTATTTCAACCAAAACCATGATTTAGCCGCGCTTAAAGTCAGTGAAACTTCCGGTAAGGTTTTACGCTACGGAGAAAACCCTCACCAAAAAGGATTCTTCTTTGGTGATTTTGATGCAATGTTCTCCAAGCTTCACGGTAAAGAATTATCATATAACAATCTATTGGATGTTGATGCAGCTGTAAACTTAATGTTAGAGTTTAAAAATGACGCACCAACCTTTGCTATTTTGAAACATAACAATGCTTGCGGACTAGCACAAAGAGACACGTTACACCAAGCTTATGTAGACGCTTTAGCCGGTGACCCCGTATCTGCTTTTGGCGGTGTTTTAATCAGTAACAAAGAAATTGATAAGGCTACAGCAGAGGAAATACATAAATTATTCTGCGAGGTAGTTATAGCTCCAAGCTACAATGCTGAGGCATTGGAAATTTTAAAAGGAAAGAAAAACAGAATCATCTTGATCCAAAATGAAGTTGACATGCCAGAAATGCAAGTAAGAACTTGTTTAAACGGTATGCTTCTTCAAGAAAAAGATCATAAAACAGATGCCATTGCTGACCTTACGAATGCAACTACCACTAAACCTACTGATCAAGAGTTAGAAGATTTAATTTTTGCATCAAAACTTTGTAAGCATACAAAATCCAATACCATTGTTTTAGCCAAAAACAAACAACTTTGCGCAAGTGGTACCGGTCAAACCAGTAGAGTAGATGCCTTGAACCAAGCAATACACAAAGCAGAGTCTTTTAATTTTGACCTTAAAGGTGCGGTTATGGCAAGTGATGCTTTCTTCCCGTTCCCAGACTGTGTTGAAATTGCCGATAAAGCAGGAATCACCAGTGTAATACAACCAGGGGGATCCATAAAAGACCAATTAAGCATAGATTATTGCAACGAACACAAAATTTCAATGGTGATGACAGGCACACGTCATTTCAAGCATTAATTTCATTACTTTTGTCGATGAAATACACCCTTTTATCTAAAATTTAAACATCACATATGGGATTTTTTGATTTCTTGACCGAGGAAATAGCTATAGATTTAGGTACAGCGAACACCCTTATAATTCATAATGACAAGGTAGTTGTTGACAGTCCGTCAATAGTTGCTAGAGATAGAATTAGCGGTAAAATCATTGCAGTTGGTAAAGAAGCCAACATGATGCAAGGAAAGACCCATGAAAATATTAAAACTATTAGACCATTGAAAGATGGTGTAATAGCTGATTTTGACGCTTCTGAGAAAATGTTGATGATGTTTATTAAGAACATTCCGGCATTAAAGAAAAAATGGTTTCCGCCAGCATTGCGTTTAGTTATTTGTATTCCTAGTGGAATTACAGAAGTAGAAATGCGTGCCGTAAAAGAATCTGCAGAACGTGTTAACGGTAAAGAGGTGTATTTGATCCACGAACCAATGGCAGCAGCTATTGGTATAGGTTTAGACATTATGCAACCAAAAGGTAATATGATTGTTGATATAGGGGGTGGTACTACTGAAATTGCAGTAATTGCACTTGGTGGTATTGTTTGTGATAAGTCGGTTAAAATTGCAGGTGATGTATTTACCAACGACATTATTTATTACATGCGTACCCAGCATAACCTTTATGTAGGTGAAAGTACTGCAGAAGCCATTAAAATAGAAATAGGTTCGGCAACCGAAGACCTACAATCTCCACCAGATGAGAAGTCGGTTCAGGGACGCGATCTTTTAACAGGAAAGCCAAAACAAGTTCAAATTTCATATAGAGAAATAGCTAAAGCTCTTGACAAATCTATTTTACGTGTAGAAGATGCGGTAATGGAAACATTATCCCAAACTCCACCAGAATTAGCTGCCGATATTTACAATACAGGTATTTATCTTGCCGGTGGTGGTTCTATGCTACGTGGTCTGGATAGAAGGCTATCACAAAAAACCGATCTACCTGTGTATATCGCGGAAGATCCTTTACGTGCAGTTGTTCGTGGTACCGGTATTGCATTAAAAAATCTAGAACGCTATAAGAGTATATTGATCAAGTAAGAAGTTCTTTTTTTAAGAATAACTTTTTAACTTCACGATAAACAACCTTTAGTAAAGTTTAAAAATCATTTAATAGTGGTTATGATGATGTTTTACAAGTTAATACTTGTTAGAACTTAACTAACGAGAGTTAATTTCAAATCTCAATTATTGAGTAAAAATTTAGAGGTGAATGCAGCAGATCATAAATTTTTTAATTAGGAATAAGATTTTCTTACTATACCTTTTTTTGCTCTTTATATCATTCATTTTTACATTTCAATCGCATTCGTACCATCAATCTAAATTTTTAAATTCCTCCAACTATATTACTGGAAGTATATATACATTCTCAGATAATATAACTTCTTATTTTGGATTAAGGGAAGAAAACAACAGGCTGGTAGAGGAAAACAAACGACTTAGGGATAGGCTATTCAACAACGTATTACTATCGCCTTCAAGGATAGATTCTACTTCTGTTAATTATGAAATAATTAGGGGTAGGGCAATTAATAACAGCTATGCCGATCAACGTAATTATATAACTATCAATAAAGGTGAAAACGATAGTATTGCACAAGATATGGGTGTTATAACTGATAAAGGTATTCTTGGCATCGTGGAAAACACGTCAAATAATTTTTCTACCGTGCAGAGTATTTTAAGTGACAAATCTACCATAAACGCTAAAATCAAAAACTCTAACCACTTTGGATCTTTAGTTTGGGAAAACACGACCGACTATAATGTTGTTCAACTAATTGACATTCCAAGATTGGTGCCGTTAACCATTGGCGATACCATTGTAACGGGAGCCATGAGTAGCATTTTCCCGGAGAATATACCTATAGGAACCATTAAAAGTTTTGATTTGGACAATTCTAAAAGTTTCTACTTTATTAATGTAGAACTGTTCAATGACATGACCAATATTGGGACTATATACATCATTAAAAATTTAAATCGCAAAGAAGTTTTAGAACTAGAAGCAGAAACAGAGGCCAATGATCAATAGTACGACATTTTTAATTGTACTCCGATTTATTTTATTGGTACTGGTACAAGTACTAGTATTCAATAAATTGAATTTTTTTGGGTATATAAACCCACTGGTTTACATTCTCTTTCTTTACTGGTATCCTATCAAACAAAATAGAACTACCTTTATACTTCTATGTTTTTTCTTAGGTCTTTGCGTAGATATTTTCTCTGACACACTTGCCATTAACGCAGCGGCCACAGTAACCATAGCCTATTTAAGACCAACCATAATGCGTTTTGTCTTTGGTGTCAATTATGAATTTCAAAGTTTTAAGTTAAACAATAGCACTAAGGCACAACAATTTACGTTTTTAGCGTTATTGATTATAATACATCACTTGGTATACTTCACTTTAGAAATTTTCAGCTTTGCAAATAGCTTGTTAATTTTACAAAAAACAGTCGTAGTGGGTATTTCCACGTTGATATTAGGCATTTTGTTCAGTACGTTATTCAGCACTAAAAAAGAATGAGAAAAATTCTTTTATCATCTATTATCATTGTAATCGCAATTACCTTTTTGGGAAGGCTATCCTATTTGCAAATTTTTAGTTTTTCTGCAGAACAGGTTTTAGAAGACCCCGCAATTAAAGCTATTTATGATTATCCAGAACGTGGCTACATATACGATCGTAATGGTCATCTATTAGTAGGTAATGATCCTGCTTATGACGTCATGGTCATACCAAGAGAAGTAAAGGCTCTGGACACTTTAGAGTTTTGTGGGCTTTTAGGCATAGAAAAAGAGAAATTCGTTGAAAAATTAAGAAAAGCAAGAGTATACTCCCCTAGACTTCCTTCTGTACTTGTACCTCAACTATCAAAACAAGATTATGCTAAGCTCCAAGAGAAAATGCGTAAATACAAAGGTTTCTATATTCAAAAAAGATCTTTACGTTATTACGACACACCCAGTGCAGCCAATGTTCTTGGGTATATAAGCGAGGTAAACGAAGGAGATCTTGCCGTTAACAAGTATTATGTACAAGGTGAATTAAAAGGCAGAACTGGAGTAGAACGTTATTACGAAGACCTTTTAAGAGGAAGAAAGGGTGTGCAATACATACAAAAAGACAGATTCAATAGAGATATTGGTCCATATAAAAATGGGGAATTAGATACTTTACCTGAGCAAGGAAAACAAATTAGTATTACCATAGATAAAACCTTACAAGAGTATGGTGAAACCCTAATGAACGGAAAAAGAGGTGGTATTGTAGCTATAGAACCTGCTACAGGAGAAATTCTCTCCATGATTTCCGGGCCAACATACGACCCTGCATTATTGGTTGGTAGAGAACGTTCAAAAAACTATACTAAACTTTATAACGATACCATAGCGAACCCTACCTGGGACCGATCCATTCATGCACAGCAACCCCCTGGATCACCATTTAAAACGCTGAACGCACTCATCGCCCTTCAAGAAGGGGTTTTGGATGAGTCTACGACCATTCAGTGTTATCACGGTTTTTATGTGGGCAAGAAAAAAAGAGGCTGCCACTGTGGTGGAGGTTTAAGAAAACTAAATAACGGAATATCTCAATCATGCAACGCTTATTTTGCTGGTGCCTTCAGAAAAATATTCGAAAAATTCGAAACTACGGATGAAGCCATGGATGTGTGGGAAAAACACATGCGAAGCTTTGGTCTAGGCGATTATTTAGGTTACGATTTGCCATTTGGTCAAAGAGGTCGTATTCCTAGTAAAGAATATTATGACAAGTGGTATGGGGATAATAGATGGAGTTCGTCTTATATTATCTCAAATTCTATTGGGCAAGGTGAAATATTGGCAACTCCTGTACAATTAGCGAACATGACAGCTGCCATTGCCAACAGAGGGCACTATTTTACACCGCACATTTTAAAGAAAATTGAAGGCAAAGATATTACAGAACCAAAATTTACCGAAGCAAAGCACACAACGATCGACCCAAAATATTTTGAGCCGGTAGTTCAAGGTATGGCAGATGTTTATGTAAGCGGTACTGCAAGATGGTTACAGATACCAGGAATAGAAGTAGCAGGAAAAACTGGTACGGCGGAGAATTTTACCAAAATAGATGGTGTACGTACCCAATTGACGGACCATTCCGTTTTTGTGGCATTTGCACCTGTAGACGATCCTAAAATTGCCATCGCCGTTTATATTGAAAATGGCTACTTTGGCTCTAGATATGCTGGCCACATTGCCACGCTTATGATAGAGAAATACCTAAAAGGAGAAATTTCCAGAAAGGATTTGGAAAAAAGAATGTTGGAAAAAACATTGGAAGCCGAATACGCGAAACCCTACAGTGGGGAGGAGTTCAAAATAAACGAGCGTGTCTGGTAGAAGTATACTCAAAAGAATAGACTGGCTAAGTGTTTTCATCTATTTTGCACTGGTGCTCATTGGCTGGATCAATATATATTCCAGCACCTTTACAGATGACAGTAGTTCCATATTCGACATTGGTACCAGGTATGGAAAGCAACTATTTTTCATAGGGGTAAGCCTAGTGACCATTGTTATTATCTTAGCATTGGAGGTCAATTTTTACGAAAGATTTTCTAGTCTCTTCTACCTTATTTCAATGGTTTCCCTACTTGGCTTGTTCGTATTTGGTAAAACCATTGCCGGAGCAACTTCTTGGTATGATCTTGGTTTTTTCAATTTGCAACCCTCTGAGCTGGCTAAAGTGGCCACTGCTTTAGCATTAGCAAAATACTTAAGTGATATACAAACAGATATCAAAAGAAGAAAAGATCAATTTTATGCGTTGCTAATTATTATAGTACCCGCATTATTGATCATACCACAACCGGACCCTGGTAGCGCCTTGGTATTCTTTGCCTTAATTTTCGTTATCTTTAGAGAAGGCTTACCACTCTATTATTTAGTAGTGCTAGTAAGTTTAATTCTCGTATTTGTTATTACCCTAATGTATGGTACGGTTTGGCTTGTAATCGGTATGGTATTATTTACCATAATTTTATTTGCACTAAAAAAGAAAACTTTCAAAATTCCCGTTATACCACTTAGCCTAACGTATGCTGCAGTTATACTTTTCTCTCTTTCGGTAAACTTTGTATTCAACAATGTTTTTGAACAACGCCATAGAGATCGTTTTGGACTATGGTTAAGATTGGAGAAAGATCCAAAAAAATTAGAGCAAATTAGAAAGTCTATCGGATACAATACCTACCAATCTGAAAAAGCAATTGAGTCTGGAGGATTTTTTGGTAAAGGCTTTTTAGAAGGTACAAGAACAAAAGGCGACTTTGTACCTGAACAGGATACAGATTATATTTTTAGCACCGTTGGGGAAGAATGGGGCTTCTTGGGTACGGCTACCGTAATAATTCTGTTCTCGGTGTTGTTCCTAAGATTGATTTCATTGGCGGAACGTCAAAAAAATGCCTTTGCCCGTATGTACGGTTACGGTGTAATATCTATCCTTTTAATTCATTATTTCATCAACATTGGAATGGTAATAGGTATTTTACCTACTATAGGTATACCCTTGCCTTTCTTTAGTTATGGGGGATCCGGTCTTTTATTCTTTACAATTTTACTTTTTGTATTCTTAAGACTAGATACCAATAGATTAAAAGAAGGTTTTTAAAATTTCCAGCCCACCGTACTTTTACTCCCCTCAAAAGCACTTTGTTGATTTTTTGATATTTGGTTAAAAAAATCAATACCCGTAGCTTTTTCAACTTCTTCCACAGATACCACAAAATTTCTGAGTGATGCGAATTGGGGTTTATTGGGGATTAAAAAAGAAAGCGTGTATATCTTATCATCTTTTTTTCTGGCAATAATTTTATAAAAATGATCAGGAACATCAACATCCTCTTCCCCTATTTCTTCTAAACCTTTTTCCAATACGCCACCAGTAAATATATACAACGTGCCATATTGTTTTGCCCAACGTCTTGTCTGTTGCTCTAAATCGTTCCAAATACCAGCATTGAACTCCCTATTTTGCGGACTTATATTACTGGTATAAAAGGTTTCATTATAAGCTTGTAGGGAAAACCTACGATCACCAGCCGGTACCAAATGCCCGCGATCATAGCCAGACCCTTTATAATTACGCCAATCGGCAGATTTTGATGATACAAACGGGTCTTCAATAAAATATGGCCGCTTTCTATCATCATACGTCAAATGACTTTTATCCAACACATAGGCTACCCACTCTGCTTGCTCATATGGTTCATTATAAGACAGGGTAAAAAATGAATGATTTACAATTTCTCCTGTGGTGGACTCGGGTAACAACTCTTCTGGAAAATCATTGGGACCATTATCTGTATCGGTTTTTGAATACGTAGCCGGGGTATAAAAATTTTCAAACAACCAAAAACCAACTACGCAAATAAGAATTAGAACGCTATAAATAGTTCTATTTTTATTACGGTATGCCATGCGCCAAAATTACCGTAATTTTGTAAGAATCAAAGCAATTTACCGACCAATAAAGCCAGTATAATAAGTCTAAAACGAAAGGAAATATTATGATGTTAACTTGGAAAGATGTTATTCATTTTTCAGTAAATGGTAATCCTGAACCAGACCAAAGGGTTGAAAAAACCGAACTGGAATGGAAAAATGTACTTACGCCCCAACAATTTAAAATTACTCGTAAAAAAGGAACCGAAGCCCCGCATTCAGGTGCCTTATGTTCTGCGCATGAAGCAGGCAAATATGAATGTATTTGTTGTGCCACACCTTTATTCGATTCAACTATTAAGTTTGAATCTGGTACAGGATGGCCAAGCTTTACGCAACCTATTAAAGAAAACGCCATAAAATATCACAAAGACACCTCTTTTGGAATGATACGAGTTGAGGTTATGTGCAATACTTGCGATGCCCATTTAGGACATGTTTTTCCTGACGGACCAGAACCAAGCGGATTACGGTACTGCATTAATTCTGAATCTATGCAATTAGAAAAGGAGGAAGCTAATGGATAATACTAATTTTGAAGTTGCTACGGTTGGCGGTGGATGTTTTTGGTGTACAGAAGCCGTTTTTCAAGAAGTAAGAGGTGTTCATAAAGTAGTTTCAGGATATACCGGTGGCAAAGCCCCTGGAAGACCTACGTATAGAGAAATCTGTTCCGGTCTTACCGGACATGCAGAGGTTATACAGATTACTTTTGATCCAGCTGAAATAACATATGAAGATATACTGATTATCTTCATGACCACGCATGACCCTACGACCTTGAATAGACAAGGGGCAGATACCGGAACGCAATACAGATCGGTAATTTACTATCACAATGCCAGTCAACAGCAAAAAGCAAATATGGTCTTAAGTGAAATGCAGAAGGTGTATGAAAAGCCCATTGTTACCGAGTTAAGCTCGCTTGGCATATTCTATGATGCAGAAGATTATCATCAAGATTATTATAAAAATAATTCTGAACAAGGATATTGCCAAGTGGTCATTAACCCTAAATTGGCAAAATTAAGGCAGCTACATGCAGATAAGCTGCTGAAATAATACTGTTTTCTGCCTAACGATCATAAATTTCTATTTATCTATAGAAATTTTCCGCTCACCTATGAATGTCAATTTTACTTCATAGGTGAGTTTATTTTTGAGATATAGTAACCCTAAAATCTTACTTATTATGAAATCTCAAAAAACATTCTACTATATTGCCCTAGGGCTTTTTGCTATAGCGGTAATTGGCTCTATAATTAACTCCGTCATAAATTTTGACACGGTTTCAGAAACCTTCAATAAACTAGGTTATCCTATATATCTTATTTACATTTTAGGTGTTTGTCAGTTTATTGGTTTAACCATGATTTTGTTGAACAAATCTCACTGGACCTTAGAGTGGGTATACGCAGGTTTTTTCATGAACTACACCTTAGGTGCCTTAGCCCATTTAGCCGTGAAAGATGGTAACGGTGCATCTGCAGTAGTATGTATAGTGCTACTTTTTGTGACCTATATTCAAAGCAGAAAAATTCGAAATAGTAATAATGAATTAGCTGAATTTGGAAAACCACAATTCGCAAAATATATCTAACTCAAAAAAAAAGCCGCTGCATAAATATGTAGCGGCTTTAATAGCTTATTTAACTCTTTAATTCTTAACACTTGCCAATTTGCCTTGCTTAATGTTATTCATTTTTAAATCTTCTAAAACATTTACCGCTTCTTCAACGTAAACGTCTTTGGCTAGATTTTTATGCCATCTATTACGTTTTTCACGTAAAACTGAATCTTTTGTAAATAATTGTTCCTCATATCCTAGAGATTGAAAGGTAAGTTGTGAATCGTAATCCGTTAGCTTTTTAAAATAATCAGATTGTTCTTTATCCTTGTCTTTTTCTTCTTTATAGGTATCATAATTCAAAGAAATTTCCGTCTCGTCTTGTTCAGCCTTTAACCATTTGGCATTTTCTTCGATCAATTTAATTTGAGGACTGTTGGCCATACGTTTTTTACTATCGGCAATAGTTTTTTCGTAATCTATATAACCATCCCAAGCTTTATAATCCGCAGGAGTAATCTTATCCCACCCTAATGGATTGGATTGATCTCTTTCGCCTAAATCAATATAACTATATCTATCTGGAACAATGATATCACTTTTTACACCCTCTAATTGTGTAGAACCGCCGTTAATTCTGTAGAACTTTTGGGTCGTAATCTTTATAGCTCCCAAATCTCCATGTTCATTACTACGCAACATATTGTTCAGCGGTATTACATTTTGTACCGTGCCTTTACCAAATGTTTGCTTACTACCAATTACAATTGCTCTTTTGTAATCTTGCATTGCCGCAGCTAAAATTTCAGAGGCCGATGCAGACAATTCATTTACAAGAATAACCAAAGGACCATCCCATTGTATTCTTTCGTCTTTATCATCATAAACATCTTTACCCTTATCTTTAGAACGAACCTGAACAATTGGTCCATCTTTTATAAATAGACCTGCCATTTCAACAACGGTCTTTAAAGATCCACCACCATTATCACGTAAATCCAAAATAAGACCTTCCATGCCTTCATCCTTCAAACGTTCTACTTCTTTGGCTACATCTGTAGCTGCGTTTCTTTCGCTATAATCATTAAAATCAACATAGAACTTTGGTAAATTAATAATCCCAAATTTCTCTTGTCCCTTAATAATATTGGCAGATTTCGCATATGACTCTTCCAATTCTACAACATCTCTTGTCAATGAAACCACATCTAATGACCCATCTACTTTTCTTACCGTTAAATCTACAACGGTACCTTGTGCACCTTTAATTAATTTGATGGCATCATCTAAACGCATACCAACAATATTTATAGGTTCTTCACCATTTTGACCTACCTTGATAATTTCGTCACCAACTTCTAATCGTTGATCTCTCCAAACTGGTCCGCCAGAAATGATCTCTACAATCTTTGCACCTTCCGGCTTTTTCTGAAGTCTTGCCCCAATACCCTCAAATTTACCAGACATGCTGGTATCAAACTTTTCTTTTTCTTCTGGAGCGAAGTAGAAGGTATGTGGATCAAACTCATCTACAATGGTATTGATGTATTGTACAAACCAATCTTTGCGCTCTAAATCACCAACAAAATCAAAAAATTCATCCAATGTAGTTTCCGTAGATTTTCTAGATTGTTCTTCAGCTTCTTTTGGTGAATGAGCAGTATGATCATGTTCATCGGTACTTTCGATTTCCTTGTTCTCCATGTGAGAAATTTTAGAATCATAAGTTCCCAAAGTAGCATATTTCAACTGCTTTCTCCAACGTTCTTTAAGCTCTTCCCTATTTGCCGCAAAAGGCTCTTCATCATATTTTATACTGATGCTTTCGTTTTCGGAATAATCAAAAGGAGTTTCCAAAACCTCTTTATAAATACCCTTTGCATCATTCATACGTTGCATTAATCTTTCATAAACTATATTAAAGAAAGTGATGTCGGTATTTTTAATTTCATCATCAATTTGAAACTTATATTTTTCGAACTCGGCAATATCCGAAGCTAAAAAATATCTTTTGGTAGGATCTATGACATCTATGAAGTCTTCAAATACATGAACGGAAAAATCGTCGTTCAATGCTTTTGGCTCATAATGCCCCTTTTCAAGTACGTAAGTGATGAGATCCAACAATAATTTATCCTTATCGTCATTTTCAAAATTCTTATTGGTAAAACTGCATGATGCAACTGCCGCTAACATCAATAACAGTACGTAGGCTAAATTTCTTTTCATAAAATTATCTTTTACTTTCCTTTTCAATATCTCCGAATTTGAGGGTTTACAGTAGTGGTAAAAGCCACTTAAACCTCTAAGGTAAAGAAAAAACCATGCCATTTAATGGGCTTGCGATTAATTTTTTGTTAAACGGCCATCGGAACATATCATATTTAAAAACGTATTTTTACTACAGAAAGTATACGCTATGGAAAAACCATTGATTTTAGTTACCAACGATGATGGTATTACCGCACCCGGATTACGCATGCTGATCTCCATCATGAAAAAAATAGGAGATGTCGTGGTCGTTGCACCGGATAGTCCGCAATCTGGTATGGGGCATGCTATTACCTTGGACACCGCCCTATTTTCAAAAAAAATGAAAATAGACTTGGACAATGATGATATTGAAGAATATAGTTGTAGCGGAACACCTGCGGATTGTGTAAAATTGGCATTGCAAGAGTTACTGCCCAAAAAACCCGACATCTGTGTCAGTGGCATAAACCATGGTGCAAATTCTTCTATCAACGTTATTTATTCCGGTACCATGAGTGCGGCCATTGAAGCTGGTATAGAGGGCATTCCCGCTATTGGCTTCTCTCTTTGTGACTATAATTGGGATGCAGATTTTTCCCATGCACAAGATTTTATTGCTACGATCGTTACCCAAGCTTTAGAAAATGGCATTCCTAAAAGAACGGTTTTGAATGTCAATATACCTAAGCTAGAAAAGAAAAAAATAAAAGGCATTAAAGTATGTAGACAAGCAAAGGCAAATTGGAAAGAAAAATTTGACAAACGAACCAACCCCATGGGTAAAGATTATTATTGGCTAACGGGAGAGTTTGAACTTTTGGACAAAGGTGAAGATACAGATGAATGGGCATTGGCCAATGGTTACATCTCAGTAGTACCCACTCAATTTGATTTAACAGCACACCATGTTATTCAGGAATTGAATACCTGGAATTTTTAATTGATAATATTATTTAGAAGCAACACTTTAATGAACATTAAAAAAGAAATTATAATCGGTTTTATTGTAGGTATCATTGCTAATACCATTGGTACTTTATTATACATTCTTTTATTTTCTGATTTGAGTATTACCGAAACATTTCAGGCTGCCGTTACTCAAGAGCATATTGGCAGTCTTTTAGCATTGGGCGCCATTTTAAACTTAATTGCTTTTTTTGGTTTTTTAAAAATCAAAAGAGATCATAGAGCAAAAGGGGTTTTGATCGCTACCATTTTAACCGCTTTTATAATTCTCTATTATAAAATCTTTTAAAATGAAATACTACATTATTGCAGGTGAAGCCTCGGGCGACCTACATGGTTCTAATCTGATCAAAGCGATCATGGCAAAAGATGGTGATGCCCAGATCAGATGCTGGGGCGGAGATTTAATGCAACATGCTGGTGGAACATTGGTAAAACATTACAAAGAGCTTGCTTTCATGGGGTTTCTTGAGGTGCTCATGAACCTGAACGCTATTTTTAAAAATATTAAGTTCTGTAAACAAGATATTGCGGCATTTCAACCGGATGCTATAATTTTCATTGATTATTCCGGATTTAATTTACGTATTGCTAAATGGGCAAAAAAGCATAATTTCTTGACCAATTACTACATATCTCCTCAAATTTGGGCATCAAGAGAGGGGCGTATTGAAAAAATTAAAGCCACGGTAGACAACATGTATGTAATACTGCCTTTTGAAAAAGAATTTTATGAAAAGAAACATAATTTTCCTGTCAATTTTGTGGGACATCCCTTATTGGACGCCATTGCCAATAGACCAATATTAAATGAAAGTGAGTTCAGGGCACAAAATAATCTCGACCTTGAAAAACCAATTATTGCATTACTTCCCGGAAGCAGAAAACAAGAGGTTCAAAAAATGCTCAGTGTAATGCTCTCACTTACTTCTGAATTTGCAGATTATGAATTTGTTATTGCCGGCGCCCCTAGTCTTGATAAAGATTTTTATGCCTCATTTTTAAAAGATGCCAATGTAAAGTTCATTCAAAATAAAACGTATGATTTACTTACGGTTTCTAAAGCCGCCCTTGTTACCAGCGGTACGGCCACATTAGAAACTGCTCTGTTCAAAGTACCACAAGTAGTCTGCTATAAGGCAAATTGGATCTCTTACCAAATTGCCAAACGCATTATTACTTTAGAGTATATTTCTCTGGTCAATCTTATCATGCAAAAAGAAGTTGTTAAAGAACTTATACAGGATGACCTTACTAAGCAGAATTTAAAAAAAGAGCTCTCCCTTATTTTAAATGGTGAAGCAAGGACAAAACAACTATCATCTTACAATGAACTTATTAAAAAATTAGGTGGTGCCGGGGCAAGTTCCAATGCTGCTTCTTTGATCATTGAAAATGCTAAAACTGCATAGGTAGATCTATTTTAAAAAATAATTCTATAATTTTGAAGTTACACGTATTACAGTGTATTCTCTAATTTATGCGTAAACTACCCTTTTTAATAATTATTTGTTTTTTAACCAGTTGTGGTGTTAAAAAAAGTTCCAGTTCTGACAAGGAACGAAGAATCTCTGTTGCCGCCGCAAATAAAGAGCGAACGGGTAATACTGAAAAACCTTCTTATCATAAAGAACACAAGATAAACCCACCAGCACCGACCAATACAAAAGCAGACGACATTATCAATACCGCTCTTTCATTTGCGGGCACACGATATAAATTTGGTGGCACTACCAAAAAAGGGATGGATTGTTCAGGGTTATTATATGTATCTTTTGGAGAGCATGATGTGCAATTGCCACGCACTTCTTTTCATATGGCGGAAGAAGGTCATAGAATAGCCGTAAAGAATATTGAAAAAGGAGATTTACTATTTTTTAAGACCACCCGTGGATCAAAACGAATTAACCACGTAGGTATGGTGGTGGGTACTGATAATGATGAAATAACCTTTATACACGCATCTACTTCAAGAGGTGTTACCGTTTCTTCTTTAAGAGACGGTTTTTGGAACCAAGCCTTTGTAAAAGCCACAAGAATATTATAAAATGAAGCTCTTAGCGTTTATTCCCATTAGATTAACGCTATTACTTATTCTTGGAATTTTAATTGGGAAAATTTTCTCCTTTGATTTGCTCTACTTAGGTATATTTATTGGTGCTCTTTTTGTACTATTATCCGCCATATTTTTATTTGAAAAAAACACAAAATCTATATTTTTTGGAATTGTCTCTGCCTTAATTTTTGTGATTTTAGGCACATATTGTTACACTAATGCCCAACCCATAAACCACAATGACCATTACACGAAGATCACTTACACCAACAGTGATTTATGGTCCTTTAAAATTAAGGATGTATTAAAGCCCAATCCATTTTCATATCGGTACTATGCAACGGTAAAAGGTATTGGTCAACACCCTACCACTGGAACTATATTAATAAGCATTCCTAAAGATTCTTCTGGAGAACAGTTTCATATTGATGATGAATTTGTGACCCGTACAAAGTTAACCGACATATACCCTTCCTTAAACCCGCACCAATTTGATTATAAAAACTATCTCAAAAATATTGGTATTTATCATCAAATGCAGATTGAACAACATCATTTTACAATTACCTCTAGATCAAAGACCACTTTAAAAGGCATAGCTTCAAGTGTTCGAAACCATATTATTTCAAAACTTGAAAAAGAAAGTTTTGGTGAAGATGAATTCGGGGTAATTCAAGCGTTGCTATTAGGACAACGATCAGATATTTCCGAAGAGACCTACACCAACTACCAAAAAGCCGGTGCCGTTCATATTTTAGCCGTATCTGGACTACATATAGGTATTTTACTTTTATTAATTCAATTTCTATTGAGTCCGCTAAAACAAATTCCTAAAGGCAGAACTATTATCCTATTGCTATCAGTCATATTTTTATGGGCATTTGCCTTTATAGCCGGACTCTCAGCCAGCATAATACGTGCCACCACTATGTTTACGTTTGTAGCCTATGCACTGTATTTAAACAGACCTAGCAACACCTTCAACATTTTGGCATTATCCATTCTATTTATCTTATTATTCATAGATCCCAACCTACTATTTCAAGTAGGGTTTCAAATGAGCTATGCAGCGGTTTTCGCCATTCTCTGGATTTTTCCTATTCTTAGGGATTTGTGGTTTCCAAAAAATAAAGTGGTGCGTTATTTTTGGCAATTACTATGTGTAAGTATAGCCGCTCAACTAGGTGTTCTACCAATTAGTCTGTTCTATTTTCACCAATTTCCCGGTTTGTTCTTTGTTTCCAACTTAATTATCGTACCTGCATTAGGTGTTATTTTAGGCATGGGGATTTTGGTTGTTTTCCTATCTATATTCAACTGGCTTCCCGCTCAATTCGTCTGGTTATACAATAAAATTATTATGTTTATGAATAACCTTATAGCCTGGGTCGCTCGGCAAGAAAGCTTTATATTCAGTGATATTCCTTTTGATGTGGTGCAGCTGATACTCTCCTTCATAGTTTTAGTCATGGGAGTTCAATTATTTACAAGATTTAATTCTAAAAGAATACTATTGTGTCTTGGCAGTGTACTTTGTTTTCAAGGTTATACGATATATCAAGAAATCAACACAAATGAAAAGGTTGAAGCTATGGTATTGCACAAAACCAAGGAGCGCATAATTTTTAATAGAAATGGAAAAGAATTGACCGTTTTAACAGATAACAATAACCAACCAGACTATTTAATTTCAAGATATAGAACTGCTGAACGCATACATAGCGTTAGTCTTGACACCTTAAAAAACGGTTACCATATTAAAAATAATTCGTTGCTGATTATTGATAGTACCGGTGTTTATCCCCTTTCAACATCCGATAAAATTCTTTTAACACAATCACCAAAAATTAATCTGGACCGATTAATAGATAGCATACAACCTAAAGAAATTATTGCAGATGGCAGTAACTACAAAAGTTATGTTGACCGTTGGAAAATTACTTGTATTAAAAATAAAATCCCTTTCCACTACACAGGTGAAAAGGGAGCTTATTATTTTAAATAAGGAATACTAATGTACCTTACCCATTAACTTTTTAATGATCGGTGATGCTACCAGAACAATTAACCCTGCACCTATAGCATACTTGGCTATTAATAAAAAGCCATCTGTATATACCGTTAAGGTTTCAAAACCATTTACATCACCATCTGAACTTTCTATAGCCAATTGTTTACCGATGAAGCCAACAATTTGGAATGCAA
This sequence comes from Maribacter dokdonensis DSW-8, assembly GCF_001447995.1. Taxonomy (NCBI): domain Bacteria; kingdom Pseudomonadati; phylum Bacteroidota; class Flavobacteriia; order Flavobacteriales; family Flavobacteriaceae; genus Maribacter; species Maribacter dokdonensis. The sequence goes on along the minus strand of NZ_LDPE01000002.1, from coordinate 903,691 downwards.
AGGCAGATGATAAGAACCATACCCCCATAATAAAAGCTATTAACCTTGCAGGAGCTAAATCGGTCATTTTAGACAACCCAACAGGTGACATAAAAAGTTCACCCACAGATAGCAAGAAATACATTAGCAACAAGTATGTGAACGGTACAAAACCATTTTCATTGGCACTACCGCCACTAATAGCAAGAACGTAAAAACTGATTCCCGCAAAAAGTAATCCCAATCCAAATTTATAAGGTGTTCTAGGGTTCCAATTCTTTTTACTTAACCATGTCCACATCATTGAAATAGGAATAGCCAAAATGATAATAAACATAGAGTTCAACGAATTGGTCTGTGCAGCCGACATAATACCGTCAAGATCAATATTTCTTGCTGCGAACAACGTAATTACACTTCCGGATAGTTCATGAAAACCCCAGAAAATGGTCATAAAAAAGGTAAGTAGCACCGCGACAAACAATTCTTTTCTCTCTTTAATATTCGCTTTGAACATTTCGTAAGCCAAATATGCCAAAACCGCTATACCAATACCTGTAAATATAATATTGACAATATTCTGATCCGCAAACATACCTTCTGTAGCAACTGCCTTATAAGAAGATAATAACAACGCAATCAACGGTGCAGACAACACAGCTAAAACCGGCACAAGAATTCCTTGTTTTACACCAAGTACCTTTTTTTCCAAGACTTGCTCATTTGGAGGCAAACCTCTATCGCCAAATACATTTTTTTGAATTCCGCTCCAAAAAACGATCAACCCGGTCAACATACCTATTCCTGCCAGACCAAAACCATAGTGCCAGCCATATGTTGCGGCCAGCCATCCACATAATAATGGAGCTACCCATCCCCCAATATTAATACCCATATAAAATATGGTGAATCCAGAATCTTTTTTAGGATCTCCTTTTTCATACAGCGTACCCACAAAAGTAGAAATGTTAGGTTTAAAGAACCCGTTACCTACAATAATGAGCGACAAGGCCAAAAAGAAGGCCATATTGTTTTCTATAGCTAATACAAAATGCCCTATGGACATAAGAATACCGCCCAAAAAAATTGAGTTTCGCATTCCTAAAATCTTATCTGATAATTTGCCACCAATTACGGTAGAGGCGTATACCAATGAACCATAGGAAGAATAAACTGCCGCCGTAGCATAATCTCTTTCTGCCAAGGCTTTGAATATTACGTCTATCATGTAGAGCGTGAGCAGTGCACGCATTCCGTAAAAGCTAAAACGCTCCCATAATTCTGCAAAGAATAAGTAAAATAAACCCTGTGGGTGCCCAAAAACCTGCTTTTGGTCTGAAAATTCGGTACTTTCAGTCATATTGATGTTAGTTTGATTATAGTTTTTCTTTAATAAAATTGGTCATTTTGTTATAGAGGTGAATTCTTGTATTTCCACCATAAATACCGTGGTTTTTATCCGGATAAATTCCCCAATCGAATTGCTTATCTGCCTGTATCAAAGCCTCGATCATACGCATTGAATTCTGCACATGAACATTATCATCACCAGTACCATGAATAAGTAAGTAATCGCCTTCCAACAAGTGAGGATAGTTAAACGGCGAGTTATCATCATATCCACTTGGATTTTCCTGTGGCGTTTGCATATAACGCTCTGTATATATTGTATCATAAAAAGCCCATGAGGTAACAGGTGCTACCGCAATTGCCATTTCAAAAGTGTCGTTACCCTTTAAAATACAATTTGTGGACATAAAACCACCATAGCTCCATCCCCATATACCTATTCTACTTTCGTCAATGTATGGCAACTCGCTTAATTTCTTAGCAGCGGCTATTTGATCTTCTACTTCATATTTACCCAACTCTTTTTGGGTAACCTTCTTGAAATCCCTTCCTTTAAAACCCGTACCACGGCCATCTACACAGGCAACAATATAACCTTCCGCCACCAAACTCTGGTGCCAGTAGTCGTTCGCCCCCATCCAACTGTTAGATACATTTTGAGATCCAGGACCACTATATTGATACATAAACAATGGATATTTCTTAGTTGAATCAAAATCTTTTGGCTTGATCATATAAATGTTCAAATCATTGCCATTAATTGAAATTGTAGAAAATTCTTTAGGACTCACAGCATAACTTTCCAGTCTTTGTAATAATGGACCATTATCTTTTATATCCTTTACCTTTTTACCGTTTATTGCCTTATGCAGTGTGTATACAGGTGGTATTTCAGCACTAGAATACGTATTTATAAAATACGTGAAATCTGTACTAAATGAAGCATTGTTGGTTCCTTGGGTAACAGCTAATGCCTTTTTATCATCTCCGCCGCTACTAATATTATATACCCCACGATTTATTGATCCGTTCTCGGTAGACTGATAATAAATTTTATCTTCGTTTTGATCGTAACCATAGTATTTGGTAACCTCCCAATCTCCCTTGGTGATCTGACTCATAAGATTACCGTCTTCCCCGTATAGATATATATGATTATAACCGTCTTTCTCACTGGTCCAAATAAAACTATCATCTTCTAAAAAAGTAAGATTATCGGTGATATCGACATAAGCATCATCTTTCTCTTCCAGTAACACAGATACTTCATTCTTTTTAGCATTTACGGCATACATTGTTAAATGATCCTGATGCCTGTTCAAAGTTTGAACACTCAACATATCTTTATGGTTCATCCATTTAATTCTTGGTATGTAGTATGCGCTATTTAAATCTACCGCAGCAATATTACCACTTGCAACATCTAAAAGATGTAAGGTAACTTTTGAATTGTTCTCTCCGGCCTTTGGGTATTTAAATACGTGTGGTTGTTGATATAGCCCTGTACCGTAAACATCCATAGAAAATTCGGGCACACTTGTTTCATCAAAACGTAAAAAAGCTATCTTACTTCCATCGGCATTCCATTCGAAAGCTCGTACAAAAGAAAATTCTTCTTCATATACCCAATCTGTTACACCATTTATTATTTGATTCTTAACTCCGTCTTGGGTTATTTGTTTGGTTTCACCACTTTCAATGGTAAAAATATAGAGGTTATTATCCTTCACATAGGCTACTTGGCTACCATCTGGAGAAAACAATGGTTCTTGAATTTTTGATTCACTAACCTTTACTACCTTCTTAGATGCAATTTCATATACATAAAAAACACCCAACCTTGACCTTCTAAAAATGGGTTCTATTTCAGTTGAGAGCAATAATTTTTTTTCATCATCGCTAAAGGTATAAGCTGAAAAGGAAGGTATTTCGGCTAAATCTGCAGAAGATACTACGGTACCTACTTTTTCCAAGGTCTTATAATCATATTTATCCACCGTTGTAGATTGGCTAAACCTGTTTGTATGAAGTACGGTGTATTGAGTACCGTTATTCATGGAACGTAGAGCTTCAAGACCTTCGGTTCTAAAAGCACCTTGATAAATTTCGGAAACTGATATCTTTTTTTCCTGTGCCCAAATAATTACGCTGAACGAAAGTAAAATCAACGTAAACAAGTGTGTTTTTCGCATAAAAATTTGAATTTTGTTAAATCTCTCAAGTTTACCACTATTTCCTTAAAAAAACACGCTTTACTGAAAAAAAGAAGCTGGTTTTAACGCTTTGCTTAGATAAATTAGATTCAGGTCAATATGCTTATCTTTACCAGCGTAAAATTGGAATCTATTGGAGGTGTCCAATTCTTTACAAAACATGAACCATTAGTAGAAAGTTATACCTAAATGACCGAGCCAATAAGTGGTTTTTCCAAACTTTCCAAAGAAGAGAAAATAGATTGGATCACCACAAATTACACCCAGAATGCAGCACAATCAAGAAAAATTCTGCAAACGTATTGGAATCTAGACCAAAGCGTTCAACAGTTGCACGATGAATTTATTGAAAATACCATTACCAACCTCTACGTACCCCAGGGCATAGCTCCCAACTTTTTAATAAACGATACGCTTTATGCCATACCCATGGCCATTGAAGAGAGTTCGGTTATAGCGGCAGCGAGCAAAGCCGCAAAGTTTTGGCTAAAAAAAGGAGGATTTAAAACAACGATATTAGGAACCGAAAAAGTAGGTCAAGTTCACTTTATATACAAGGGCGATACCAATAGGTTAAATTCTTTTTTTACTTATTTAAAGCCCATTTTATTAGCTGAAAGTGCCTCTTTAACTTCCAGTATGGAAAAAAGGGGCGGTGGTATTACAGATATTGTTTTAAAAGATAAAACCAAGCAACTAGAAAACTATTACCAACTACATGCCACCTTTGAAACTAAGGATGCCATGGGTGCCAATTTTATTAACAGCTGTTTAGAGCAATTTGCAGCTACTTTAAAAAAAGAGGCCGGTAATTACGATGATTTTTCCACACAGGAAAAAGATATTGAAGTAGTAATGAGCATTCTGTCCAATTACGTCCCCAATTGTAGCGTACGTGCAGAAGTTAGTTGCCCGGTGGAAGATTTAAAACTTACAGAAGAATTAACACCACTGCATACCGCCGAAAAAATAGTACAGGCCATTAAAATTGCACACATAGAACCCTATAGAGCGGTTACGCATAACAAGGGCATCATGAACGGTATAGATGCGGTTGTTTTGGCCACTGGTAACGACTTTAGGGCCATAGAGGCAGGCGTACATGCTTATGCTTGTAGAAATGGTCAATACAGCAGCCTGACCCATGCATCCATTGAAGATGGAATCTTTACATTTTGGATAGAACTTCCCTTGGCTTTAGGCACTGTTGGCGGGCTCACAAATTTACATCCGCTGGTAAAACTAAACCTTGAAATACTACAACGACCTTCTGCTGAAGAACTCATGCAAATTATAGCGGTAGCGGGTCTAGCACAAAACTTTGCAGCAGTGAGTTCATTGGTTACTACCGGAATTCAGAAAGGACATATGAAAATGCACCTTTTGAACATTCTTAACCAGCTGGGCGCCAATGAAAACGAAAAAGCTAAATTAGTTACATATTTTAAGACCAACCCCGTAACGCACCACGGCGTGGAACTACAACTTAACGAGATAAGAAAATAAGCCTTTACCATATGCCCACATCCTTTTACAGCAACGGTAAACTATTGCTCACTGGAGAATATGCTATTCTTGACGGAGCCACAGGTCTGGCTTTGCCTACAAAATTTGGACAGTACCTGAGCTTATCCCACTCAGATTCAGAGAATTTTATTTGGAACAGTTTAGATGAAAATGATGCTGTTTGGTTCAGTTCAGAATTTTCCAAGAATAGGCTTGAAACCATTCACACTTCTGACCCGGAAGTAGCTCACAGGCTATCTCAAATTTTAGTAGCGGCTAAAAAACTTAACCCTTTATTTTCACCAACTACAGATGAAGTAAATGATGTAGAAACAAAAGTAACCTTCCCTAGAGATTGGGGCCTTGGCACTTCTTCTACCTTAATAGCAAATATAGCATCTTGGGCAGAAATAAACCCCTATGAATTACTGGAGGCTACCTTTGGCGGTAGTGGTTACGATATTGCTTGTGCTACACATAAAACGCCAATTACTTATCAAAGAAATGGCTTTAGTCCAAACATACAGGAAGTCAGTTTTAAACCTAATTTTGAAGACCGACTTTTCTTTGTTTACCTGAACGAAAAGAAAAATAGTAGAGATGCCATTACCAGTTATCGCAACTTGAATTTCAATAAAACCCAACTGCTTAGCGCAATCAACAAAATCACCGATAAAATTTTAAGCTGTACTTCTTTGAAGGAGTTTGAACACCTACTCAACCAACACGAAAAGATTTTATCTAAAACACTTCAGGTACCCACTATTAAAAGCACTCTTTTTGCAGACTATCCGCATACAATAAAAAGTCTAGGTGCCTGGGGCGGAGATTTTGTCCTTGCTATTGGAACAGAGGATGATATGGTATATTTTAAAAATAAAGGCTACCATACCATTCTGCCTTATCAAAAAATGATATTATAAAAAAAGAGCATCTAAATTAGATGCTCTTTTTTTATTTTGACAAACTAACTTTTTAGTAAAAAGTAGCTCTTTTATCTTCTATTTCCGCACCTTCTTTAAGAGCGTTATACACTGCAGTATTTACACGAGCAGCAGCTCCTGTTTTTAGTGCATTTGCATATACACTATAATTATCAAGCTTAGGTGCTTCGGTTTTCTTTACAATTTCAATTTTAAAGATTCCGGTGTTACCTTCTATTAAACCAGAAGTTGCACCTTCAGCCATACCATAAGCAGTTCCTACCACTACAGGCTCGCTACCTGCACCAGGAATTGTAGGAGACTTTACCGTAAGAGCAGAAGCATTTGATACACTTACACCATTATCAGATGCAATAGCACTCATGTCTTTACCTTTATTGGCTGCAATAATCTTTGCGGCTTTACGCTCTTTTCTAATTTTAGGCAACACTAGCACAGAAGCATCTTCAGCACTCATAACACCTTCTGCGTAAGAACCTGTAAGTTGAACTACTGCATAACCGTTATTAATATTGAATCTCTTAATGTCACCAACCTCAGTATCTCCATTGAAGGCCCATTGTACAATATTTCTTTGATTTGGCAAACCAGGAAGGTTTTCATCCAAAGCTTTAATTTTGTTTACCGGACGTACAACATAGTTACCCTCTTTTGCCAATGTTGAAAAAGCACTTTCATCATCTGTAGTTTCCATTTCAAATTTGGTCGCATTGGTAAACAACGTATTTATTGTTTCTTCTGAAGCTACTATCTCTCTTGAAACAGTTGCAATCTGAACCACATCTTCCTTATCATCAATTTTAATTACATGAAATCCAAAATCTGTTTCGACCATACCGATCGAACCTTCTGAGTTTCCAAATGCAAAGTCATTAAAAGCAGGAACCATTACCCCTCTTTGAAAGTACCCTAAATCTCCACCATTGGGAGCAGATGGACCATCTGAATTATCTCTAGCCAAGGTTGAAAAAACAACACCAGATTTTTTTGCTTCCCTTAATAGTTCTTTGGCCTTTGCCTCAGCTTCCTCTTTTGTTCTCTTTACTTCCGGGTTTGCTCTTGTAGCACCTTCATATGCTAAAAGAATATGACTTGCTTTCACCGAACCGTTTGGTTTTCTAGCAATCATTTTAGAAATCTTATAAGAATCCCCATCTTTATACGGTCCGTAAATTTGACCTATGTTCAAACTCATTAAGGTGTCCGCAACACTAGATGGTAAATTTTTCTTAGCCTTAAAAATAGTATCGAACTTGGTATCTGAATATCTATCTAAAAATGCCGCAACATCTTTTGTATTTCTAAAACCTCTGATAGTATCGTTACGGTCTGTTTGAGAATTATACTCGATCGTATCGTCTAAAAGTTTTGTGATTTCTTCTTTGATAGCAGCTTCATCAGCTTCAGAAGGCTTTTCCTGAAAAAATACATACTGTAAATCTCTTGCAGGATCCTGCTTGTACTCTTCTTTATGCTTGCTAACGTAATCTGCAATTTCGCTTTTAGTTACTGTTATTGTACTATCTGGGATAGAAGTATAAGGTACTCTTACATACTTAATATCCATTTTCTCGTTAGCCAATTTATAATCTAGCTCACCCTCTTTTAAGGTAGCACCAACGCCTGCCTTAACCATGTTAAAGTAAGTTTGCTCTTTTGCCAATTGTACGATCTCAGCTTCTGTTTGCAACCAGGCTTCATATTGCGCAGGGTTGTTCACTTTCCAATCTGCAACGGTCTGCTTAAACATATTTGCATCAAACTGACCATTTTGATCTTGAAATTGAGGATTTTGAGCATAACCTGTTGTTCTTAAAAAGTCAACGATCTGATCTTGCTCTATACCAATACCTAAATCTTCAAACTGCTCACCTAAGATGGTCTTTCTTATTTTATTTTCCCAAACCTGATTTACTACTTGCATATTAGATGCAGTAGGACCAATTCTGTTAGAAGCCACCTCAACCTCTTGTCTAAATTCATCAATAGAAATATCTTCTCCATTAATTTCGGCTACGGACGAACCTACTTTATCCCCTCCAAAATTGCTACTGGTAAATACCCCAGAAATAACAAATGCAAAAAGTGCCAACCCTATGATCAAGATCAACACTGTTGTACGTTTCCTAATATTTTCTAATACTGCCATTCTTATTAACGTTTAAAATAATCGTTTGTGGTTATTGGGTGGCAAAACTACCATTTTTAATTGAAATAATAAAAACTAAAAAGCCACCTAATTTATTGATTGATGCACTGTTATTCCTCTTCCAAAACTTCTATGGAAATCAAATCTATTTTTGTGTTGGAAACTTCCAACACGGTAAACTTATATTGCTCTATAGTAAGCTCTACCTCTTTCTCAGGTATTTCACCCAAAGTATGCACTAAAAGCCCACCAAGGGTCTCATATTCATCTGATACAGGAAGACTTAATTTATAATTTTCATTGATATCATCTACTTCTAACCTTGCAGAGAACAAATAATGACGCTCATCTACCCGCTCTTCCCTTAAATCCGTAGTATCATGCTCATCTTCGATCTCACCAAAAAGTTCTTCAACAATATCTTCTACCGTTACCAAACCAGAGGTACCGCCGTATTCATCTAAAACAACAGCTATACTTTTTCGTTTTTTGATGAGAACATTCAATATATCTTGAATAAGCATGGTCTCCGGCACAAATTCAACCGGCAGTAAAATACTTTTAATTGTCTTAGGTTTTTTAAAAAGCTCATAAGAGTGTACATAACCTATAACATTATCTACGGTATCATTATATACCAGTATTTTAGAATAGCCCGTTTCCGTAAACAATTTCGCCAAGTTTTTTGGAGTTTCGTGCATTTCTACCGCAACTATTTCAGTTCTAGGCACCATAACTTCCCTAGCCTTTACAGCTGCAAACTCTAATGCATTCTGAAAGATCTGTATTTCAGTATCTACTTCATCTTCCTCCTCTACCGTCTCCATTTGCTCGGTAATGTAATCTCCCAACTCTAACTTGCTAAATGCCAATTGGACCTCATCACCTGATGTACCAAATACGTACTTCAAAATAATATCGGACACCCAAATAATAAAGTCGGATATAAATGAAAAAAGTATATAAAATAAAAATGCAGGTATCGCCAATAATTTCAAAAGGTTATTGGCATAAATCTGAAATAGCACTTTAGGTAAAAATTCAGCGGTAATCAAAATGATGAACGTAGATATCAAAGTTTGGGTCAACAAACTAAAATCTGTAATCAACAACTGCAAAATTGCATTATCGGGCACTATTTCAGTGAACCAATTCATGAGTAATTCTCCCATGAAAAGTCCATAAATTACCAATGCAATATTGTTACCAATAAGCATGGTAGCTATAAATTTTGATGGTTTTTTAGTTAACCTTGTCAGTACAGTTGCTAAAAAGCCCTCTTGTTTTTTCTCAATTTCAATATGAATTTTGTTCGCAGAAATAAAGGCAATTTCCATTCCTGAGAAAAATGCTGAAAAAATCAAGGAAAGTATAATGATAATACCGGCTGTACCCACTATTTATTTTGATTATCACGCTTACGCTGTTCAAATTTCTTTCTATAATTTCGTCTAAACAAAAACATACCTATTGAAATTACGGCAAAAAATATAAAGAAATACGCCATACTTCGATCGGTATTCCAATCCGTTATTATTCTATAGATAGAAAAGCCCGCGACTATAACGTACAAATACTCTGTATATCTTAAAATATTAATCATTTTTTTCTTCTTTATCTTCTTCTTTGATCAACATTAAACCATAGGTTTTATGTGCATTTAAAAACTTCAGGTCTTTTTGTATATCCATACCTTCACCATCCATTACAGTACCGTCATCTGGATTGGTAAACGTAAATTTTTCTTGGGTAAAAGCCCACTCATTACCACGATCATAATATAGCTGTGATGTAGCTAGCTTTTTACCGTCATCTCCTTTTATAAGCACATTACCACGCAAATCTACAATAGAAGTCTTAGAGTACAATACTCCATAATCTGCCTCTATCGTTGTTTTTTCATTTTTCTCGTTAAAAATTTCCACCAGCAGACCTTCTGGAAAAGTTTGATACGGAAATGAAAGCTGCTCAAAATCGTTTCTGATCGGTCCGGATAATACTGCCATTACTCTAGACGAACCGTCATCTTCAGATCCTAATTTTTCAGGTGTTTCAGTATAGGTAAGTACAAAATCCTCTACTACACCCCTGGGGTAAATTTTCTTTACCGCTTCTTCACCCACTCTCTTGTAATTATCTTGACAAGATAAAAAAAGCATTGCCATGGTACATACCACGGCAATGCCTCTAAAATTATAAATCTGTTTCATTTTCTCTATAAAGAAGGTACTTTCACGCTACCACCAACCCAACAGTTGAACGTAACGGTCTTACCGGCCATACCTGAACTAAAGATCATTTCTTTAGTTGGAGCCTTAGCATTGTAACTGTTTGCCGCTTGACTAGCTGAACCTCCTAATGAAGGATCCACTCTTCCTGCCTGTCTAGCCATATCTGCAGCTTTCCAGTAAATTGCTCTCTTTTCAAACGCTGAGCTACCACAATCGTTAGCACTTGTTGCGTACAAGTTAGCAATTAAAAGATATGCACGACCATTTGACGGGTTAGCATCAATAGCTTTTTGAGCGTATTTACGTGCGGTAGACTTACTACCTTTTCTTTTGTTGATCACAGCAACTTTGTAAGCGATCTTAGATTTCTTATCGTTATCTGTTTCTAAAGACAATGCCTTATCAAAATCCGCAAGGGCACCAGAACTATCTCCGTTCTTCATTTTTAATGTACCACCATAAACATAAGCATCTGCAGAAGGATCTAGAGATAATTGTGCTTCAAATAACTTTTGGAACATTGGATCATCTGTACACTCTTTGTTGAACATAAGACCTACCGCTCTTTTTACCCAAACAACATCACCCTTTTTCTCTTCAAAACTCTTTTCATATAAAGGAATAAGGTTACTACAATCTGCTAAAGGACCTAATTTAGAATCAATACTACCAGCAATCTTACCATAAACCTCAGAGTAAGAGTTATAAGACTTTAAACGAGACTTTTCTTTTGAAGTTAAAGTACCAGCTTCTTCTTTTGGTAAAAGCTTAGCTATTTTACCTGTAAGCTTTTCATTTTCAGTTTCTATTTTTTCGGTAACTGCATCATATACATCAAAAACTTCTTGTAGATCTTTTCTACCTGCTTTGTGCTCATCAACCAAACTAGAGAAATAGATATATAAAGCCTTTGGGTTTGTAAAATTAGCTTCATCTTTTGTAAATGCCTCGCTTAACATACTGTACATCTTAGCATCATCTGCCATTTTGTTATCGTACATTACCAATGCCTTATCTACCATTGTTTCACCCGGACTAGTTTTAGATGAAAAATGTTTAAGCTTATTATCATAAAGCCCCATAAGATCGTTGGCAAACTTTTCTTTGTCCGCACCTGTAGCCTTATCTACCTTATCTTTTAGGATACGCTCACCATAAACATATATAGCATTGTTTAATTGAGGACATGTTTCATAAACCATTTTCCATGGCTCATAGGCCGCTTCATAATTTTTAACTTTTGCATGCTCGGAAAATATAGACAGGTTGGTCATACATTCAGGGTTTTGCGCCTGCGCATTGCTCACTCCCATCATCCCAAGGAACATAATTGCCGTGAAGTAAAGTTTCGATTTCATTTTTTCTCTTTTTAAAATGGTTAATGTACTAAATTTTTATTAATTGATTTTTCTTTTCTGGAACCAACGATCGTTCAATGAGAGACCTACATTAAATTTAAAATAGCTTTCTTCAATCAAATCCGCCCTAGTAGTTCCTCTTCTACCAAACTCAAAACCTAAGTTAAGGTTAGAGAAACTTCTGCCCAGTGGTAAGCCTAATCCAAAAGTTATGCCAAAGTTATTTATATCAACATCGTTCACCAACATACCCGTCTTATCTAAACGTAGACCTGCACGGTAGGTAACCCTTTTTAAATAACTTGTAAATGAATCATGATCAGGGGTTAGAAAGGCACCAAAGGCAAATGAACTTGCATCTTCATACGCCACATTAGCTGAACCCAAGAAAACATTTTCAAAAGAACTCATTTCTTGAAAACTATATTCTGCACCCACAAACCATTTATAATCTTCACCATAACCAATACCCAAAGTAGTGGTGGTCGGTATCTTTAATTCTGTATTCTCTAAATTCTGAGCAGCCAAATTCACCTCTAGCTCTTCTATGGTTACACCACTGGCTACTGAAAAAGAACCCAATTGCCTATCATTCTTGGAAACCAAATTACCTTGGGTATTCACACGAACCGATGTATGAAGTCTTTGCCTACCCTTAATTAAAGGCGTATAATTTAAGGCATAGTTGAAATCAAAACCATTTACTCTAGATGAACGCCTATCAAATGTACCAAACTGCACATCTTCTATTTGCTGCAACCTTTCACTTTCAAGTGTACCAAAATTGAAATTAACGGTTGCACCAATACTTAAGTCTTTTACAATTTCATACCCAATTGAATAAAAAGCGCGGGTTAAACCACCCTCACCCGTATAAACATTAGTCAACGACCCGCCTGTTTCGGTACGATCATCAACCAAATTATATCCTACCGAAGAATATGGCATTATACCAAACCCCATACCCAAACCTTTACCTACACTAAAACCAAGTGCCAAGTAATCTAAACTTGTAATAGAGCTTTCCTCTTCTGCTGTGAAACTTTTAAGCGTAAATTGTTTATTGGAGACCCCTGCGGTATAGGTCACCAATCCTTCCCTGTCCATAACTTCTAGACCTAACTTACCAAAAGCTGCTGGGTTTTTTAAATTGATATGAATACTATCGGCATATACACCAATACCTCCCATCATTTGATTTTCTACCGTACTGTTATTTTTTAAGTCACCTATTCCGTAAAAAGAATAAGGAGAAACAGTACCATCTTGAGCGTACAAACCAATAGTGGTTATGTATACAATTGTAATTACAATTTTTCTGATCATTTAGTGCTTGTTGTATTCCAGCAAATAATTAAGCCCTTTCAGGAGAAATTTGGAATCCGCAAATATGGTATTTTTTAATCGTTTAGACAAAAATAGTGTGTCTCCACCGGTTAAAATAACTGTTAAATTTTTAAATCTTGCTTTGTAAAGATCAATGACACCGTCTATTTCCAGTGTAATTCCATTTACCGCCCCACTATGTAGACAGTTTTCAGTGGTGTTGCCAATGTAGTCTAACAGCTCCTTTTTTTCGAGTAACGGCAATTTAGATGTTTGGTAATGCATAGCATTGTACCGCATTTGCAAGCCTGGGGAAATTGCGCCGCCTAGGTACTCATCAAAATCATTGATCATATCAAACGTAACACAGGTTCCGGCATCAATAACCAAATTATTTTGATGTGGATTATAATAATAGGCAGCCGTAGCCAAGGCCAAACGATCTACACCCAAAGTTTGTGGAGAGGCATAAGAGTTCTTAAACGGCACTTTTGACGCATGACTAAGCTCATGAAGTTCACTAAAAATAGCCAAAACCTTAATCTGGTCCTTTGAAATTGACCCTACACTAGAAATTATTGAAAATTCTATTTTAGGAAATTCCTTGAAAATTCTTTTTACTGCCTCAACAAACAAATCTACAACAACAGTCTCTAAATGAATTATTTCCGACTTTTTAAAGATCGCTAATTTGACATTTGTATTACCCGCATCAACAATTAAATTCATGTTGCAAAGATTAAAAATTAAAAAAACATTTTTCTTTTTTTACGATTTAGTTTGGAAATCATAAAATTGAAATTATATTTGCACCCGCTTACAGCAAGCATGGTGCCTTAGCTCAGTTGGTAGAGCAATGGACTGAAAATCCATGTGTCCCTGGTTCGATTCCTGGAGGCACCACAATAAATCCTTACTTAACGGTAAGGATTTTTTTGTTTACATCCCTTTCTTTTCTACACCAAAAATATACAAGGATAGCCAACCTACATACCATTACAGCTGTATTTTTCACTTTATAAGTTGTAAGCAGACAAATTGTAGAGCTTCCAGTGAAAATTTGCAAATCAAATTAGTTGCGGTACTGTTAACATCGACTAAAGACTACTTTAGCCGATATTAACACAATATAGTGAAGCAAATTCCTACCAATAGATAGAAAGTAAATAAAGATTAAATTTCAGCGTAAATTAAATAGGCGCAATTCACACACTGATTTTACAACATGTTAATCCCAAACCCGTTCTACCTTATGTTCTGTAAAATCTTCAATTTTTAATTCATTTTCTGAATTGTTCACAATGGTCAAAGCCCTAAAAAACTCATTGGGGAAAATTTGATTGGTCATCACATACTGACCCTCATTGATGAATAGCTCTAACGAAGAATGGTCTAAAAGCATCATTATTTCTATAGGTCCGTCCGGTATATTCGGAATCTTCATTTGTTGAACACCAGGAGCAAATTTCTCACTAAAGTCTACCTTACCCGATTTTCTTCGGTCAAAAGTGACAACTTTTTTGTCCCTATCAACATCTATACTCACGCTATCGCCATTTTTATTTCTAAAGTACATTTGCGCATTGGGCACGGAAAGCGTAAACTGTATTTTACTCTGGTTTCCATATTTAAGAGGCAAAATTCTTTTTCTCGTAGGCAAGATTTCCAAAACACTTTCCGGATAAGCCATTGCTACGTGCCTCTCAAAACTTTTTAACGGATAGTTGTACAACAACACGTCATCATTTACTTTCCGCAAGGTCAATTCTCTAGGCACTGTCATTGCACTTCGCCATTTATCGGTAGGTGTATCTCTTGCATAGTCCCAATTGCTCATCCATCCAATGAAAACACGTTCATCATTAGGTGCATCGTTATAGGTTACTCCTGCATAATTATCCCTACCTAAATCTATCCACTTATGCTCCACTTGGTCCGAGGTAAATGTTTCTCCATCAAAATCTCCTATAAAATATTGCGTACCACTACCCCCATTTGGTGCACCCGGATTTATACTGATCAACAATACCCATTTTATCTCATTTGTACCTTCAATCTTCAACGGAAATAAATCTGGACATTCCCAAACACCTCCATGAGCACCTTGCTCTTTACCAAACTCACTAACTTTTTCCCACTCTTTTAAATTAGGAGAGTTCCATATTTGCAAATGATCACCTGCTACCAGTAGCATTGTCCAAGTTTCTGCCTTATCGTTCCAAAACACTTTAGGATCCCTAAAATCTTTAATACCGGTATTACCGATTACGGGGTTGCCTTCATACTTGGTCCAACTATCACCATTATCTAAGCTATAGGCAATGCCCTGAGTTTGAAAATCTTTATTACCTGCCTGCTCGCCCGCCATGTCATGATAGGTAAAAATAGCCACCATTGCCGTCTGATCTTCCGTTCCAAAACCAGAAGTGTTATTATGGTCCATAACGGCACTACCAGAAAATATCAATCCATGTTCATCTGGAAAAAGTGCAACTGGTTTATGCTTCCATTTCATCATATCTTTACTTACCGCATGACCCCAATGCATAGGTCCCCAAACGGTACTATCCGGGTAATATTGATAGAACAAATGATATTCCCCATCAGTATAAACAAGTCCGTTTGGATCGTTCATCCATTTTTCTTCTGGTGTAAAATGATATTGAGATCTATAGGGTTCTACATAATATCCCGTAGGCTCCAATTCTTCATTAACAATATCCTTTTTCACCTCTTGCTTACAACTTGCCATTGAAATAACAGATAATAGAATAAACAACTGTAAGCCTTTACTTTGCATAGTTTTAACCATAAATTCACTCTTATATTGGTACTTCTTAAAACCTTATTATAGTACCTTTGTAAGGATGAAAATACTAATTTTTAAATTAATATTCAGTTTTGTAGTTCTCTTACCTTTGTCCAATAAAAGCTTAGCACAAGACAAAATTACAAAGGCTTTGAACTCTTGGAACCAAGGCACTATACCCTATGTATATTTTGATAATCTACCGATTACCGATTCTATTGCATACTTAGATACAAGGGAAAAAGAAGAATTTGAGGTGAGTCACCTAAAAAATGCCATTTGGGTAGGATACAAAACATTTGACGAGCAAAAAGTTCTAGAATCTTTACCTGACAAAACACAACCTATTATAGTATACTGTTCTATTGGTGTTCGCTCAGAAGATATTGGAGAGAAATTAAAAGAATTAGGGTATACCAAAATTCTAAATCTTTATGGAGGAATTTTTGATTGGAAAAATAAAGGCGGACAAGTTTTTAACGACAAAGAAATACCTACCGATAGTGTTCATGCTTTTAGCAAGCATTGGGGCAAACTTTTACAAGAAGGAATTAAAGTGTACTAGTTAGGAGTTAGGAGTTAGGAGTTAGGAGTTAGGAGTTAGGAGTTAGGAGTTAGGAAAATTTAAAGAATCAGATTGGGAATATTACAAAACAATAAGACGGAAAAAGACGAGAAAATTATAGATTTCACTCTCGCAAACTCAAACAACCTTTTGCTGATCTTTACCAGAAACCCAGAACTTGGTAAAGGCAAAAGGCGTTTAGCAGCAACTGTAGGTGACCAAGCAGCATTTGATATTTACAAATTCTTATTAGCGCATACGGTAGCCATTACCAAAAACCTTTATGCCGAAAAACAGGTGTATTACTCTGAAGAAATTTGGAATAACGATATTTGGGACAATTCTAAGTTTGATAAAAAAATACAAATAGGCGATGACCTTGGCATTCGCATGGCAAATGCCTTTCAAGAAGGTTTTCAAAACGAATATCAAAAAATCATTATCATTGGCAGTGATATGCTAGACCTTTCTCAAGATGATTTAGAAGATGCATTTAAGGCTTTAGAGAAAAACGATTTTGTAGTAGGTCCCGCAGAAGATGGAGGATATTATTTATTGGGCATGAAAAAATTTATGCCCGAACTTTTTAAAAATAAATCATGGGGAACGGAAACCGTTTTAAAGGACACCTTAGCGGACCTGAAAAATGAAACAACCGCCCTTTTAGAAACAAAAAACGACGTTGATTATTATGAGGATATAAAGGATATTGAAGCCTTTGCCCCTTTTTTAAAACATATGACAAAATGATGAAAGAAGAACTTTTAGAGTCTGTAGCTTACCTTAAGAACAAAGGTTTTGACAACCCAGAAATTGGTATTGTACTGGGCACAGGACTAGGAAAATTAGTAGATAGTATTGAAGATCCCATAGATGCCCATTATAACCACATTCCATTTTTCCCATTGGCCACCGTGGAATTTCATACAGGAAAATTAGTCTATGGAACCATATCCGGAAAGAAAGTTGTGGTCATGCAAGGTCGTTTTCACCTTTATGAGGGGTATGACTTTCTAGACATTACCTACCCTATTCGCGTAATGCATATGTTAGGTATTTCAAAACTGTTCATCTCTAACGCCGCTGGTGCGGTAAATTTAGATTTTAAGAAAGGAGATATGATGTTGATAGAAGATCATATTAACCTTCAAGGAGGCTCTCCATTGGCATTTAAAGGTGTAAGTGAATTTGGCGAACGTTTTGCAGATATGTCCGAACCTTACGATGTGGATATGCGCAACAAACTTACCGCCATTGCAAAAGAGCATGACATTTCATTGAAAAGCGGTGTGTATGCATCTGTTGTAGGACCTCAATTGGAAACTAGGGCAGAATACAGAATGATCAAATTGATAGGAGCAGATGCAGTAGGTATGAGTACCGTACCAGAGGTCATAGTTGCCAATCACTTATCATTACCCATAGTGGCCGTTTCTGTTTTGACCGATGAGTGCGACCCAGATAACCTAAAACCTGTTGATATAGGTGAAATTATCTCCATTGCCGAAAAAACAGAACCAAAAATGGTGAAATTATTCAAGGAATTGATCAAGCAATTGTAAGGTACTCCAGTATTTGACTACCATAAGTTAGCAAGTATTGATTTATGAGTACCCCACAGCCAACCATTAGCATTATTATACCGGTATTAAATGGAGAAAAGTACATTAAAGATGTGCTTTTCTCCATTTCTGCCAATGCACGAACCAAGTGCATTAAAGAAATATTAGTAATTGATGGCGGTAGCACGGACCAAACAATTACCAATGCTGAAGCATACGGAGCCACAGTATTAAAAAGCAAAAAAGGGCGTGCTGCACAAATGAACTTTGGTGCTACAAACGCCAACGGTGAAATTCTCTATTTTTTACATGTTGATACTTTACCCCCAGAGAGTTTTGACAAAGAGATCATTCAAGAATTCAAAAAAGGATTTGAAGTAGGATGCTTTCAAATGCGCTTTAACAGCAACAGTAGGTTTTTAAAATTCTTTTCTTGGTGCACCCGTATAAACCACCACATTTGTAGAGGTGGTGATCAATCACTTTTCATTACCCGTAAACTTTTTCACCTTCTGGATGGTTTTAATGAAAGCTATATTGTGTATGAAGACAATGAATTTATTCAGAGAGTCTATAAACTAAAACCATTTAAGGTAATTTCTTCTGCTGTAACCACTTCTGCCAGAAGGTACGAAGAACGTGGCATGATTAGACTACAGTATCATTTTGGCATAATCCACTTAAAACATCGTTTAGGTGCAAATCCAAAAGACCTATACCAATATTACCTAAAACATATAGCCGCTTAAATTATTGGCGCCTTTTTATTTCTTCACATTTTAAAAAAATTTACGACACCTATTAGTTACTATAAGTAGGTCTAAGTTTTAAAATTACCCAATAACGGGTATTGTTCTCCGGTATCTACCATTTTACATTTATAAATGTTAATTTAAAACTATACCAAAATGAAAACCAACGTATTAAAGCACTTTTTCTTTACTGTATTAACTCTTTTTATTATCAGTTGTGATAAAGACGAAACCGAGGTAACCGAAAATGAACAACAAGAACAAGAACAGATTGAAGAGCCAGAAGAGGAAGTTACAGACCCCACAGTTGTTTTAGCCGAAGAAAGGGAAACTGTCATAAACTCCCTTACAAATGGAAATCAACAAACATGGAAAATTACTGAAGCTATTTTGACCAATAATTCAGGGACTTTTAATATTTCAAATAATTTTAATGTTATTGACGACGAGCTTATTTTTATCAATGAAGTATTTGCAGGTTCTAAAACAGACTTTAACGGTACATTAGAATGGAGACCAGGAAATTTCATTGAAACCGAGGCTACAACAATAGAGGAAACCTTGGTAGATTATTATGAATCTCCTTTTAAAACATCCTTTGATTTTGTTAGTGAAAGTAGCGCTAACTTGGAAAGCCCTGGTTTTACATTTACCTATGTAGACGAAAATACAATTACAGGAACCGTTTTAGGCGAAGGTTCATCAACTATTGATATTATACTTAGCCCAAAAACAGTGGAGGACTATGTACAAGTACCTACCAAAACATTATCTTTTTCACCTGCTTTCACCTATCCATCAAATGCAGTTAGCGGGATGTCCCCAGGAATGACAGGATCAAATAGCAGCAATAGTATCTATATTGTAACCAGGGAAGATGGCATGAGAGGTTCAGATTCCATGAATCCAGAACGTGTCTCAAAATTCGATCTTGAAAACGGCAACCTCACTGATCAATTATTTTTTCAAGGAGATTTTGTTTCAAAACAACTTCATATTATAGACAATAAACTAAAAGTAGTTGGCGGGCAATATATAAATACATATGATTTAGGCTTACAGACAAATCCTACCAGTGCTTCTTATGAAGGTCAGATTGCATTATCTAGACATGGGTCTGCCGTAATAAACGACGAAATTTTTATCGTAGGCGGATCTCTTGGCGACACACAAAATGTTGGTAATGAAATTTATAAATGGGATGATCTTAATTCATCACTTTCTCTTGAAACTACCATGCCAGAAATTAGAAGTGGCGCCCGCGCAGAAACCGTCCAAAACAAACTATATGTTTTTGGCGGTACAGAAGAGTTCGTTGGTCAAAATGCAAAAAATACTATTTATATCTATGATTTTGAAACAGGGGATTTGAGCACTGAAACCATGCCATCATCTGTCCATTTTACCTTCACCGGTAAACATGAAAACTTAATAATTGTGGGAGGACAAATTAAAACATTTACAGATGATGCCGATGCAGATGGTAACCCTGACGGATTTTTAACTCAGGTTGACAATGATCCTTATTTAGGGGTGTACAATACATTAAACAATGAATTCACTGAATTGAGCACTAACCTAACAAGTTCTGAAAATGAAACCATTCATTCTATGACCGTAATCAATGGAAAAATATATATTCTATACGGTCAACAAGAAGAAGTGGCAGAAGGAGAATTTCAAAATTGGGATGTTTTAGTAGCAGATTTAAACTAGGTATCTACTAATTTAATTGCAATCTTATATATTAACCTTTACGGACATAACAACCGTAAAGGTTTTTTTTAAAGCAGAACAATTTAGACAGTTAGTAGTAGTTCTATTCCCCTTCATAATCCAGCAACACCCCTTCACTGATCCATTTTGCCAATGCCTGCCTATTATCTGGATCTACGATCCTTACTTGATCTTTTGCATTTCTAATATTTCCAATTTCGATAAAGGTCATAGCAGGGTGAGTCTTTTTTACCAAATAAAGAGAGGTTCTATCCTCAAAAGTACCAGAGTAGCTTCGGTTTGGTTGGTATTTCTTATACTTGGCTTCAAAGGTCTTATGAATACTTTGCGCCAACCTTTTACCATTTTTACTATGCTCATGGTGATAAAAAAACACATCTATGTTCTGCCCCTCACTTCTACTATCTACATGCGTAACTATCAATCTTTGATAGTTGCCTTTATTAGATTTATATAAATCATTTACAATTTCTACACGCTGCTTTAATCTCGCAACTTGATTTAAAGGTATTGTTTTGTCTAAATAAGCCACCTCATCATGATCGATCTCTAAAATAAAATCATCTCTAATACCGTCATTGGGATCTTGTATAATAATATAGACTTTTGCACCATGGGAAAGCAATTCTTTTGCCAAACGCAAGGTTATGTCATATGCGTATTCATCTTCTGCAATGGCCTTACCGGCATATATGCCCATTGCCCCGGGATCAGGACCGCCATGACCGCTCACTAAATAATATATAGTACCTTTTAATCGCTCACTTTTCTCAATGACATTTTTATGTTTCTCACCAAATATATCGTAAGAAACACTTTCCAATTCCTTAATTTCCTTAGATTGTATCTGCAGGGAATCTACAATTGCCACAGTATCTAATTTTACAGCTGGCATAATGTATGTTCTACCCGCAATAAGATGTACACTATCGCGTAAATTATCATTGTTCAACAACACAAATTCATCGAACACTTCATAGGGATCAACACCTTGCTTTCTTAACAGTGACAATATACCGTCACCAGGTTCTGCAACAATAGTTTTTAATGAATCTTGCCCAAAGCAAAAAACACTTAATAACATACATACTACTATGGTAAAATTATTGTAATTCATCTTGGTACCAAAAGCAAGGTCTATGCCATAATTTGCGGAAGACCTCTCATAAAGACACAAAGATTGCTAAAAATATTGACCAATACCAAAGACAATACCATTGTCTCCGTCTTTTGTGATTCCGTAGCCGTAATCTATTCTAAATATTGCATTGAAAATGCGCTTGTGCATAAACCTGAGCCCTACACCTGGGTAAATTCTAAGGTTTTCACTTTTCCATAAGTCATCAAACCCACCAGCCGGGTTTCTCCATGTTCCACCATCAATAAAGAAATTTCCTTGTAGCACAAATTTATTTTTTTCGATGATGGTTTGCCTGTATTCCGTATTCAGCACAATCATAGCGGTACCCCTATCTATAGTGTTGCCTACACCTCTTATATTTAAGTTATTATCTACGGTAAAAGGAGCGAACGGACTGTCCACGTTACTTGCCAAACCTAAACGCAATCTATTGGCCCAATTTCCCCGTTCTCCAATTCTTTTAAAAAAGGTGAAATCGTTAAAACCAATTAAAAATTCAGGTAAATTATCATCGGTACTACCTACGTACTGAAAATTTAGTTGACTTCTAAATCCGTCTAAATAATGATAGTAATAGTCCAACCCGTTATAATCATAAATAAATTTGAACAAATGCTTATCAACATTTAAGTTCAATGGAACATCTGCACTGGTAGCACCGTCAACATACGCATAATCTTCAGTAAAAAAACTGAAACCAAATTCCATTCTGTTGAATAAATTGAACTCATACAACGCCAACAGCTCAAATCCTGTATTACTATACCTATAATCTGCGGTATCGTTTTCAAAAAACACCGGCTCTAGTGTTGTAAAATTATTATAGTTTAATGCTAGACCTAGCTTACTGGTAACCAAGTAAGGTGCCCTTACACTTACCCCAAAAGAACTATAATTATCATACTGATAAAACGCTCCTAAAGTAATATTTTGACCAAAGGAATTAAATTCTTGCAGCCCTACCCTAAATGCGAAATTATCATTGGAAGAACTAAACAGATTGGCAAATGGTATTAAAGTAAAATTTTCCTCTACAACATACTGCACAATACATTGGTCACTAGGCAATAAATTCACCTTATAATATGCGTGAGATATTGAGGGCAGTTTTTTTAAACGGAGAATATCTTGATCCATTACTACAGAATCTAACCCCATACCTTTCTTTAAGGCAACCAGCTTTTCAATAAAAGAAATCTTAGTCCGCTTTGTACCTGAAATCTGCAGTTGACTTACCACATTGGTTTGCCCATACGCAGATGAGCATACTAAAAACAATACTACAACAACCAACAGCATACCTTTACATTTTGAGGTATTTAAGTCATTAACCATAAGGACATTTCATCTTGACTCTCAATATAGAACAAATTAAGTACGGAATCAATTTTAGTTAAAAACAACATGATTTAAACCAAAAAAGAGTCTAATTGCCCTACAACAATAGACTCTTTTAAGAAACACTCAAATAAAAATTAAAAAATACCTCTTAACCCTAGATTAAATGTTTGTCCTAAACCGGTATTACTACCGCGTACAAAATTAGTATACAGCAATTCTAGGTTCAAGGCACTTGTTAACTGATACTTTGCACCACCACCAATGGCAGTGAAATCTTGTGCAAAATTGTTACCTAAATCCAATCGTTGAGAATGTTGCGCCAAAGCTAAAACTGTGAATTTACTAGAAGGAAAATAGCTCAAGAACAAACCTGGGGTCAGGTTTAAACTATTATTGGCAAAGCTTTCTTCTTTATCACCAAAACTCAACTCTGAGTTTATTTCACTAAAAAGTTGCCATTTGTCTCCCGGAAAAGTATAGTCATAGAAAAATCTATTCTGCCATATGTAACCTTTTTGATCTAGGAAAACCCCGTTTTCAGTTTCATTATCTACCAACGGAATAAAGAAAGAACTCTGTATGGAAAAATTACTTACCGATGCTATTGGCACAAACTTTACAGATGGTGCAATGGAGGTAAGTCCAGATCTAGCCGTGTTATTTTCGCCATCAAATTTAAAAACATCAGTAGCACTTCTATCACCGATCACGTTAGATCTAAATTCTAAAATAGCACCTATATTCCATCGTTTATTGGTTCCTACACCTGTATATCCTTCTAACGTAGAGGTAAAAAAGGTTTGTCTAGGTTCAGTACCGTCTGTAAAAGTACTTTTGGTCTGTGTGTATAAATTGTTGAACCATTTTACATCATACTGACCCTTACCTACCAATTTTGAAGGTGTATACTGTTGAATATTACTTTTCTGCTGCAAACTATCTTGGGCAAAGCCCGATATTATTGAGCAAAAGAAAACTATTGAAAATATCGTTTTTGTTGAAACTCTCATCTTTGGTTTTTTTTAAAAATTCTAAATTGATTATTTGGTTTCGTTCAAAGACCAGTCATAAGGATAGTAAGATACCTTTGCCTTTTCTGGTAATTGTTCTTTTCTGTAGGTATTAATAAAATCTACGGTGCTTCCTTTTTGTTCAAAATCTCCCTTATACCACTCGAATAATTGTGAAATTTGTACCTTATTCTTATTCACTTTTATAAAATTGGGGTTGTTCAATGCCAAAACCGTTTGTTTTTGTAATTGACTGTTCAATGTAGCCGGTTTATATGCCGTATTTATAATAGGAGGGCAACCCAAACCTGCACATACCAATACAAAATGAAATCTTGCTTCAGAAGGAAATTCCGCTCTCAGCAAATTATTCTCTATACCGTTCAAGGTTATGGATTTACCGCCAACCTCATGTTTAGTTTTATCAAAAAATCCAGGAACATCCAATGGTGATTTTAATGGGTAATTGTTTACAATACCGTCTATGACCAATAAATTATAAGCATTGATCCAAAAGGCTTGGTATTGTATAGCATCAGATTTAGAAACCGAAATACCCTTTGCTATTTCCAAAACCTCATTTAAACTTTTTGTGTCATTTTTAATTGCGGCATACTTCACTTTGCCGTTCACTACATTGGCTTTAAAAAAGCTATCGCTTTTGCTAAAAAAAGTAGTTAAATCTTGTGCCGTTATACTGCTTACAGCAAAAAGGATGAACAAAAAAGGTATAATAGTTTTTTTCATGGTAATCTTAATTTAAAATTGCTTTTGAGATTGTTTAAGTCGGTCATTTTTTAAAAACCATACAAACAAAAAAATATTTTTCAACGATTTTTTCAATACTTACGTCTCAATTAATCACTGATTTTCTGGATGTTACAAAGACGTTTTAATTTCATTAAAACGCAAACTACGATTAAAAGTATCACAGAGTTATAACAAGTTTATAATCTTTCTAAATTAAAATGTAGCTGTTAAGTTATTACCTTTAATACCGACACAACCACCAACAAAATCATTTTATGGATCATATTGTAATTATAGGTAATGGCATTTCTGGGGTCACTTTAGCTAGACATATTCGTAAACTATCGGACAAAAGAATTACTATTATTTCTGCAGAAAGCGATTATTTCTTTTCGCGAACAGCCCTAATGTATGTTTACATGGGCCACATGAAATTTGAACATACCCAACCTTATGAGAACTGGTTCTGGAAAAAGAACAGAATTGATCTTATGAACGGTTTTGTTGAAAAAGTAGACACCGATTCTAAAAAATTACTTTTAAAAGGAGGTTCTACCGTTTCTTATGACAAATTGGTAATTGCAAGCGGCTCAAAACCTAACAAGTTTGGCTGGCCCGGTCAAGATTTAAAAGGTGTACAAGGACTGTATTCCAAACAAGATCTTGAAATGCTAGAAAAAAATGCCCCTAACAACAAGGTGTGTAATAGAGCGGTAATTGTTGGTGGCGGACTTATAGGTATAGAAATGGCAGAAATGTTGCGTTCTAGAGAAATACCGGTCACTTTTTTAGTTCGTGAAAAAAGTTTTTGGAACGGTGTGCTACCCGCAGGAGAATCCGCAATGATCAACGAACACATAATAGAGCACCATATAGATTTACAGTTAGACACTAATCTTGAAAAAATTATTGCCGATGATAACGGTCATGCCAAAGCTGTTGTTACAGATAAAGGTGAAACCATTGAATGTAACGTTGTTGGCCTAACTGCTGGTGTTGCCCCTAATATAGATTTTCTAAAAGATTCTGGCATAGAAATAGGCAGAGGTGTTAAAGTAAATAGATTTTTAGAAACCAACATAAAAGACGTGTACGCCATTGGCGATTGTGCAGAGCAACATGAAGGCATAGGTAGCAGAAGACCTATAGAGGCCGTATGGTATACTGGTAGAATGATGGGCGAAACCCTAGCACAGACTATTTGTGGAAACCCAAGAAAGTATAATCCCGGTCACTGGTTCAACTCTGCTAAATTTTTAGATGTGGAGTACCAAACTTACGGATGGGTGTTTAGTGAACGAGGCAAAAAAGAAACTGAACAGCATTTTCATTGGAGACACCCCGAAGAAAAAATATGTATTACCGTAGCGTTCGACAAAGACACTAATCAATTTTTAGGTATCAACACTTTTGGCATACGCATGAGACATGAGATCTTTGACCAATGGTTAACGGAGAACAAAGATATTGATCATGTAATGACTTACTTAAAAGATGCCAACTTTGATCCGGAATTCTACAAACTACATGAGGACGCAATTGTTGCCAAATACAATAGCGATTACAACAAGAACATTAATCCGAAGAAAAAAAGTTGGAAACGAATTTTCAGCATCGCCTAACTCAATTATTAAAATAAAAACACACCTACCATGGGTAATTTAAATAGAAGTATGTCACTTGCGGGAGAACCGCCAAAAGCTTTGAACACTGGCCAAAAATTGGCAGTAATAACAGGTATGACCGGTATGGGCATTCTTATTTTACAATTGTTCAATTTAAATTTAGGCAATAGTGCACTATGGCTTTCAATAGCTATTCTTGCCATTTTTGCCGGAATTATTTGGTTTTCACAAGCTGCATATGCACATAAACATAAAGGGATAAAAAATGATGGGGTTTGGTTTAAATCAATGTCCAGCAGAGGTGTACTAGCCTGGATGGCAGGTATCGCCTTAACAGGATTCTACATTGTTCTTTACTTTTATCCGCAATATTTAGGACTAGTAAAAGATGGTGACAACACTGGTTTAATTGCATTATTTGACCCGTTGAGCAAAGCTTTAAGTGGCAACCCAGCCAGCCAATGGTTTGTTTATGGTACGCTATATACCGTAGCTATTTTGGCTTTTGGAGCTAAATTTATTTGGAAATACCGTCACAATAAATACGAACAGTTAAGAACGGTAAGTGTTATGTTCTTTCAAACGGCATTTGCATTCTTTATCCCAGAAATTATGGCAAGGTTAAACGGTGATTTACCCTATTATGACCTTAAGAATATGTGGCCCTTAAATTATTATAATTTTGAGCGTTACCGTATTAACGGTTTCATAGATTCTGGCAGTGTAGGTATGACTATGTTATTCTTTGGGATCATATCCATATTTGTTATATCTCCTTTCTTAACCTATAAATATGGTAAACGTTGGTACTGCTCTTGGGTTTGTGGTTGTGGTGGCCTGGCCGAAACTGCTGGAGATTCTTTTCGTCAATTAAGTGATAAATCTAAATTCGCCTGGAAAGTTGAGCGCTGGGTAGTACACAGTGTAGTAGTATTCGTAACCTTAATGACTACTGCGGTAATCTACTCTTATTTAGGTAACGACACCAGTAAATACTGGCTAACAAAAACCATGTTTATTTCTGGCGTTGCCATTATTTTAACCGCTGTATTTGCGTGGGTAATGATTTACAAAAGAGACGAACTTGAGAAAGATGCCAAATATGGCGCTATTGGATATTTTACCATAATAGCGGTATTAATAGGCATGCACTTTTTTAGTGGCTCTGGAAACATATTCATTTTTAAAGCAGAAACCCTACGTTCTACCTATAGCTTTTTGATCGGTAGTATTTTCTCCGGGGTAATAGGAACAGGTTTCTACCCCATTTTAGGAAACCGTGTATGGTGTAGATTTGGATGCCCAATGGCCGCAATATTAGGATTTCAGCAACGTATGTTCTCTAAATTTAGAATTACTACCAATGGTGGTCAATGTATCTCTTGCGGTAACTGTTCTACCTACTGTGAAATGGGTATAGATGTACGTGCTTACGCTCAAAAAGGCGCAAACATTGTACGATCTAGTTGTGTTGGCTGTGGTATCTGTTCCGCTGTTTGCCCTAGAGGTGTATTAAAATTAGAGAACGGACCAGAAAAAGGACGTATAGACTCTAAAGAAGTTTTGTTGGGCAATGATGTTGATTTAATGGATCTTGTAAACAAAAACTAGTGGTATTCAGTAGGGTCATTTAGAAAGTGCCCAAAGTTATCATCTAGGAAAAAGAACATGAAAGATTGGTTTTAGCTAATCTTTCATGACCTTTACAACGTAATAACCACCATAGAAATTAAAAATGAATCGCTTTCTTTTTATCATAATTCTCCTCTCTTTGCATTTGCAGGGGCAAAAAGAAATTAATTATCCTGAGGTAATTTATGGTAAGGAAAATATAAGCGCCAGCTGGGTTAGCCACCCAGATATTAAAGGAGGAGAGGACACTGCAGTGTTATTTAGAAACACTTTCAATATCACCGATTCTAAAGAAGATTTCATCATTAATATTTCTGCAGACAATCATTACTTTCTATATGTAAATGGGCATTTTATTACCCACGGTCCTCAATTAAGCGACATTCAGCACTATAAATTTGAAACCTTAAACTTAAAAGACTATCTAAACAAGGGCAAAAACGTTATCGCCGTTAAGGTCATCAATTTTGGAAAAAGGAGATTCTTAGGCATGCAGTCCATATTTACTAGTGTTATGGTAAATGGCGTTACCAACAATGCAAAGATTATCAATACCACTGGAAACAATGATAATTGGCTAAGCACTATAGACCAATCGTATAAAGCCAATGAAGTGGTTTGGAGAGGTAATGGAGAAAAGGCGATCGTTGGCGGATTCTATGCAAACAACCCAACCGATATTGTTGATATGAACCACTACCCAACAAATTGGGAAACGTTGGATTATGATGATTCCAGGTGGAAAAAGGTTGATTTTTTTGAGAATGCAAGTAGCATGGGCGGTTCCATTGCCTATTTGTTAGAACCTCGTAATTTGCCTTTGCTTTCGTGGGATGAAGAACGTGTAGGTAGTATTGTAAGGTCAAGTAACCCTATTGACACCGCTTTCCCAAAATCAGGTGAACTTATAGTTGCTCCAAACAAGAATATTACTTTTTTAATCGATCGACAATATGTTACCAACGGTTTTCCTGAACTGATTTTTAGCAAAGGAAAATCAGCCAAAATCACTATTAAATATGCCGAGAATCTTTTTGGTGAAAACAATGAAAAAGGCGATCGAAACAATATTGAAAACAAACAGCTTTTAGGGTATTACGATGAAGTTATTTCTAACGGTAATGTGGCTCAAAAATTTATTCCTAATTGGATGCGCACTTTTCGTTTTATAGCATTTGAAATAGCTACCAAAGACCAAGAACTTATTTTAGAAAAGTTTGTAAATCATAGATCACGAACAACCATACCATCCATCGCAAAGTTTACATCTGACAATACCTTGTACAATGATATTTTTGATATCTGCAAACGCACTATAGATATCTGCACACAAGATTATTTTTTGAGCGATGCCTATTATGAGACCATGCAATATGTTGGCGATACCAAAATACAGGCTTTAATTTGGCAGGCATTGAGCGGTAATACGGCACATACCAAAAATGCCATTCGCCAATTTGATCATTCCAGGGATTCTGATGGCAATATAATGGGCGCCTATCCTCTGCGCTCCACATTTATATACCCTACCTATTCTTTGGTGTGGGTAGATATGATTGCCGATTATTATAAAACCTCTGGTGACAAAGCATTTATACATACTTACAAAGACGGCATCACCAATACTTTAGCTGGTTTTGAAAAGAACATGAATGAGCTTAATTTGGTAAACAAAACACCCTATCGCTATTTCGTTGATTGGTATACAGGACCCAATAATGGCAGTGGTACGGCAACAAAAAATGATGGTCTTAATTCTGCCGTTGTAAGCCTACATTATGTTCATGCACTACAGAACGCCGCACTACTTTTTAAAGAAATAGGAGATGATCATACCTATAACAGCTATAAAAATAGAGCGCAAGAAATTATAGCATCGGTCAACAAACATTGTTACGATGCCAAAAGAAAGCTCTTTGCTGAAAGACCTGACAAGACCATTTATGATCAACATACCAATATCATGGCCATATTGACCAATGCCATACCATTGTCAGAGCAAAAGGATTTATTGTCGAAAATTTTAACCGAAAAAGATTTATTACAGGCTACCTATTACTATCGCTTTTATCTTTTTGAAGCGATAAAAAAAGTAGGTGCACCAGAGCTATTCGACCTTGCACAAAAACCTTGGGAGCAAATGATCAACGATCATATGACCACTACCCTAGAACGTTTTGAAAGTACAGAAAAACCAACACGTTCAGAGGTTCATCCGTGGAGTGCATCACCAGCCTATTTTTATTTTAATTATTTGGCGGGCATCCGGTCCGTAAAAAATGATTTTGAAGAAGTTGAGATCGTTCCTGCTTTTGGTGAGCTAAATGAAATTAAAGGTTTACTCCCCACATCAAAAGGGAATATTGAATTTGAACTAGAAAAAAATAAAGAAACGTTATCCGCTGTAATAACCATTCCAAGCAATATGATCGGAAATCTGGTTTGGGGCGGCAAAAATATTGCACTAAACAAGGGAAAAAACCACTACACCATACAAAGGGACAAATAGCAAGTAAAATTGCATACCGTATGAAACCAGTGAATTAAATGAAATAATATGAAGCTATTAAAACCCACATACGCCGTATTGATCTGTTTAGGATTGTTAGCTTTTATAAAGCCCGAAGACAAACATTATAAGCGTAACTTTTATGATGACGGCACCATAGAAAGTGAAGGATGGATGCGGTATAATACAAGAACAGATTACTGGACTTTTTACCACCCTAACGGAAACAAATCTCAACAAGGATTTTATTCTTACGGTAAAAAAGACAAATATTGGTTTTTCTTTGATGAACACAGAGTTAGAACTAAAGAAGGACGGTTTAAAGATAATAGTGAAATTGGTTGGTGGCTCTTTTACGACCCACAAGGGCGTATTAACCATAAATGTCAATTAACAAAGGGAATAAAGGACGGATATTGTTTAAAATATAAAGATGCAAAACTCATATCTGCCGAAAAATATAGTAAAGGAGAAAAAATTAAAGAATGGACATCTTTTAGGGCCTTTACACATGAAAATAGTTTATCTGATTTAAAATAATGACAGACATAAAGGTAATTATACCCGCTTTTAACGAAGCAGATTCTATAGCACATGTCATCAACGAACTGCCCAAAACGGTATCTGAAATAATCGTTGTAAACAATAACTCTACAGATGACACAGTAAAAAATGCAAAAGCCGCGGGTGCAACGGTACTCACAGAAAACAAAAAAGGCTATGGCTATGCATGCTTGCACGGGTTAGATTATGTGGCAAAAAAATCTAAACAACCAGATATTATCGTATTTATTGATGGAGACTATTCTGATTATCCGGAAGAGCTAGATAAGGTAGTTGCCCCAATTTTGGAAAATGACATTGATTTTGTAGTAGGTGCCAGAGAAAAAAGTTTAAGAGAAGAGGGTTCCATGACCCCACAACAGGTTTTTGGCAACTGGTTGGCCACATTTTTAATGCGTTTGTTTTTTGGCGCAAAATTTACGGATTTAGGTCCATTTAGGGCAATTAAATACGAAAAGCTCAAAGAATTGAACATGGAAGACAAAACTTATGGGTGGACAGTTGAAATGCAACTAAAAGTTCTTAAGAAAAAAATGACATATACCGAAGTACCAGTACGTT
Organism: Maribacter dokdonensis DSW-8; assembly: GCF_001447995.1. Lineage (NCBI taxonomy): Bacteria > Pseudomonadati > Bacteroidota > Flavobacteriia > Flavobacteriales > Flavobacteriaceae > Maribacter > Maribacter dokdonensis. The sequence continues at coordinate 872,077 of NZ_LDPE01000002.1, read as the reverse complement.
ACAAACGAAGAATTGGTATCTCAAAAGTATCAGGAACCGTAAAAGGTAGTATATTTGCTGGCATAAAAATTTTGGGGTGGATCTTCAAATACAGTATTAAATAATATGGAACTAGCTTTAGCATATTTCATCATCGTAATTTATAGTATTTCTTTACTATTAATTTTCTTTTACAGCTTGGCACAGCTAAATCTGTTGATCAATTATTTATCACAAAAGAGACAGAACCAAACGGCACCAAAATTTAACCTGTTAGACCCAAAAGAAATTCCGTTCGTAACCATACAACTTCCGGTATTTAACGAAGAGTATGTAATGGACAGGCTTTTAGAGAACATCGCAAAAATTGAATACCCAAAAAGTAAATTGGAAATTCAGGTTTTAGATGATTCTACGGATGATACCGTAATAGCTACCGCTGCAAGTATAGCTAAATTACAGGAGACCGGTCTAGATATACAACATATTACAAGAACAGACCGATCTGGTTTTAAGGCAGGTGCCTTAAAAGAAGGATTAAAAATAGCTAAAGGTGAATTCATCGCTATTTTTGATGCAGACTTTTTACCGGCTGCAGACTGGCTTAAAAAAACCGTTATCTATTTTAAAGATGAAGAAATAGGTGTGGTACAGACCCGTTGGGGCCACCTAAACCGAGACTATTCCACTTTAACTAAAATACAGGCGTTTGCTCTTGATGCCCATTTCACATTAGAGCAGGTAGGGCGTAACAGTAAAGGTCACTTCATCAACTTTAACGGTACCGCAGGTATTTGGCGTAAAGAGTGTATTCTTGATGCCGGTAACTGGGAAGGAGATACCCTCACAGAAGATTTGGACCTAAGCTACCGCGCACAGTTAAAAAACTGGAAATTTAAGTATTTAGAAGATGTAGAAACCCCGGCAGAACTACCTGTAGTTATCAGTGCCGCTCGTTCACAACAATTTCGTTGGAACAAAGGTGGGGCAGAGAACTTTAGAAAAACGGTTTGGAGCGTTATTACCGCAAAGAACATTCCATTTAAAACCAAGTTCCATGGAGTTATGCACTTGTTGAACAGTTCCATGTTCTTATGTGTGTTTTTGGTAGCTATATTAAGCATACCATCGCTTTATATTAAAAATACCTATGGTCATTTGGATTGGGTATTCTCTTTGTTAAGCTTGTTCACGATAAGCACCATTATATTGTTTGTCTGTTATTGGTTTACCTATAAGAGTATACAAGGTAGCGGCTTTGATAATTTTGTAGATTATATACGAATTTTCTTTACTTTTTTCTCGGTTGCGCTTGGGTTCTCTTTACATAACACCATTGCCGTACTTGAAGGTCATATGGGTAAAAGAAGTGAATTTGTACGTACTCCAAAATTCAACATTAGCTCATTAAAACAAAGTTGGAAGGGAAACAAATACCTAGCTAAAAAATTATCGCCCAATATGATATTGGAATTTGCATTAATGCTCTACTTCATGTTTGGTATGTACAGCGCCATACCATTAAATGATTTTGGACTGTTTCCATTCCATTTTATGTTATTTCTAGGGTTTGGGTTTGTATTCTTTAAATCTTTGACTTCAAGGGCTTAAAAACACTATAATTGCAATATTTTAAAAAGATAACTCAACTGGGTTATCTTTTTTTATTTTCAAGACATCCTAATGTAACCTGAACGCCAGAAAGACCATTTACACATTTATTTTTTCTACAATAAAGGGGAAAAAAGATTTTCACTTTATATTGTGATCACTATAGAGAATAGCATCAAAATTTAAAACATGGATCCTAAAGAAAATCTCAAAAATCTAGGACTTGAACTTCCTACAATATCAACACCAGGTGGCAATTATGTTTCTGTAAATATTAGAGATAACATAGCTTACATTGCCATTCAATTTCCTATTTTAAATGAAAAGTTCTTATACCAAGGTAGATTAGGGAATGAGATTTCAACCGAACAAGGGTATAAAGCTATGGAACTATGCGCCTTAAATGTATTGGCTCAAGCAGAAAGTAAAATTGGTTTTCATAAAATTATAGGTTTAAATCATTTTGATGCCTACTTTCAGTCAGCAGAAAACTGGGACGAATCGCCAAATGTTGTCAATGGAGCATCTAATTTGTTCGTAAAGGTTTTAAATGAAAAAGGTCAACACTCAAGAGCAATATTTGGAGTACATAAATTACCCAGAAATTTCTGCGTTGGACTAACAGCTACCTTTACCATTAAAACCGAATAAAGACCATGGAGCATAGCATGATAAAAATACATTAACTCAACTTATACGCTGTGGTTACAATGACACCGTGTTGATCAACAACCCTTAACAGCTCTTTTGACTTCACTGTTTTTAAGTTAAAAGGTGACTCCTGTAACTTTATACCGCTTTTCATTTTAAGCCTTGTACCTTGACCCGAAATAATGTCTATGTTGGCAACAAACTTTTTGTTTGGCAAGTGCTCCGTAACAATAACATAGGTGTACTGCATTAACTTACGGGTAATCTGAAGAACTTCGGTATTGGATAAATGTTGTAGTACTTGTCTTAAGATAGCGCAATCTGCAACAGGAAGGTCATCTACCGCAATATCCAAACATTGAAACTCTACGTTCTTTGATTTAAACTTTTTCTTGTTGTACGTAATTAATTCGGGTACTATATCAACGGCAACATAATTCTTGGTATAACTTACCAGTTCTTTACCTATATTAAAATCTCCACATCCTAAATCACACACGGAAATAGGGTTTTCAAATGAAGTTAAAAAAGTAGTTAATGTCTCTATATAAGGTTTTACAATTTCCGGCTTATGAGAACCTTCACCCGAATAAAAATCTTCAGTACCACTACCCCACAGATTCATTTCATACACTTGTTGCATAGCCTTTTTGGTTGGCCAAGGAATCTTATTTGGTTTAATACCCTTTTTATCAGTATTCATAAGCAACAGTGCAAAATTTCGACTTCAAAATAAGGTATAAAAATTTAAAAATCACCACCTAACCTGAGAACATAAAATTAGTTTGCGTACAAATTCCCCTATTCATGGCTTTCAGCAGGTAGTTACCCCAAACTATCAGTGGTGATTATTTAATACTTATAATCGTTTATTTAAAGAAGGCTATTTTAATACCCATTGAAATAAATGCCAAGCCTCCTATTTTATTTAACAGTTTACTTGAACTAGGGTTTTCTTTGATTTGGTTAGAAAAAACACTTGCGAACAAGGTTAAAATAATATACCAAACCACCCCTATAAACGCATAAGTTACACCTAACATTACATACGGCATTGGGTTATGTAGTTGGTTGGCGGATATAAACTGCGGAAAAAAAGCAACAAAGAATAATGCAACTTTAGGATTTAATGAATTAGTCAAAAATCCTGACCAAAAATCACTTTTCACCTTTTGACCATTAGTTGACAATTGCTCTAAACCATCAAAATCGGTTCTTTTTCTATAAGTTGCCACCCCTAAATAAATAAGGTATGCAGCACCCAAATATTTAACTGCGGCAAAGGCAAAAGCTGATTTGGCCAATAATACGGATACTCCCATTGCCGCACACAAAGTATGCGTTAATATGCCCACATTTACTCCTAATGCCGCTTGTATTCCAGATTTTCTTCCTCGTCCCAAAGACTTGTTCAGCACAAAAAAAGTGTCTAAACCAGGTGTCATTATAAACAATAATGCCGATACCATAAAGGTTACAAAGTTTTCTATACCCATAGCTCTATAATTTTAAAAATCCACAAGGCAAAGAAATGACTCTAAAGGTTTATGAAAAATACATATTTGTAGCTTTTTAATGCATAAATTGCATTAATTATGACTACACAGCAAATAAAATATTTTTTAAGCCTTGCCACGGAACTTCATTTTTGGAAAGCTGCAGAAAAATTGTTCATATCTCAATCTACCTTAAGTAGACAAATTCAATCATTGGAAGAAGAAATTGGTTATCAACTATTTAAACGAGATAAACGCAATGTAAAACTCACCGATGCGGGTATTTTCCTTAAGGACAAATGGGCAACTACCATCAATGACCTTGATCATTTTCAAAAACAGGCAAAGAAGATAGACCAAGGCACTTCTGGCCATATTTCCCTTTCTTACCCAGGCTCTATTGCCTTTAGTTATCTACCGCTTTTCTTAAGTAAAATCAACGCTAGCATACCAGATTTAAAACTAGAATTAACTGAGCCTATAGATGAAAACCATGAAAAATTGCTACTCAATTATGATACGGATATTGCTTTTAATAGAGATGCTATAAATAACACTCATATAATGTCGTATAAATTACATACTGAACCTATCTGCCTTGTTGTTTCAGAGAAACATTGGTTGACCAATACAACCTTAAAAGATTTAAAGGTGTTGCAAGATGAAAAATTCATTATTTCTGGCTTACATAGAAACACTTACTTCCCTTCACTATTAAGAAGTCTTTTTCAAAAAAACGGTTTTGAGCCAAAAACTGTTATTGAATCTGATTTTGGAGGTATGATCATTAATCTTGTAGCACAAGGCCTAGGCATTTCTATACTACCGTTATCCTATAAATTCTCAAATGCAATTGGCGTTAGGTTTATAGAGCTAGATGAGACTATTAGCTTATTTATGAACTGGAGAAAAAATGATCCTAATAGAATAACAGAAAGAGTAGTTAAACTTGCCAAAGAAATGACAAACCCTACTTAAATCAATATTTTAAAGTTTGTAGAATAAATGAATCCAAATAGATCTTGATAGCCTAAAATTAAAAGTGCTCAATAGTATAGTTACCAAAGCAATAATAGTAAATACCCGCAACGGAGACAGATCTACAAAATACCAAAACAACACAAGGCTTATTATCATTTGTGCCACAGCCAAGGCATAACTAACGAACATAGCTCCAAAAAAGAAGCCCGTTTCTTTTTCAAATTTAAAATTGCATTCGGAACACCTTTCATTCATTGTCGGCATTTTAAACAAAAGAACATTTCCTTGCCCACTAAAGACCTTACCCTCATTACAATTAGGACATTTGCATTTTACAACATTCAACACTTTACTCATGACCCCCATTTTTATACTGCAAAATTAAGACATAAAATAAAGCTTTCGGTCGTATCATAAGCGCATATATTTGTATTTTTAAGACATTTTATATGAAAATACCCGTTTTACATATTATTCAGTTTTTAAAAAACAAGCCGTTACACAGTCTTTATGTAAACTCTTTTGCAGACCATATTCAAATCAATAAGAATCTTATAAATAAACCTCATAGCCATAATTTTTATTTGTGCGTTATTTTTACCAAAGGCACCGGCACACATGAAATAGATTTTGACACCTACCCAATAGAACCCGGAAAGGTCTTCTTCTTAAAACCTGGGCAAACTCATTTTTGGAAATTTGAATCGCAACCAGAAGGTTATATTTTCTTTCACTCTCAAGAATTCTATGAACTAAAATTTTTGGATCATTCCTTAAATTCTTTTCCTTTTTACTATTCCAACCAAAACCCGCCTTTGCTTCAATTATCTAAAGAGAAACTGATACACCTAACCACTGTTTTTCAAGAACTTTTCACAGAGTACAGAGAAGAAAATTTACTTAGAGAAGCTAAAATCATTAGTCTTATACATTATATATACATAGAACTAACGCGTGCATATACTGCCGACACTATTATAGAAAAATTAGGATCTAACAGCTATGCGAATATACTTGAGCGACTGGAAAAATTAATTAACGCACACTTTTACACCGAAAAATTACCTAAATTCTATGCTGAAAAACTAAGTATTACAACCAAACACTTAAACAGAGTGGTTCAAAAGACCATCAGCAAAACTACAACTACCTTGATCTCTGAGCGCATCATGTTAGAAGCTAAACGTTTGATCGTTCATTCTAATGACAACCTAGCCAATGTTGCGGACACCTTGGGGTATTCTGACTATGCCTATTTTTCAAAATTCTTTAAATCAAATACAGGGATGACCCCAATGGAATTCAGAAAAATATATTTTCATTAAACCACTACAAGATATCATGATGAATTTAGAAACAAACAAAAGGAACGCCATCGCTTTTTACAGAACGGCATATTTAGGAAACCCAAAACTGGCCATAGAAATGTATGTTGGTAAAGAATACATTCAGCATAATCCCGCAGTTGCCAATGGTACGCAAGGTTTTATAGATTATTTTGAACGCATGCAAAAAGAATACCCTGAAAAATCTATTGAATTTGTACGTTGCATTGCAGAAGGAGATTTGGTTGCATTACACACGCACCAAGTATGGCCAGGAAATGATCAATATGTTACAATGGATTTTTTCAGGTTTGATACAAATGGAAAAATATGCGAACATTGGGATGCTATACAGCAAATACCAGAGAAATCTGAAAATCCAAATACTATGTATGAACCCATCAACTTAAAGTATTATGAATAAAATTAATATTCAAGGCATTAATTGGGATGCAAAATCATCTTTTCAAAGAGGTCCTGCAAAAGCACCTGTCCTAATCAGAAAAGCACTGTACAGTGATTCTATGAACTTATGTACGGAGCTTGGAACAACAATAGAAAATGACCTAATAACGGATAATGGTGATTTCAATATTGAAGACTATTTTGATATCGCCACTATTACCCAAAAGAATATTGAAAATGGTGAAAAGTTACTGACCTTGGGTGGCGACCACTCCATAACTTTCCCGATTATTAAGGCGTTTCATGACCATTATCCAAAACTTGACATTCTACATATTGATGCCCATGCAGATCTATACCATGACTATGAAGGCGATCCTTACTCTCACGCTTGTCCTTTTGCCAGAATTATGGAAAACGGCTATGCCGTAAAGTTAGTTCAAGTGGGTATACGTACCTTAAATCCACATCAAGCTTCACAAGCAAAAAAGTTCGATGTTGACGTTCATGAAATGCGTAACCTAGATTTGAACGCCATACCCAATTTTAAAAATCCCTTGTACATTTCTTTAGATATGGATGGTTTTGACCCTGCCTTTGCACCAGGGGTTTCTCATCATGAACCGGGCGGACTCTCTTCTCGTCAAGTTATAGATTTAATTCAGGGTATAGACGCCCAAATTGTGGGTGCCGATATTGTGGAATACAATCCTGATCGAGATTTTAATGATATGACCGCATATTTGGCTGCTAAAATGATGAAAGAGCTTTTAGGAAAATTGATGGTCCATTAAATTAAAAATCAATAAAAAACCATTAAATTGACCTGTTACTAAATTGAAAACCCCTAATGCCAACTAGCTTTAAAAACTTTTTGAAACTCCATAAAGTTTCCCTCACCTTAGCGGTATTAAGTTTTGTATTCTACTATACGTTTGCCTATCATTTACCTAGAACAGATTTCATAAAACTGCTTACCCTATTTGTTGCCCTATTCTTTTTCTGTTTTAAGCTGATACAATTTGAAAAACACAACTTTAGGTTTTTACTGGGCATAGGCATCATTTTTAGACTGGTATTTTTATTTGCAGAACCTAATCTTTCACAAGATTTTTATAGATTCATTTGGGACGGACATTTAGTAGCCAATGGCAATAACCCCTATCTAAACACTCCAGATGAGTTAATACAAAACATAGTATCAATAATACCGAATGCCAAAGAGCTGTACGACGGTATGGGTAGTTTAAGCGCAAGGCACTACAGTAATTACCCCCCTTTAAATCAACTTATTTTTGCCTTGGCCACTATTCTTGGCGGCAAGAGTCTTTTAGGATCATTATTCGCTATGCGTTCAATTATTATTCTGGCAGATATAGGTATTTTCTATTTTGGCAGAAGGTTATTAAAAAACCTTAATCGATCTCCGCATCTAATATTCTGGTATTTCATTAATCCGCTTGTAATAGTTGAACTCACCGGAAATCTTCATTTTGAAGGGGTCATGTTATTTTTCTTTATTCTATCGATGTTTTTATTGTCAATTGATAAATGGAAAACCGCCGCAATGGTTATTGCCTGCTCCATCTCCATAAAATTAGTACCTCTTTTATTCCTTCCTATTTTTCTAAAATATTTGGGTTGGAAAAAAAGCATTGTTTTCTATAGCATTATCGGCATAACGTCCATAGCTCTTTTTCTGCCTTTTAACACGCCAGAATTTATAGACAACTATAGTAGAACCCTTAAACTTTGGTTCTCTAATTTTGAATTTAACTCGAGCCTCTATAACCTTGCCAAAAAAACAGCCGTTCATTTTGACGCAAAACCTTGGGAGTTCATTAAAGAATACGGTAAAATCACCCCACTAATAACTGTTATTACTGTAGGGTTATTTACATTTTTTCCCAAGAAATACGACTTAAACAGGGTACTTTGGTCAATGATGTGGGTTTTGACCATTTATTATTTCATATCTACCACAATACACCCTTGGTATATTATATTTTTAGTGCTACTATCTATTTTTACTACATATAGATATGCCATTATTTGGTCTGCCGCCGTAGTACTTAGTTATTATGCATATTCCCAAGCAGATTTCAAAGAAAGCCTTTGGCTTTTAGGCATTGAATATATTTCAGTATTTGCCTATTTGACTTATGAAATTGTTGCACATCGTAACAAAAAGTAAACTTTTTGTAAAAATTATGTCATGCGGGATGTCAAATAAATATAATTTGTACATTTACCCCGTAATGAACGAAATAAACTACTTTTTATATAGCACCGTGAGCCCAGTGGCTCTAGCGCGCCCGTTCACATCTCGCCGTCGTCGCCCGTAAGGGTAAGATATATTTATGGAATTAGGTGAGTCCATTTCCGCACAACAAATCAAATTTATTTTTTACACTTTTAAATCTAACTGGCAATGAACTTAATTGTTGCTAACGAATCACATTTTAAATACGCTCAGGATATCTGCGATACCATAGCTGAATCTGCCAAAGTACGCGGTACCGGCATAGCAAAACGAACCCCAGAGTATATTCAAAGAAAACTTTCTAACGGTAATGCCATACTTGCATTGGACGGAGATAAATTTGCGGGTTTCTGCTATATAGAAGTATGGGGACACGAGAAATTTGTAGCAAATTCCGGACTTATAGTACACCCAGATTATAGAGGGCAAGGTCTAGCTAAAAGTATTAAAGCCAAAATCTTTGAATTAAGCAGGGAGAAATTTCCCGATGCCAAAATATTTGGAATCACCACAGGTTTAGCAGTGATGAAAATCAACTACGAACTAGGCTATAAACCTGTTACATTTTCCGAACTTACAGATGACCCTGAGTTTTGGAAAGGCTGCCAAACTTGTAAAAATTTTGACATCCTTACGAGAACTGAACAAAAAATGTGTCTCTGTACCGGTATGTTATATGACCCTACCACAAAGAAAAAAACTGAGAACACTAAAGAAATGAACGGTAAGGCATTTACAAGATTAAAAAGTATAAAAGAGAGTTTGTTTCTGAAAAAGAAATAAGAGAATAGAAGTTATGGAGCTTAAAATGACTTTTACCAATTACAGATTTAAGGATCAAAGTCCTATTTATTTCTTCTAACCTCTCAACTCAAAACCTATAGAACCAAAATAAATAATTATCCGGCTTGCCGGAATTGAACATCATACAATGAAAAAATTAGTACTAGCATACAGCGGCGGATTGGATACTTCTTATTGCGCCAAGCATTTATCAAAAGACAAAGGATTTGAAGTTCATGCAGTAAGCGTGAACACAGGAGGTTTCTCTATTGAGGAAATAAAGGAAATTGAGAAGAAAGCTATTGAACTGGGCGCTTCTTCTTATACCTCTATAGATGCCGTACAGACCTTTTATGATAAAGTAGTAAAGTATCTTATTTTTGGTAATGTACTTAAAAACAATACCTACCCACTTTCCGTAAGTGCAGAAAGAATTGTACAGGCGATTGAAATTGTAAACTACGCTAAAAAGATAGGCGCTGGTTATATTGCCCACGGTAGCACAGGCGCGGGTAACGACCAAGTACGTTTTGATATGATTTTCCAGATCATTGCCCCAGAAATTGAAATCATCACGCCTATTAGAGATAACAAATTAGCTAGGGAAGAAGAGATCGCATACTTAAAAGAAAACGGTGTAGATTATCCTTGGGAAAAAGCAAAATACTCTATTAATAGAGGACTTTGGGGTACTTCTGTTGGTGGCGAAGAGACATTAACTTCAGAAAAGCCCTTACCAGATAACGCCTACCCAAGCCAATTACAGGAAAAGAACCCTACAGAGGTAAAACTTACTTTTGAAAATGGCGAATTGGTTGCTATTGATGGTGCAAAAGACAACCCAGTTGCAAATATTGAAAAACTAGAGGCTTTGGCATCTAAATATGCCATTGGAAGGGATATTCACGTTGGCGATACTATTATAGGTACCAAAGGCAGAGTTGGGTTTGAGGCTCCTGCTTCTTTAATTATCATAAAAGCACACCACTTATTAGAGAAACATACACTTACAAAGTGGCAACAATATCAAAAGGAACAACAAGGCAATTTCTATGGTATGTTATTGCATGAAGGTAATTATCTAGATGCCGTAATGAGAAATATTGAAACATTTTTGACCGATACTCAAAAAACAGTTTCTGGTGATGTTTTTGTAGGCTTGTACCCTTTTCAGTTTAGATTACACGGTATTTCTTCCGAACATGATTTAATGACCGATGCTTTTGGTAAATATGGCGAAGTAAATAAAGGCTGGACCGCAGATGATGCTAAAGGATTCATTAAGATTCTATCGAATTCAGGAAAAATATATAACCATGTTAATGGGGATAAATAGTTATTTGGAGTTAGGAAAAATAGTATTAAGTAATGAGTACAAAGTATTAAGTAAAATTAAAAGTGTTGTTCAAGTACTTCGTACTTAATACTTATTACTTGATACTCTTTACACAAAATAAAATTATGATTAAAGCAGGTATTATTGGCGGTTCTGGTTATACGGGTGGGGAGCTTGTTCGTATTCTATTAAATCACCCAGCAACTGAAATCGATTTTGTATTCAGTACTACTAGAGCAGGAAAAAAGGTGACAACGGCTCATCCAGATCTATTGGGAGTTACCGATATAGCGTTTACGGGTAATGTAAATCTAGATGTAAACGTTGTTTTTCTATGTTTAGGCCATGGTAATTCTACCGCATTTTTAAACGAGCATCATTTTTCAAAAGATACCGTTATTATAGATCTGAGCAATGATTTTAGATTGCACACCGATGCCAATTTCAATGGTAAGGAGTTTGTGTATGGTTTACCAGAATTATTCAAATCTGAAATTGAAAATGCAAAATATATAGCTAATCCTGGTTGTTTTGCAACTGCTATCCAATTGGCATTGCTACCCTTGGCAAAAGCGGGGTTGTTGGACAATGAAGTACATATAAATGCTGTAACCGGTAGTACAGGTGCGGGTGTTAGTCCGTCTGCAACTTCTCACTTTTCATGGAGAAATAATAACGTTAGCTGGTACAAACCTTTTACGCATCAGCATTTAGGGGAAATCAACGAGAGCTTACATTCATTTCAAAAAGATACTGGCAATCTGTATTTTATGCCAAATAGAGGGAATTTTACCCGTGGTATTTTGGCAACTTCCTATACCAAATTTGAGGGTAGTTTAGAGGATGCTAAAAAAATCTTTCAGGAATTTTATAATGATGCGGTGTTCACCCAAATATCAGATGAGCCCATCAATTTAAAACAAGTGGTAAATACAAATCAATGTCACATCCACTTACATAAACATGAAGATGTGTTGTTGATCACCTCTGCCATAGATAACTTATTAAAAGGTGCGTCTGGGCAAGCAGTGCAGAACATGAACTTAATTTTCGGTTTGGAAGAAAACCTAGGACTTAATTTAAAAGCCGGGGTCTTCTAAATGATTTGATGGACTATTGAAAAACATAAGATTGAAATAAAATTAATGGGGACTAATTTTAAGTAGTGATATGAAATTTACGGTTTACTTCATACTTTTTACTTAGCACCTTTTACTTAATACTACACCAAACATGAAAACAGCCATTATAGGTACAGGTAATTTAGGACTTTCTATTGCTAAAGGCATATTGAACAGTAATGGTGCTACCAGTATGTACCTTACCAAAAGGGATACCACAGCTATAGCAGAATTTGAGAAATATGATAAGGTTACCGTTACAAATGACAATAGAATAGCCGTTGAAAATTCAGATATTTTAATTTTTGCCGTCCAGCCTATTCATTTTGCCGCCATTCTAGAAAGTATAAAAGATCTATTGACGGATAAGCATGTAATCATCTCAACTATTACCGGATTTAGCATCGAAAAAATAGAAGCGGTAATTGGTGAAGACAACTTTATCATAAGAAGTATGCCCAATACGGCTATATCCGTGGGTAAATCCATGACCTGTATCTGTAGCAACGAAAAAGGCAAAAAAAGGGTTGAATTGGCAAAAGCCATTTTTAATAGAATGGGACATTCTATGGAAATCCCCGAAGGTCAAATGCAGGCTGCAACCGTAATCTGTGCAAGTGGTGTAGCTTTTTGGATGCGCTTAATACGTGCCACTACCCAAGGAGCCATACAACTTGGTTTTGATGCCAAAGAGGCTCAAGAACTTGCCATGCATACGTGTAACGGTGCCGCAAGCCTTTTAATAGAATCCGGCAATCATCCTGAAGAAGAAATTGACCGTGTTACCACGCCTATGGGTTGTACCATAACAGGTTTAAATGAAATGGAACACCAAGGTTTAAGCTCATCATTGATACGCGGAATTATTTCCTCTTACGACAAGATTACCGAATTCAAAAACAAGTAAACAAGCTACCCAACCCATTCATTATTTTGAACTTGAAACTTTTCAACTATGAAATTATTTGACGTTTACCCTTTATATAATGTAACCCCGGTTTCCGCAAAAGGCATTGTAGTAACTGATGACCAAGGACAGGATTATTTGGATTTCTACGGCGGGCATGCCGTTATTTCCATTGGCCATACGCACCCACATTATGTAAAGCGTTTAAAAGACCAATTGGATAATATTGGGTTTTATAGCAATGCGGTACAAAACCCTTTACAGGTAGATTTGGCCAACAAATTAGGTGAAGCATCCAATTGTGAAGATTACAATCTATTCATGTGCAACTCTGGCGCAGAGGCAAATGAAAACGCATTGAAAATGGCTTCTTTTGTAACCGGAAAATCAAAGGTAATTGCCTTTAACAACGGTTTTCATGGACGTACTTCTGCTGCGGTAGCAACAACGGATAATCCATCTATTAATGCTGAAATTAACCTGCAACATGAAGTTGTTTTTCTTGACCTAAACGATAGTAAGGGTTTTGAAAGGGAAATATCAAAGAATGTTTGTGCCGTTATCATTGAATCTATTCAAGGCGTTGGTGGTTTAGATGAACCTACGACCGAATTCTTACAAAAAGTTGCTTTGTTATGTAAAGAGAATGATGCATTGTTAATTGCAGATGAAGTACAAAGCGGATTTGGCAGAAGCGGAAAATTCTTTGCATTTCAACATCATAACATTCAACCGGACATCATTAGTATTGCTAAGGGAATGGGCAACGGTTTTCCGGTAGGTGGTATTCTTATTCACGAAAGTATAAAGGCAAAATACGGAATGTTGGGCACCACTTTTGGTGGCAATCATTTGGCTTGCGCAGCCACCATGGCGGTTTTAGAAGTAATTGAAAAAGAAAACCTAATTCACAATGCTAAAGCATTAGGCGAATATTTCAACGAAAAGGCAAAAGAAATTCCGCAGGTAAAACGGGTAAAAGGAAAAGGCTTAATGTTAGGCCTTGAATTTGATTTTCAGGTTGCCGATCTCCGTAAAAAATTAATTCACGAACATTTTCTTTTTACAGGTGGCGCAAAAGATAAAACAGTGCTAAGAATTTTACCTGCCCTGAATATTACAAAACAAGATTTAGACGTGTTTTTTACAGCTCTTAAAAAAGCCCTATCATGAAGACAACCCTAAGCATATCTAAAAGGAATGCCGTACTTAAGCGTATGGCCGAATTGGTGCAGCAAGAAGAATCAATTCTAATATCTGCCAATGAAAAAGATTTAAATTCTTTTGAATCAGGCGATATTGCAATGGTTGATCGCTTAAAGGTAAACAAGACCAAGGTGACAGAAATGATTTCTTCCTTGAAAAAATTAGCTGCCTTGCCAGACCCTTTGCATGTAGAACGTTTTCAATTTACCCATGAAAATGGTTTAGAGATCAGCAACAAAACCGCACCTTTCGGTACGATCATGATTATTTATGAATCTAGGCCAGATGTTACCATTGAAGCTGCGGGCATCGCATTTAAATCAGGTAATAAAATATTGCTAAAGGGGGGCAAAGAGTCTTTAAACTCCAATTTGGTTCTAGTAAACCTATGGCACAAAGCTTTGGAGTCTTGCGATTGTGCTACGGACTGGGTAACCTACCTAAATTATTCCAGAACAGAAACTCAGCAGTTTTTAGAAAAACCAACACAAAAACTAGACTTAATTGTACCTAGAGGTGGCGAAAAACTGATCGCTTTTGTTAAGCAACATGCACAGTGCCCGGTAATAGTAAGCGGTAGAGGAAATAACTTTGTATATGTTTCGCACGAGGCAGATTTGCAAATGGCACTGGATGTTATCGTCAATGCAAAGACCACAAAAATTTCCGCTTGCAATGCCGTTGACAAAGTTATCATTTCAAGAGATTTACCACGCAAGGCAGAATTTTTAAGTCATTTGGTCAAGACCCTTAAAAAACACAATGTTGAAATTTTGACCGATGCCAAATTAGCCGGATTAGATGGCACCTCTCAAATGGAAAATGAATCTGTTTGGTTTGAAGAGTTTTTGGATTATAAAATTGTACTAGGGCAAGTGCCAGATGTAGATGAAGCCGTACAGCTCATCAATACCTATGGAGGCGGCCACTCCGCTTCTATCATCACTAAAAATGAAGAGGAAGCAGATGTTTTCATGCAATCTGTGGATACCGCTGCGGTATACCATAATGCATCTACCCGCTTTACGGATGGCGGGCAGTTTGGACTTGGAGGAGAACTAGCCATTAGTACGGATAAATTACATCAACGCGGCCCTATAGGTTTACAGCATCTAGTAACCAATAAGTGGTACGTAAAAGGAAATGGACAGGTAAGGTAGGTGATTGTGATTGGTTGTTCGTTGTTCGTTGTTCGTTGTTCGTTGTTCGTAAAATAAATAATAAGAGTGTCGGGTTGAGCGCAATAGAAACCTGAAAAAGGGCTAATAGTTAAGACTAAAAGCAAAGAAGCATGTTGAAAAAGAGAATTTTATTGAAATTAGGTTCCAATACCTTAACCAAAGACACTGATCATATTTCCCGAGGAAAAATTGAGGATATTGGTCGGCAAATTGCCGCTCTAAAAGATAAGTTCGAATTTATTATTGTGAGTTCCGGTGCCATTGCCGCAGCAAGGCAGTTTGTTAAGCTGGAACATAATGGAGAAGAAATTAATGTAAAGCAGGCATTGGCATCTATTGGTCAGCCTCATCTAATGCGCATTTTTCAAGAAAATTTTAGGGAGCTTGGGCTCTTTACATCACAATGTTTGTTATCCTATTCCGATTTTGAAAATGAGCAAACTAGAGCGAATATTAAAAACACCATTAATGTTCTTGTTGCCAACAACTTCATTCCTATCATTAATGAAAATGATACCGTTGCTACTGATGAGATCAAATTTGGTGATAATGATAAATTGGCCGGTTTAACCGCATCGCTTTTATCTGCTGACATTCTTATCATTGCTACAAATACAGATGGTATTTATACAAAATCCTCTTTAACGACTTCCACACCAAAAACAATAGAAGCCGTTTCAGACCTGACCAAATTGCTCAAAGAAATAGGGGAATCCAAATCTACCCACGGTACCGGTGGTATGCAGTCAAAAATTGATGCCGCCACCATTGCACAAAAAGCAGGTATTGAAACCTGGATCACCAATGGGCTGAACGATAACTTTATTGTTGATGCCATTGAAAATAAAAGCACATTTACAAAAATAACATCATCATGAATTACCTTTCAATAAACGATATAGACGTTTTATCCAACTGGGTAAAAGAAGCCATAACACTTAAAAAACAACCTAAAAAATTTAAGGAATTAGGTAAAGACAAAACTATTGGGTTGTTATTCTTTAACAACTCGCTTCGTACACGTTTAAGTACCCAAAAAGCAGCAATGAATTTGGGTATGGAAGTTATTGTAATGAATTTTGGTAGCGAAGGTTGGGCTTTGGAATATGCCGATGGTACCATTATGGACCAAGGAACTTCTGAACATATTAAAGAGGCCGCCCAAGTAATTTCGCAGTATTGCGATATCATTGCCATCCGTGCCTTTGCCGGTTTGGTAGATAAGGAACTAGATGAAGCGGAAGAGGTGCTCAACGGTTTTAAAACATATGCTACGGTACCTATCGTAAATATGGAAAGCTCTGTGGGGCACCCATTACAAGCATTAACCGATGCCATTACTTTAGAGGAACACAATTTTAAAAACAACCCTAAGGTTGTTCTTTCTTGGGCGCCGCACCCAAGGGCTCTACCACATGCCGTTGCCAATTCATTTGTACAAATGATGCAAAAGCAACATGCCGATTTTGTGATTACGCATCCTGAAGGTTATGAACTGGACCCTAACATCACAAAAGATTGTACCATTGAGCACAACCAAGAGAAGGCTTTAGAAAATGCCGATTTTGTTTATGTAAAGAACTGGAGTAGCTATACCGATTATGGTCAAATAAAATCGCAGGACCCAAACTGGCAAATGACACTTAAGAAATTAGGCAAGGCAAAATTTATGCACTGTCTTCCTGTACGTAGAAATGTTGTTGTTGCCGATGAAGTTTTGGATAGTGACCAGTCTTTGGTTATAGAACAGGCAAATAACAGAACCTACGCAGCACAATTGGTGTTAAAGAAAATACTGGAGAGCAATGAAAATTAATAAGTGGATCTATATTGGTATTGCGCTATTCGCCCTCATCCTTTTTGTAATGAATATGGTAGATATTGACCATAGCACCGCTCATTGGAAAGCCTATATGGGTCCGGTCAGTAATATTATTCTAATAATCGCCATGGTACTCATGTTCAAATTTGCAGATTATGAAAAATAAATTAAGTGTTGTAAAAATTGGTGGTAATGTCATAGAAGACGAAAACGCCCTAGACGTTTTTCTCACTGCCTTTTCTAAACTTGAAGGCTTAAAAATTTTGGTTCATGGCGGTGGAAAATTAGCCACTCAATTAGCAACCAAACTTGGTATTGAGTCTAAAATGATAGAAGGCAGGCGTATTACCGATGCCGAAACCGTTGATATTATAACCATGGTGTATGGTGGTTTGGCAAACAAGAAAATTGTTGCACAACTACAAGCTAAAAACACCAACGCAATTGGATTAAGCGGTGCTGACGGTGATAGCATACAGGCTCATAAACGTCCTGTCAAAGAAATTGATTACGGATTTGTAGGCGATATTGATGGTGTAAACGCTGCATTATTATCCAAGCTTTTAGCGGCAGATTTAACACCCATTTTCTGTGCCTTATCGCACGATGGTGCCGGACAGTTATTGAACACCAATGCAGATACGATTGCCTCTGAAATTGCAATAGGCATGGCACTTACCTTTGAAACTACGTTGTATTATTGTTTTGAGAAAAAAGGGGTTTTAATGGATATTGCCGATGAAAACAGCGTAGTTAAAGACATTAATACCAATACCTATAAATCACTTTTATCCGATAGTATCATTGCTGACGGAATGTTGCCAAAACTTCATAATTGCTTTCATGCCCTAAACCACAACGTAGCTAAAGTATGCCTGGGCGATGTTACCATGTTAGATAAAAACACAGAACTGTTCACGACAATAAAACTTTAAGATGAACCAAACAGAACTTACAGAAAGTGCAATTGCATTACTGAAGCAACTCATATCAATAGAATCTTTTTCTAAAGAAGAAGATAAAACAGCCGATGCAATACAGGCTTGGCTGGCAAAATATGACATACCTACGGAAAGAGACCTCAACAATATTATTGCTAAAAATAAATATTGGGACGACTCAAAACCTACATTATTACTGAATTCGCACCACGATACGGTAAAACCAAATACGGCATACACCAAAGATCCTTTTTTGCCCCACATTGAAGATGGTAAGTTGTTTGGCCTTGGTAGTAATGATGCTGGCGGACCGTTGGTTTCCCTTTTGGCTACTTATGTAAACTATTACAATGCAGAAGACCTTAATCATAATATTTTAATGGTCGCCTCTGCAGAAGAGGAGAATGCCGGTGAAAATAGCTTGCGCGGTTTATTGCCAAAACTTCCACATATAGATGTAGCCATTGTTGGTGAACCTACTTTGATGCAACTTGCTATTGCTGAAAAAGGATTGGTGGTTTTTGATGCTGTTGTTAAAGGTACTCCATCGCACGCCGCACATCCAAACAATGATAATTCCATTTACAACTCCATTAAAGTTCTGGAATGGTTCAAGAATTATTCTTTCGAAAAATCTTCTGAAGCCTTGGGCGATGTAAAAATGACGGTTACCCAAATAAATGCTGGCAAACAACATAATGTGGTACCGGCACAAGTAGATTTAGTAGTAGATGTACGTGTAAACGATGCATATAGCAATAAAGAAATTGCAGATTTATTAAAGAAGGATGCGCCATGCGAATTAAAGGAGCGATCTTTGCGTTTAAATTCATCTAAAATAGATAAAGACCATCCGTTGGTGCAATCTGGTATTGCCTTGGGCAGAACTACATATGGATCACCTACATTATCTGATCAAGCAGCGTTAAGTTGCCAATCGTTAAAATTAGGACCTGGGGACAGCACACGCTCCCACTCTGCCAACGAATTCATCTATGTACATGAAATTGAAGAAGGTATAGATTTATATATTAAATTATTAAAAGGCTTCCTTTCAATCAACAATTAACAATAACCAATTACCAATAAGCATTGTTCATTGCTTAATTGATAATTGATAACTGACAACATATGAAACTCTGGGATAAAGGATTTAGCACCGATAAAAAAATTGATCACTTTACAGTTGGCAACGATAGAGAATTGGATTTACACTTAGCAAAATACGACGTTATTGCATCTAAGGCACATGCGAAAATGCTGGGTAAAATAGGATTGATTTCCCCCAAGGAAACCGCTGAACTTGTAAAAGAACTTGATAATATTGCCGCGCGAATAGAAAAAGGCACATTTTCTATAGAAAATTCTTTTGAAGACATGCATTCTAAAATTGAATACATGCTGACACTAAGTCTAGGAGATACCGGTAAAAAAATACATACTGCACGTTCTAGAAACGACCAAGTTCTTGTAGCCATGCATTTATACCTAAAAGATGAATTGACAGAAATAAAGGCGATGACCAAATCGCTTTTCAACCTTCTTTTGGTAAAAGCACAAGAGCATAAGGATGTAATGCTACCAGGTTACACACACTTACAGATTGCCATGCCATCTTCTTTTGGGCTATGGTTTTCCGCCTATGCAGAAAGCTTAATAGATGACCTTTATTTTATTGAAGCGGCCTACAAAGTTGCAGATCAAAATCCGTTAGGAAGTGCTGCCGGTTACGGTAGTTCATTTGCTATAGACCGTAGTTTTACCACCAAAGAAATGGGTTTTGAAACCATGAAATATAATGTGGTTGCAGCACAAATGAGTAGAGGAAAAGCTGAAAAAGCTACCGCTTTTGGTATTGCCAACATTGCAGCTACCCTATCTAAAATGGCCATGGATATTTGCTTGTATATGAGTCAGAATTTCGATTTCATTTCTTTTCCAGATGAGCTTACCACGGGTTCCAGTATTATGCCACACAAGAAAAATCCCGATGTGTTTGAGTTGGTACGTGGCAAATGCAACAAACTACAGTCTATTCCTAATCAATTGACATTGGTCATCAATAATCTACCTAGTGGTTACCACAGAGATTTGCAATTGGTGAAAGAAATTATTGTTCCGGCAATTCAAGATATGAAGGCTTGTTTAGAGATTTTAACTTTTAGCCTAAAGGAAATCAGAGTGAACGATAGTATTCTAGACGACCCAAAATATGATTATTTGTTTAGTGTAGATACATTAAATGAGTTGGTACAAAGCGGTATGCCGTTTAGAGATGCTTACAAGAAAATGGGTATGGAAATCAACGCAGGTACTTTTACACCTAAAAGAGATATTCATCATACACATGAAGGAAGTTTAGGTAATTTATGCTTGAAAGAGATTCATGACAAAATGAAAAAACTTAATTAATTTTCACATACTTATCAGAATAAATCTTGGTAAACTGTGCTCCAAAAGTGACTATTAAACTAGAGTAGGACACCCAAAGCATGACCAAAATTATACTCCCGGCCGCCCCATAGGTAGAGCCGGGTTCCGCTTTTCCAAAATAGAATGCCAAAGCATATTTACCAAGTAAAAATAATACGGCAGTAAGCGCGGCACCTACTTTAACCGCTTTCCAACGAACATGAGTACTGGGCAAGTACTTGAACATAGCCCCAAATAATAAATAAATAAAACCAAGTGATAATATTAGATCCAGTACGAATCCAAGTTCTAACATACCATCTGGCAAAAGTCTGGAGAGCTGCGTTGAAAATGCCGATAATAGAGAAGTCAATACAAAACTAACCAATAATAAAAAGCCAATAATAATTATAAAACCAAAACCTTTTAAACGCATAAACAATGTAGAAATAAACTCATTTGTGTATTTAGGTTTTGCCTCCCAAATTTCATTCAATGCATTTTGTAGCTGATAAAATACTCCCGTAGCACCATAAATTAACACACCGATCCCTAAAAGGGTAGCAATCAATGAAGTTTGCTGACTACCTTGATCCTTGATCATCTCTTGAATAGATTGTGCGGTTTCTGGTCCCATGGCAGAAGAAATTTCAGCGAACAATTCTCCCTGAACAATCTCCTTGCCCCAAATACCACCAACTAATTCCAATATTAAAATAAGCAGACCTGGCAATGACAATATTGCATAATATGCTATAATAGCACTAATCTGAAATGGCTCCTTTTCCATCCAAGCATGATACGTTCTCACTAATAACTTAGGGAGATGGGTTAGTTTAAATTTGGAATTCTGTCTATTAATCTTTTCTACCTGTGCCATACGTACTGAAATGAATTCAGATAAATTTACCCGTATAACCTTTAATGCAATAATGCTATAGCATAAAATACTAACTCTTATTCTTTCAGAAAATTAATGAATTCATAAAACACCTTTTAACAATTTATGAATGAACTCCAATTTTTTCTCTACAGGTTTTGAGATTATAAACGGATAGGGATCGTCTTCTCCCAAAGAACGGTTCATACTATTAAGTGTAAATAAAAGGGGAATACCTGTTTCCATTATTCTACTAAAATCAGTAACGGTATATGGATCAAAAGCCGCATTCATTTTCAGGCTTTTCTTAGCAATTATTTTAGGATTTGATTTGAGACCGAAATTATATGCGGTTTCCAATACATCGGTTAAGTGTAAGTAATGGGACCACGTTTCTGCCCAATCTTCCCAAGGGTGGGATGATGCATATTTACTTATAAAACTTTGTTGCCAATTTGCCTTTGGACCATTATTATAATGGGTGGTCAATGCATCTGCATACGATTGAGATTCATCACCAAAAATGCTCCTAAAATCCGCTAATACCTTCGGATTATCACGAATTAGCAAATCCCAATAATAATGTCCCACCTCATGTCTAAAATGACCGAGCAAAGTTCTATACCGCTCTGCCATTTGCTGTTTTACCTGCTCGCGAACAACAGGGTCCGCTTCCGCTATCATAAGGGTAATTACACCATCTGCATGACCCGTTTTTAATCCTTTTGATTCTTCTAGAAGCTCATCTTTCTCCAAAAAATCAAAGCAAAAACCTTTATCATCATCTATTGTTTTGCTAACTACCGGTAGTCTAAAACGTAATAATTGATATACCAATCTGTGCTTGGCAACCTCAATATGTTTCCATTTTTTAAGATTATCATCATCTAAAAGATGCGGAATTGTTCTGTTCAGGGTACAGGCAAGACAGAATTTGCGACCTCTAGAAACGTCAACCAACCAGTTACAGACCGTGTGCTTATAGTTCTCACAATATTCATAGGTCTTTCCATCCAGTTCCTTAACCTGCCATGTAGCGGCACTTGGATCTAAAGAAACAATTTTATTGTAATATGATGAATAACCCAGTTTAAAACCGCAGTTTAAACATGTATTGTTTTCAAAAACAACCGTACTCTTACAATTGGTACACTGAAATAATTTCATATCCTATAGCCTTTATTAAGACAAGGAGCATGTACTATTTGATCATTTTGAAATTAATGATTTCTTGTTCTGTCAAATATCTCCAGTGCCCTCTTGGTAAATCTTTTTTGGTAAGACCACCATAAACTACCCTATCCAATTTTTGGATTTTATATCCTAAGGTTTCAAACAAACGCTCTACAATTTTATTTCTAGAACTATAAATTTCAATACCAACTTCCCTTTTGGGAGCATCTGCAATGAAACTTATATCCTGTACACGAACTACTTTTTCATCTACAACGACCCCTTCTTGAATTTTCTTTAAATCGGCACTTCGTAATTCTTGCTCAAGTACTAAATGATATATTTTACGTAGACCGTTGATAGGGCTTTTTAACGTCTTGATCATATTACCATCATTGGTAAACAAAAGTAAACCTGTATGTTCTTTTTCCAATTTATCTACAGGAAGTAATTTTGACTTAGAAGCACTTGATATTAATCCAGAAACGTGTCTTTTACCTCTTTCATCGCGAATGGTGGTAACAAAGTCTTTTGGCTTGTTAAGTAGTACGTATTCTCTTTTGACCGGATTCAATAATTGACCATCGAATTTTACCTCATCGCTTAACTTTACCTTGTAACCCATTTCGGTTACAGGCTTACCATTTACTGTTACACTACCGGCGGCAATGTATATATCGGCATCTCTCCTAGAACATACACCAGAATTGGCCACGTATTTATTTAATCGAATTGAATTAGGATCTTGTGGCTTACTTGGAGTTACATTTTTTTTAATGGGCGAATTACCACGGGCGTAGCTCTTTTTTTTAAAATTACCACCTTGCCTACCCGACGGTTTCTTACCTCTACTAGAATCATCCCTACTCATAATTGTACCAATTTTGCACAAAGGTAGCAAATTGCATTGCGGTTCAAATAGTTATATGCAACATATTACCAACAACTACAATATTCTATTTAAAACTAAGTCTATGTCAATAAGAAGAATACTGAACACCCCCATTACTATGATCAATTTGAGAATATTATGCAACCAAACATAATCTTTACGTGCCTTGGCCCTAAACAATAAGACTATAAACAACAGTAATAGAAGAACGCATAATATAAAATAGATATTCATGTGGCCTACATCAAATCTAAAAATCAATAATAACGACGGTACTAAAGTCAAAAGAATTAAAAATGAGATTACTAGTTTAGATGTTCTTGCGCCATAAATAATAGGAATGGTCCTATAATTCTGTGCTAAGTCACCAGAGATATTTTCCAAATCCTTAATTATCTCTCGAGCAAGAATAAGTAAAAAGAGAAATAGGGCATGCACAAATATTACCGTCTGTATGTTCTTATAATAAATAAACACCACAAAGAAAGGAGTAATAGCTAATGTGGCAGAAATAAAATTACCTAAAAACGGAATTCTTTTTAGCTTATGGGAGTAGATCCAGATACCAAAAATATAAGAGGAAAAAAAGAATACAGCTTTAAATGAAACATAACTGGCCGCAATTACCGCTATAAAATTCAACACAAAATAAGTAGTAAGCTTAAACCGTTGGCTTACCAAACGATCCAGCATACTTTTTCTTGGTTTATTTATGAGGTCTTTTTCAGCATCATAAAAATTATTAATGATATAACCACCCGCAATAACCAAAGCAGATGCCAATACGATAACAAAGAGATTAATATCCAATACTACTCTACGTACCGGAAGTTCAGGAGCAAGTATATAAATGGATGCCAAATATTGCGCTAGAGCTATAACTAAAATATTATATCCCCTAACTACTGAAAACAGACTCAATACTTTTAACAGTAAGAGTTTATTTTTTCTATTAAGCATTATGGAAATTACCTAAAAATTATAAACTACTTCCAGTTTATAATCTTTTAACGCAGTTTTAGCTTTTTCCAAATCTTCTGTAAACCCTAATATGTAGCCACCACCACCTGAACCACACAATTTTAGGTAATAGTCATTGGTGTCTATACCTTTTTTCCATAAATCATGGAACTTTGCCGGTATCATTGGCTTAAAATTATCCAATACTACGTGCGATAGCTGTTTTAAATTACCGAACAGGGATTTTATGTTACCATTTACAAAGTCTTCTACACAAGCATCCGTATGTTTTATAAATTGGTTTTTCAACATACTTCTAAACCCATCATTCTTCATTTGCTCCATGAAAATCTGAATCATAGGAGCGGTCTCACCAATAATACCGCTATCCAATAAAAATACAGCTCCTTTACCTTCTGCATTCTGTGATGGAATACTTGTTGATTCAATATTATCCTTAGAGTTAATGAGAATGGGCAAACTTAAATAACTGTTCAAAGGATCAAGGCCAGAGGACTTACCATGGAAAAACGACTCCATTTTACCGAATATCGTTTTTAGTTTCAACAATTTCTCTCTGGTTAAATTTTCAAGAACGGTAATTTTATGTTGAGCATACTTATCATAGATTGCTGCAACCAAAGCACCACTACTACCTACGCCATACCCCTGTGGTATTGAACTATCAAAATACATACCCGCTGCAACATCCGACTTTAAAGTATCCAAATCAAATGATACCAATTTAGGCTCATCTATGGTCAACTTTTCCAAATACAGGGCAAAAGCCTCTAAACTCTTGTTAGATTTTGTTGCCTCTTTAGAAACACTTGCGTCAGATTTTAAAGCCCCTTTATAAAAATTATAAGGAATGGATAAGCCTTTGGAATCTTTAATAATACCATACTCCCCGAAGAGAAGAATTTTTGAATAAAATAAAGGTCCTTTCATTTTTAATAACTAAGCAAGCATTGAACTTATATAAATATAGTCAAAGAAACACATAAAGTTGAACGTTTTACCCAAAAAGGTTAAACAAAGTAGTAAAACCGTTCTTTTTACAAACGTAGGTTGCATACAAATAGTGTGCAAATCATTTACAACTTCTTAGCACCCAGACCAATTCGATCACAAATATACTGCCCATTTTGACAAAAAGAAATTAACTTCTCTTTAATAAACGGAAAAACGATATCTTTTTCATTTTCGGGGTATAGCACATGTACATTTGCCCCTGCATCTAATGTAAAACAAACATGGGTATTGGATGTTTGTCTAAACTTCCAAATTTCATTTATAATAGAAAGCGTATTTGGTTTCATTAAAATAAAATAAGGATGACTAGTCATCATCATAGCATGCAAAGTAAGTGCCTCACTTTCTACTATACCAATAAAATCATTTAAGTTACCCTCTGCCAATATTGTACGCAGCTTATCTAAATTCTCATGAGCTTGTTCAAATCTTTGCGATGCAAACGGATGACCATGCATAAGCTCATGACCAACTGTACTACTTACTTGTTTCTCCCCTTTGTCTACCAACAAAATGGTATCATGAAAATTATTGAAGATATCATGTACTTTGTAGGGATATTTAACCCCAAACAAATTTGAACTACCTGCAACCGAAGAGGTTTCTCCCCACTGCACCAAAGGACCTTCAATACTTCGGCATGCACTACCAGACCCTAAGCGTGATATAAAGGATACCTTATTGTTGAAAAAATCATCAGTAATTGGTGCCGAAAAAGTCCTTTCCATTTCCATAAAACATAAAGCTAAAGCAGACATTCCACTGGCAGATGAAGCAATACCACTACTATGCGGAAATGTATTTGATGTTTTTATGACCAAATGATATTCTTTTAAGAAAGGTAGATATTTTTCTATCCTTTTTAAGAATGTTTTAATCTTTGGTTTAAACTCTTCTTTTGGCTGATCTTCAAAAAATAGATCAAAAGAGAATTCGTTATCCTTTCTTATTTTTTTCTTGTATTCTACACTGGTTTTGGTCATACAAGCGGCCAGCGTAAAACTTATAGACGGATTGGCAGGTATTTGATTCTCCCTTTTTCCCCAATATTTAACCAATGCAATATTGCTAGGTGATGTATACCCAACAATACCTTCTTCTTTCAATGTAATGTATGATGATGGAATAAAATCTTTTTCTGACATTGAATTTTCAATTTGTGCAAATATAGTTTTTAGGGCTATCAATTAAAATAAATCCTTATTTTAGAGCTAAACACCAGCCAATTGAAAAGAAAGCTTACCTACATATTTATCGGCATTGTAATATGTTCTACTATAGGTTTCTTGAGTAGTGTAGTTACGCAGAGCTCTGTAAATAGCTGGTATTTAACACTGAACAAGCCAAGTTTTAATCCACCTAATTGGATTTTTGCCCCCGTTTGGAGTGTACTCTACATTATGATGGGTATTTCTGCTGGTTGGGTCTGGGCAAAAGGTTTTCACCATAAATGGGTTAAGACCGGACTTTATCATTTTGGGTTTCAATTACTCTTAAACGGTTTGTGGAGCATTGTTTTTTTTGGACTTAAACAGCCCTTATTGGCCCTATTGATCATTGTAGCGCTATTAATTGTTCTGGCACTTACTATAAAATGGTTTAAGGTAGTCAGTAAATTTGCGGCGTATCTATTAACCCCATATTTCTTATGGGTATGCTTTGCTACTGCCCTAAATTTTAAAATATGGGAATTGAACTAATTGGACAGTTCTAACAGCTTACTCATTGTCCTGTAATTTCTAGTAGTTGCCTCAACTTTCAACTTACGCTCAACAAGATTATTATTCAATTTCGCTTTACCATAACCTGCTGTACATTTTAGATACATACAGCCATTGGTGACTAAAAAGTCTTCAGTTTTAAATGTCTCTTTGCTTAACTTATCTACAGCTTCTACGCTTGGTATTTCACTTAGCAGAACAAAGTAATTTTGCTTTAGCAAATTCTCATCATCTGTTTTAAACGGATTCCGATCTAATATTTCTTTTAATTTAGAAATGGTCATCACTATGACAGGAACGTTAAAATTAAAATGGCTGAGAATTGCCTTAGATATCAGATTTTCTAATTCTTTGGAATTTTCCAATCCACTTTTAAATACCACGTTACCACTTTGTATGTACGTTTTAACATCTTCCAATTTTTGCTTGGAGAGCAATTCTTTTAACTCGACCATTTGAATCTTATGCTTGCCACTTACATTAATACCTCTTAAAAATGCAATATAGGTGTTCATATTATTCAATATTTGTATTCAGATCGTTAACTACACCTTGGGCCGCAATATAACCTCCGGTCCACGCATTCTGAAAATTGAATCCGCCAGTAATAGCGTCCACATTTATAATTTCACCAGCAAAATAAAGATTAGTTAGTATTTTACTTTCGTAAGTCTTAAAGTTGATTTCCTTTAAATCTACACCACCTGCCGTTACAAATTCTTCTTTAAAAGTGCTTTTTCCATTTACTTGAAATATACCCGCTGTTAATTGTTCCGCCAAATTTGACAATTGTTGTTTTGAAACTTCGGGCCATGTTAAGGTATCATCTATATTAGAGGCTTTCACTAAATTAACCCACAGGCGCTTAGGTATATCCAATACCTTGGTTCTTAGAACGGTTTTCTTTTCTACCTGCTTTACCTTAAGAAATAATTCCAATAACCCATCATGATGATACTCCGGAGCCCAATTTACCTGTATTTTAAACTGATAATTGTACTGCTCTAAAATTCTTGCTCCCCAAGCGGATAATTTTAAAATAGCGGGTCCGCTCATACCCCAATGTGTTATTAACAAAGGTCCTTCTGAAGTTAAAACGGCAGTATCTGGTTTTAGTTTTCCTTTCTTTTTGCTAATATTCTTTTTAGGTATCACTTTGACCTCTGTATGTGTAGCCACACCAGGGATATCCGAAATACGCTCATCTTTAATATTAAAAGTGAATAACGAAGGAACCGGCTGAACAATACTATGCCCTAACGCTTGTACATAATTCCACATTTTTGGATTGCTCCCAGTAGCTAAAATGAGCTTTTTACAATACATATGACCATCACCAATGGCAACCTTCCATATTACCCCTTCCTCCTCTTTAATTTGCTCTATACCGGTTACAGAACAAAGTGTTTTTACCTGTATACCTAATCTATCGGCCTCTGAAAGAAAACAATCAATAATGGTTTGTGAGGAATTGGTGACCGGGAACATTCTACCATCTTCCTCAATTTTTAGGGCAACGCCGCGTTCCTCAAAAAATCCGACAGTATCTCCACTTGCGTAGGTATGAAAAGGACCCAATAACTCTTTTTGGCCCCGTGGATAGTTTTTGCTTAGATCTACAGGATTAAATTCAGCATGGGTAACATTACAACGCCCACCACCAGAGACTTTTACCTTTGTGAGTACTTCCTTACCTCGCTCTAAAATTGCAATTTTGGTTTGTGGTCTACTCTCAGCTATATGAATGGCTGCATAAAAACCGGCTGCACCGCCACCAATGACCAGAACATCATGCATTAATTTACTCGTTCAGGAAAGTTGGTAATTATGCCATCTACACCTACATTCTTCATTGCTTCAATATCTGCAGGTTCATTTACCGTCCATGTATAAATTTTAAAACCGGCATCATGTATTGCTTCGGCTTTTTCCTCATCTAATTTCTTGAAATACGGATTAATGGCCACTGCATTCAACTCTTTTGCCACTGGTATTGCTTCTAAAGGGTCTTCTTCCGTTAATACAGCAATGGCAACATTAGAATTATATTTGCGCATATCCTTCAACTCATCCCAATTAAAGCTGGAAATAATAAAATTATCGGGCGACCAATTTTTCTGCTCAATGTAATATTTCATAATATGATTTACCCTGTCTGCAGTACCAGCACCTTTTAGCTCTATGTTTAATGCCACTTTATTATCAATGAGTTTTAATACCTCTTGCAGCATGGGTATTTTATGCCCCCCATCAACAATTACCTGCATTAAATCTACTATATAATAATCTTCAATGTTGCCAGGTGCATTAGTAATTCGATCAAGCTTATCATCATGAAAAACTACTACTTCCCCACTTTTTATTTTAAAAACATCGATCTCTAACATATCAACCCCAAGATCCAGTGCCTTTTGAATGGATGGCAAGGTATTTTCAGTTTCGTGGCCCATGGCTCCTCTATGACCAATGACTAAAGGTTCTTTTTTCATATGACATGATGCTAAGGTTAAACAAATAAAAGCCAGGATAATTCTATAAAGCATGGGTTTATGATTTTAATTCAAAAATAAAGGATTCTAAAGGATTTAGGTTAATTGAAATATGACCTTCACCATTTTCTATACGTAAAGAATTCACATGACCATAAAGAGCATCGTGCAGTGGATAAATTCCTTCTTTTAATTTCCACAGATTCACCAAATCTACAGGTATTTTTAAGTCGAACGAAAAATGGTCGTTTACATCAAAATTTGAGACTATTATTAATTTTTGATTTTCCGACCAACGGACATAGGACAATACACGGTGATTATAGTTTTCGGTAATTTCTTTATTGTAGAAATGAATCTCTCTGTACGCACCCATTAAAGCCTCACTACTGATAGTGAAGTTCAACAAACGTTTGTAAAAATCTCGCAAAGCGGCTTCTTTGGGGCTAGATTGGCCGCCATCAAATTTTTTATCATTGACCCACCTTTGGTGATGCGGCACACCTATATAATCAAAAATAGAAGTTCTTGACGGACTACCAAAACCTGCATGTTCTGCTGCCGGCTCACCTACTTCTTGCCCAAAATAAATCATAGTGGGCGATGTACTTATGGTAGCGGAAACAACCATTGCCGGTCTCCCAATTTCTGCATTACCAACAAATTCTGGACTAGCAATACGCTGCTCATCATGGTTTTCTAAAAAGTGGAGCATATGATGCTCTATATCTCGTAAACCATTTTGTACAACCGGTAAGTGATCAGACCAACCATAGCCTTTCATAATATGTTTAAGTCCATCATAAAAATCCACTTTATCATATAGATAGTCCATTTTTCCCTTATGAATATATGTTCTATACAAATCTGGATTATAGACTTCTGCCATTAAAAAAGCATCGGGATTTTTCATTTTAATAGATGAATTCAAGTAACTCCAGAATTCAACAGGGACCATTTCTGCCATATCATACCTAAAACCGTCAACACCCATATTTAACCAATACAAAGCAATATCCTTAAATTTTCTCCAAGAACTCGGTACTACTTTTTTCTTCCAATACTCAAAATGTTCTTTATGGTCTTTTTCTCCATAATCGTTTGGCAGCATATCAAAATCCAGTCCGCCATCTGGTCTTACTCCATAATTGATGCGTACAGTTTCATACCAATCGTTCATATCCGGTTGCGGACTACGAGAACCATTACCGGTCCACTTTGCAGGAATCTCTTTTAATTTTGGATAGGAAAAATTTGGAGCATCACCACCTAAGGGAATATAACCATCTTGCCATTGTGGGGTTTTAAATTCCGTCCCCGGGATGTAATAAAAGTTATTGTCCTTTTGATACTCTACGGATGTATCATCTCCAAAACCAAAATCAGAAACACCCTTTGGATTAGTTTTCCCCTCATACTTTCTAGCTACATGATTAGGCACAATATCTATAATCACCTTCATGCCGGCCTTATGTGTACGCTCAATAAGTGATTTGAACTCTTTTAATCTATTTGATGGATTTTTAGCCAAATCTGGGTTAACATTGTAATAGTCCTTAACAGCATAAGGAGAACCAGCCCTGCCCTTGACTACATCTGGATCATCATTTGATATTCCTATTTCAGTATAATCATTTATTACGGCATGATGCGGTACACCGGTATACCAAATGTGGGTAACACCCAAATTCTTAATTTCCGTTAGTGCCTTTTTATTAAAATCAGCAAACTTGCCTACCCCATTCTCCTCAATAGTGCCCCAAGGCTTATTATTGGTATTCGTATTTCCGAACAACCTGGTAAATACATGGTAAATAACAATTTTATGATTCATGGGGCATTTTAATTTTTAGTACTAACTACAACAAGAAACTATACGGTGATCAACTCATCTGGAAACAACTCTACTTTTTTACCATTGACACGAATAGAAACTTCTTTGGTTCCAATTAATTGAAAAGTGGTACAATCAGCGGTTACGTTCACTTTTATGATCCGATTTCTAAAATTAACCTTAAATGAATATGCATTCCACTGATTTGGAATTTGAGGTTTAAACGATAATTTATCGTTTACCACACGCATACCACCAAAACCTTCAACAATACTCATCCAAGTACCGGCCATAGACGTAATGTGCAAACCTTCTTCTACCTCCTTATTATAATCATCTAAATCTAATCTAGATGTTCTTAAATAAAAATTATATGCTTGCTCCATTCTACCCAATTTAGCTGCCTGAATACTGTGCACACAAGGGGACAAGGAAGATTCATGAACGGTAAAAGGTTCGTAGAAATCAAAATGTCTCTCAAGGTCTTCTGTAGAGAAATCCTCTTCAAAAAAATAAAAACCTTGCAGCACATCTGCCTGTTTTATATAAGGTGATCTTAAAATACGATCCCAACTCCATTTTTGGTTAATAGGTCTTTCAGATTTTGGCAAATCATCCACCTTAACCAATTCTTTATCCAAAAAGCCATCTTGTTGCAAGAAAACACCATATTCCTTTGAATAAGGGAAATACATTTTATTGGCAACCTTCTTCCACTTTTCACATTCCCTATCGGTAAGTTTGGTTTTGCCCACCACCCTATGATAATCATCCGGATAACCGCTCTTAACCTTATCTAATTGGGTCAACGTATAGTTTATACACCATTTTGCCAAATAGTTGGTATACCAGTTATTATTGACATTATTCTCATACTCATTAGGACCCGTAACCCCTAACATTACATATTTATTCTTGTCTTTTGACAAATTAACACGCTGATGCCAAAACCTTGAAATGCCTATTAAAACCTCTAAGCCCATTTCTGGTATGTAGCTATAATCACCGGTATATCTAAAATAGTTGTGAATTGCAAAGGCTATGGCTCCATTCCTATGTATTTCTTCAAAGGTAATTTCCCATTCATTATGGCATTCCTCGCCATTCATAGTCACCATTGGATATAATGCCGCACCGTTTGAAAAGCCTAATTTCTTAGCATTTTCAATAGCCTTTTCTAAATGATTGTAGCGATACTTTAATAGTTTTCTAGCCACTTTATCATCTTTGGTGGCCATATAGAAAGGAATGCAATATGCCTCTGTATCCCAATAAGTACTACCACCATATTTTTCACCGGTAAAACCTTTAGGTCCTATATTTAAAGTAGAATCGGTCCCCAAGTACGTTTGGTTCAATTGAAAAATATTAAAACGAATTCCTTGCTGCGCTTTTATATCACCTTCAATAACAATATCGCTCATTTCCCAAATTGCCGCCCAAGCCTCTTTCTGTTTTTGCAACAGCCCTTCAAAGCCAATTTCACTTACTTCACTGAGTTTATTATGAGCAACTTGAACCAACTCCTCGTTTGGGTGATTTCGTGTAACGGTATAACCACCAAACTTTGTTAAAGTTACAGTTGCGTTAGCCTCTACCTCCTGTTCAAATTTCAATGAAACGAAATTATCCGTCTTTTCCGATGCAACACCTACAACTGTGGCACCATCATAATCTAAAGAAGCCTGCATAAAGGTGCAGGTCTTAAATTCCGTTTTCATAGTGTGCGCTTCAATAAACGCACAATTTTCTTCGATACTTACATTTGTGGTATTCCAAAATTTGTCGTCCCAATTACTGTCCTCATTGGTAATACCACTGTCAAGATATGGCTCAAACACCAAGGAAGCTTTGGTATTTAACACTTTGATTTGATATGAAATAGCACCTACTTCATCTATCTCCAAACTCAAAAATCGCTTTACCACAACTTCAATTTCCACATTATTTGAAGTTACCGCCAAAAAGCTACGTGAATACACGCCTTCTTTCATATTTAACTCACGTCTAAAGTTCGAAACTTTTTTGCAAGTGGCTAAATCTAATTCTTCACCATTTATTTTAATATTGATGCCAATCCAATTGGGTGCATTTAAAACCTTGGCAAAATACTCTGGGTAACCATTTTTCCACCAACCTACCCTGGTCTTATCTGGATAATATACCCCGGCAATATAACTACCCTGAAAAGTATCTCCTGAATAGGTTTCCTCAAAATTGGCACGTTGCCCCATGGCGCCGTTACCGATGCTAAAAATACTTTCAGAGGATTTGACATTTTCCTTATCAAATCCTTCTTCAATAATGCACCATTTATCTGGTTTTATATAATCTTGATTCATTAGTTTCTTGTTGTGTTACGATCAAAAATAAAGCAACTAGCTATAGCTATCTTTATTTATTTATTATTTAATAATAATTCCAAAAACTGATTATCTATTTCTGTGAAATCCTTAAAATTATACTGCGCTTCATTAAGAATATCTGGATCCCCAATTCCAATGCTGACCATATCTGCCGCATTAGCTGCTTGAATACCCGCTACGGCATCTTCAAAAACCACACAAAATTCCGGTTTAACTTTTAGGTTGTCCGCGGCAATTAAAAACACTTCTGGGTCTGGTTTTGCTTTGGTAACGTTGTTACCATCTACAATGCTATCAAAATATGGTAACAGACCTACTTTTTCCAATATAGGTTGCGCATTTTTACTGGCAGAACCCAAGGCAATAGGAATATTTCTTTCCTTTAAAAAATTTAATACCCTTGGTACATCTGGTAGAATTTCGCTAGCGTCCATCTTTTCAATATAGGCGAGGTAATCTACATTCTTCTCAATCATCCAAGTATCGAATTGTTTTTGTGTTGCCTTGACATTTCCTATTTCCAAAAGAATTTCCAAACACCTTTTTCTACTTACGCCCTTAAAAAGTTCATTTTGTTCTTTGGTAAATTCAAAACCCAATTCGTTTGCCAGCTTACGCCATGCCAAATAATGATATTTAGCGGTATCCACAATAACACCGTCCAAATCAAATATAAAACCTACTTTACCCATTGTATTATAACTATTAATTAATTGTTGAACCCCGTTTTACCAAAGTTGCATTAATAACTTCTGTCTTAAACGGCTCCTCTACTAATTCTACAGATTCCATTCTTTGGATCAATAGTTTGGCCGCTAGTTCTCCCATTTTCTCACCATGCTGCGCCACAGTACTTAATTGGGGCGATGAATACCTAGAGAGTATACCGTCGGTAAAACCGATTATCGAAATATCATCTGGAACGGTGTATCCTAAATGCTGAATTACACTCATGCATTGAATGGCGAATATCTCATTAACACATAATACTGCATCAACGTCATTATTCTGAAAAAATTCGGTTATTAAATTTGTATTATCCCGATCATGGGGTAGTGTTAAAATTAAACGATCATCTAATGCTATATTATTTAATTTCAAAGCTGCTAAATAACCTTCCTTTCTACTTTCACTTACGTTAAAATACTTTTCTGTGGTTATTAAAGCTATTTTTACTGCACCAGCCTTAACAAAATGTGTTACGGAATCACCGGCAGCTTCAAAATCGTTTAAAATAACTTTATCACAATCTATTTCAGTAGTTATACGATCAAAAAGTACTATTGGGATCCCTTGATCAAGCAATTCTTTTAAATGGGTAAAATCGTTCTTTTTTTGTGTTTCAGCGCTTAATGAAAGAATAAAACCATCAATACTTCCATTTGCCA
This sequence comes from Maribacter dokdonensis DSW-8, assembly GCF_001447995.1. NCBI lineage: Bacteria > Pseudomonadati > Bacteroidota > Flavobacteriia > Flavobacteriales > Flavobacteriaceae > Maribacter > Maribacter dokdonensis. The sequence continues at coordinate 836,919 of NZ_LDPE01000002.1, read as the reverse complement.
ACATTTCCATGTTTATGACCTCTTTATCATAAGACTCATCGGAAATGCATACTATGACATTATACCCCATAGCATTCGCATATTTCTCAATACCCCTAAAAACCGTAGTAAAAAAATGATGTACTATATCCGGAATAACAACACCAATATTTTTTGTTCTTTTATTTTTTAAACTTAGAGCTATATTATTTGGTCTATAATTGTAGAATTTTGCAAAAGCCTTTATTTTGTCCTTTGTTTCCTTACTGATTTCTTTGCTATTCTTTAACGCTTTGGAAACGGTAGAAATTGATACGTCTAATTCTCTTGCAATGTCTTTTAAAGTAATTTTTGGTTTCAAGATAGAAGGTTTAAAAATTTAAGATAAGAACTTAATCTTTTCCAAAAGCTAAAGTTTACTACGGAGATGAAAACGGTAAATATATTCAAAAATCTATTTTTTATATATTTGCAGGATAATCATATTTTCATATTAATACAGATATATAATTATGAATATAATAAAAACCCCCTTTAACATTCATTATACTCGCAAAAATTAAAAGTTATCAACACGAAACCGTTTTCGTAACTATTTAGCTTTACACTTTATATTAACAACACGCCTTTTTGCATATTTTTAACAATTGAAATTAAATTAACTCAACTTAAATTAACAATTTATGAAGATTACATTCCTAAAAAGTCTGTTGGTTCTTGGAGCATTTTTATGCTTCGGATTCTTGCAGGCACAAGAAGTATCTGGAACTGTTTCAGATGCAAGTGGACCTTTACCAGGAGCTAGTGTTCTTGTAAAGGGGACTACGAACGGTACGCAAACCGATTTTGACGGTAATTACACTTTGACCGCTGAAGAAGGTGCAGTACTTATTGTAAGTTACATTGGCTACAAGACTCAAGAAGTAGCGGTAAACGGTAGAACTTCAATCAATTTTACTTTAGAAGAAGATGCTGAAGCATTGGAAGAGGTTGTAATTATTGGTTATGGTACAACTACCGTAAAAGATGCAACCGGATCCGTAACAGCGGTTACTGCGGAAGATTTTAACGGTGGTAACATTGCTTCGCCAGAACAACTGATACAAGGTAAAACTGCAGGTGTCAACATTCAAGAAACAAGTGGTGAGCCTGGAGCCGGTATTCAAATTAACATTAGAGGTTCTAACTCTGTACGTGCCAATAACAATCCATTATTCGTGGTAGATGGTGTTCCACTGGGTGGAGGAGATACATCTCCACAAGGTGAGACCGGTTTTGGTCAAAGTGCCGTTAAAAACCCGTTGAACTTTATTAACCCAAATGACATTGAGAGCATCAGTATTTTAAAAGATGCATCGGCAACGGCAATCTACGGTTCGCGTGGTGCTAACGGTGTTGTTATTATTACTACTAAGAGTGGTAAAGGAAGTAGCCAAGGCGTGTGGGACTTCTCTAGCTCTTTAAGCATATCTAAGGCTGCCAATACTTTTGACCTTTTAGATGCATCTGAATTTTTATCTGGTGTAACTTCTGTAGGTGGTGATGCGAGTGCGGTAAATTTTGGAGCTAATACAGATTGGCAACAAGTGGTATTGAGATCAACTGCTTCTCAAAACCAAAACCTTTCTTATTCTAAAAACTACGGTAGTGGTAATGTAAGGGCTACTTTTGGATACGGCAAACAATTTGGTATCGTTGAAAATTCCGATTTAGAAAGAATTACAGGTAGATTAAATCTTAACCAAAGATTTTTAGAAGATAAATTAGTTTTAGGACTACAAATGTCTATTGCACGTATTAATGATTCTCAAGCACCAATTAGTGCACAAGCAGGTGCTGCAGGTGATGTCTTAGGTGGCGCTTATGCCGCTAACCCAACGTGGCCAGCTAGCTCAAGCTTTAATGCAGGTGGTTTAAATGTTAACCCGCAAAATGCACTTGACAATACTCAGAACATTACCAATACAAACAGATACCTTTTAAACGGTTCTGTTCAATACAATTTTACCCCTGAAATTTCTGCCAAATTAAATGCAGGTTTGGACATTTCTGAAGCTTCTAACACATCTGTTATCTCAAAAGACATTAACAACATTAATGGTGTTACGGATATAGGACGTGGAAACTATGGTGTTTTAGAAAGAAACAATAAAACTTTAGAGGCAACTGTGAACTACAACAAAGAATTTGAAAATTCTAGTTTAGAGGCATTAGTTGGTTTTGGTTACCAAGATTTCCAAACTTTTGGTTTCAATTCTGGCGGTAGAGGTTATTCTACTAGTGACTTAAATGCTATGGGAAGAGATTTAAGAAGTGCGGTTAACGACTTACAGAATGCAGTAACCGGATCTTATCAGCAAGCGTATTATGCACCCAACACTAATGGAGTTTTAATCAATAGATTATTACCAACGGTTGTAGCTCAAGAAGAATTAGGAAGAAGCCTTAACAGCGCTGTTACTTCTGTCTTTACAAATTCTTTTGACAATACCGATGAGCTACAGTCTTTCTTTGCAAGATTGAATTATACGTTGAATGATAAATATTTATTTACAGCAACAATGAGAGCTGATGGCTCTTCCAGATTTGGTCCTGAAAATCAATACGGATATTTCCCTTCCGGTGCATTTGCATGGAAAATGAACGAGGAAGATTTTGTTGGCGAAAACGTATCTACACTTAAATTACGTTTAAGTGCAGGTATCACTGGTAACCAAGATGGTTTAGGTTACGGTAACTTCGTAGCAAGACAACGTTTCTCAGATTTAACAGTTCAACAAAATCTTGAAATTAACGCAAATGGTACAGCAATTGTTGCTACAGATAGACCAGACTTAAAATGGGAATCTTCTTTTAACTTAAATGCTGGTTTGGATTTTGGGTTCAACAATGATCGTTTAAGTGGTAGTATTGATATCTATAGAACTGAAACTACAGATGTTCTATTACAGACTCCACCAGCCGCACCTGCAGTTGACCCGTTCCAGTTCCAGAATGTTGATGCCAGTATCATTAACCAAGGTATTGAATTTGCATTGGCTTACGATTTTGTAAGAACTGATGACGCTACTTTTTCCGCAGATTTTAATATTGCCTATAACGACAATGAGGTTCAAAATTTTGATGGACTTATTGACACGGGTGAAATTAACGGTCCTGGTTTAACAGGTGCATTTGCACAGCGTTTTGCTTCAGGACAATCATTGTATTCCTACTTTTTACCAATCTTCACTGGTTTTGATAGTGCAGGTACTCCAACATACCAAGACATAGATGGTAATGGTGTTGGTGATCCTTTCCAAGACAAGACCTTTGTTGGTGAAGATGCTTTACCAGATATCACTACAGGTTTAAGCTTAAACTTAAAAGTTAAGGATTTTGATGCTTCTGTATTCTTCCAAGGTCAGTTTGGATTCTCAGTATACAATAACACTGAAAACGCATACTTTACAGCCGGTGCACTTTCTAACTCTAGAAACGTAACCCAAAATGTATTGACTAGTGGTGAAGACCCAGGAGCTTCTGCAGATGCTTCTACACGTTTCTTGGAAAAAGGTGATTTTGTACGTTTCCAAAATGCTAGCATAGGTTATAACGTACCATTATCTGGCGAAGGAGCATTAAATTCTTTACGTTTTTCAATTACCGGGCAAAACCTTTTCTTGATCACTGATTATAGTGGTTTAGACCCAGAGGTTACAGCTAATACTGGTGATTTAGGTTCTGGTGTACCATCAAGAGGAATTGATTATGGTTCTTATCCAAGACCAAGAACATTCACTTTTGGTATTAATGCATCATTTTAATTAAAAAAAATTGTATATCATGAAAAATAATTTTAAAATCTTAACACTTTCTATTCTATCGTTGGTAGGGGTTTCTTCCTGTACCGATCTAGAAATAGAAGAAACAGATTCGATCATTTCAGAAGGATTTCAAGGCTTGGCCGATCCTTCTTCTACGGTTACGAATCTATATGGATCACTTGCCGGACAGTATGCTGGTCAAGACAACTATTTTGCACTACAAGAAGTAACTTCAGATGAGCATTTGATTCCTACGCGTGGAGGTGACTGGGGTGATAATGGGCTTTGGAGAGTTCTACATACACATGATTGGAACGGTCAGCACTCTTTTATTGTAAACGTTTTTCAATTATGGAATGGAAACCAATTACAAGCTTCTCAGGTTTTAGATTCAAGAAGTAACCCATCTACCACCAACATTGGAGACGCTAGCTTCATAAGAGCGTATAGCATGTGGGTTATATTGGACAACTTTGGTCAAGTTCCTTATAGAGATACCGAATTACCATCTTCTTCTGTACCTGAAGTACTTACGGGTCAAGCAGCATTGGATTTCATTCTTGCCGATATAGATACGGCTATTGCAAATGCCCCTGCTACACCTGCAGGTAGTGGCGAAGCTAACTTAAGAGCAAGTAAAGCCGCTGCAAGATATTTAAAAGCTAAAGTTCTTTTGAACAAGCATATTTATCTTGGCACAGCTCCAGAAGCTTCAGATATGGCAGAAGTAATCTCTTTAGTTGATGAAATTACAGCTGAAGGTTATGCACTGCAAGAAGGCTACTTTGACCTTTTCTTACCAGATGCAGACACTGAAACTATTTGGGCTTTAGAAGCAAATACCATTAACAAAATTGTTATGGGACTTCACTACAACAGTACAAGTATACAAGGTGGTGGCTGGAACGGTTTTAGTACACTTGCTGAGTTTTACGACCTATTTGAAGGTGATGCAGAATCAAATGAATTAGATGCAAATCAAAATCCTGTTGACGGACAAGAAGAACGTAGAGGTGGTGTACCAACTATAGGTACTCCTTTTGCAGGTCAACCATACGCATCTGATAACAACGGATTTGTGGATGGATCAAATGTTGGATATGGTTTTCTTATCAACCAACAATATGACCTAGACGGAACTCCATTACAAGATAGACAAGGAGCTCCCCTTACTTTCAAAAGAGACTTTAAAGATGGTGCGGGTAACGTAAACTTTATTAACAATGATGAAACTACAGGTATACGTATTCAGAAGTATGCTGCTAGAAATGGAGAAGCTTCTATTAGTCACCAAATCGTATTTAGATATGCTGATGCTCATTTGATGAAAGCGGAAGCTATGTTTAGAAGTGGTGGTGACCCTACGGCAATGATCAATGAATTAAGAACTATACGTAACACTCAAGAATTATTAGGTACTGTATCTGAGCAAGATATTTTAGATGAAAGAGGTAGAGAATTGTACCAAGAAGCTTGGAGACGTAATGACTTAATTCGCTTTGGTCAATTTGGTAGAGATTGGTTATTTAAAGCCGAAGGAACCATCAATAATGATGATTACAATGTGTTCCCAATACCACAAGCTCAATTGCTTGCAAACCCTAACTTAGTACAGAACCCAGGATACTAAGCAAACATAATTTTTAGTTTAAGTTGAAAAGGCCTCCAATTTCATATTGGAGGCTTTTTTTATTTATACAATACGCTATTTGAACAAATTGAGCAATAAGGTTTTTTTTAGTTAATGGTCTAATTACAAGTCAGATTGACTAAATTCAATAGAAATATTATTCACTACATCAGAACTAAATCATTCCCTATTAGCACATACAGTTATATTTGCTATTTCATAGCATTCTATCTCGACAAATTATTTCTTTCTCATACCGATAACAATGGCTCACAAGAACTTATTGCAGAGAGGACTTGAATTTAGCACCAGCCATTTGCCACAAAATATGGTACGGTTTTTAAAGTATTTTCACGTTATACTACCTATCATTTCATTTACAAGAATACTTTCTATTCTACACTAATCAAGAAATAGAATGAAACATAGGTCAGCTACCAAATAAATCAAAATAGCCACATCAAATACTTGATGTGGCTATTTAACTCATGACTTGTAAAATTCCTTACTTTGCAAAGAACACGTAGATGCCGATTACAATACAACAAATAGCTATACCTACCTGATTCACATACTTATACGGTGTAATGGATACTTGATCCGTATACTCCAAAACAAAAGGTTCCTTTCTTGGTTTAATAGCACCAATAATTAACATAATAACAATATTGGTTACAAACAATATCGCCATTATGTGTAAGAAATGAGGATACGCATCAGCCTCAATCAATTTCAATTGCATAGGGTCTGTAATACCTTTCGCATTAGCATCTGCCAATGCTGCATCTACAAATTTATTCTTCAACCAAAATTGACTAATTATATATAATGCAGAACCTGACAGAATACCTACTTTGGCAGCAATAGCCGGAACTCTTTTAGTCAAATACCCTACAACTATTATGGTGAAAATAGGAATGCTATAAATACCGTTGATTTCTTGCAAATAATTGAACAAGCTTCCTGCATTTGCTATAAGCGGAGCTATGAACATAGCCGCTAACGCCAAACATATCCCGAAAATCTTACCGTATTTTACCACCGTAGTTTCTGGTGCCTCTGGGTTAATATGTTGTTTGTAGATGTCAATACCAAATAGGGTTACAGAACTATTAAGTACACTATTAAAAGAACTTAAAATTGCACCGAACAATACAGCTGCAAAGAAGCCAACTAATGGCTTAGGTAAAACCGCCCTTACCAATTCCGGGTAAGCCAAATCACTTGAAGCTAAACCACCATCAAAATAATGATATGCGATCATGCCCGGTAAAACCAAAATTAATGGTCCCAATATTTTTAAAAATGAAGCCAACAATAATCCTTTTTGACCTTCGGCCAAGTTTTTTGCCCCTAATGCCCTTTGTATAATTTGTTGGTTGGTACCCCAATAAAACAACTGTACCAACATCATTCCTGTAAAAATAGTTGCAAAAGGTACTTCTTGACCTGGATTTCCCGTAGAATCAAATCTTTCAGGATTCGCACTTACCAATATATCAAGTCCGCCGAAAACACTTCCATCCCCAATAGCCATTAATCCGAATATCGGAATCAACAATCCACCTATCAATAAACCAACTGCGTTTATAGAATCTGAAACAGCCACAGCCTTCAATCCGCCAAAAACCGCATATACCGATCCAATTAATCCAATTCCCCATATACAAATTACCAATGCCGTACTATCAGAAACCCCCAATAAGGTGGGCACATCAAACATACCGCTAATCGCCACCGACCCTGAATACAGTATTACAGGCAACAACACTACGACATACCCCGTTAAAAACAGACCAGAGGTAATGGTCTTTGTTGTAACATCAAACCTTTTGGCCAAGAATTGCGGTATGGTTGTCAACCCACCTTTTAAATATCTTGGCAACAGAAAAATGGCTGTTACTACAATTGCGATCGCCGCTAAAGTTTCCCATGCCATTACAGATAAACCATCTGTATATGCACTACCGTTTAGCCCTACAATTTGCTCTGTAGAAAGATTGGTCAATAATAATGAACCAGCTATTACGCCTGCCGTTAAACTTCGACCCCCTAGAAAATAACCATCTGAGGTTTGCTCATCTGTTGTTCTAGTTGCTAAATATGAAATTACGGCTACCAATATGGTGAAGCCTAAGAAAGAAAATATGCCTATCATCTGTTGAGTTGTTTGTTACTTAGTCAAGGTTAAATATATTGGATTATTTTCATTACTTCTAAAAAGATGCGGCAAAATCTCATTATTCGCATTTTACTACGAACACTATAACGATTTCTTTAAATTTTAACGTCTACTTTTGGCAAATAAACCTAACAAATATTAGGTATTTGGCTATATTGCAAATCATTTTTGAATAACCTATTACACAGGTGACTAACTCAATTTTTACAGCGCATATTATTACTCAAAAATCCATTTCAAACATAAAAAGAATGAACTTCAATTTTCTTAAGCTATGCTTGCTTGGCTTATTTTTTTTACTAATACAATCCTGCGGTTCAAAAGAAGACGGTAACACTCTTGAAAATAATAGTGAACCTACACTTTTTACACTTTTAAGACCTGAAGAAACGGGTATATCTTTTGTAAATAAAGTTGCGAACTCAAAAGAATTCAACATTTTCAAATATCGCAATTTTTATAACGGAGGCGGTGTTGCCATTGGAGACATTAATAATGATGGGCTATCCGATGTTTTTTTAACAGGTAATATGGAACCCAATAAACTCTTTTTAAATAAAGGAGATTTAAAATTTGAAGACATATCGGAAAAGGCAGGTGTAAAAGGAAACAAACCTTGGTCAACGGGTGTTGTTATGGCAGATATCAATAATGATGGTTACCTAGACATTTATGTTAGTAACGCTGGTAATATGGAGGGGAACAATCATGACAATGATCTTTATATCAATAACGGTGATGGCACTTTTACAGAAAAAGCCCATGAGTATAATTTAGCGGAAACAGGTTTTTCAACCCATGCTTCTTTCTTTGATTATGATAAAGATGGTGATTTAGATGCCTATATTCTAAACAACAGTAATATACCAGTAAGTAGCTTAGGGTATGCCGAACAAAGAGAAGTAAGAGCCCAAGATTGGGAAGGTGTTCCAAAAATTTTTAGAGGTGTTGGCGATATGCTTTTAAGAAATGACAACGGAAAATTTGTAGATGTCAGTGAAGACGCCGGTATTTATGGTAGTCTAATTGGTTTCGGATTAGGTGTAATGGTAGTGGATATCAATAATGACCTATACCCAGATATTTATGTTTCCAACGATTTTTACGAAAGGGATTATTTATACATTAACAACCAAGACGGGACCTTTAGTGAGGAGATTCAAAAATGGACCAATCACCTAAGTTTATCCGCCATGGGGATTGATATGGCAGATATTAACAATGATGGTCTTACCGATATCTTTATTACAGATATGCTACCTGAACCGGATCAACGTGTAAAATCGGTGATGGAATTTGAAGGTTATAATATTTTTAAGTTAAAACAGAGCAAAGACTTCCACCAGCAATATATTCAGAACACGCTGCAGCTTAATAACGGTAATGGCTCTTTTTCTGAAATTGCATACTATAGTGGTGTAGAAGCTACAGATTGGAGCTGGTCTGGACTCATGTTCGATATGGATAATGACGGACTAAAAGATATTTACGTTACTAACGGCATTAACCATGATTTGACAGACCTTGATTTCGTGGATTTCTTTGCCAATGAAATCATTCAAAAAATGGCATTGACCGGCAGAAAGGAGTCTATTGATTCTATTATAAACAAAATGCCGGTTACCCCATTACCAAATTACGCGTACAGAAATAATGGTGATATCACGTTCAGTAATTACAATAAACAATGGGGTTTTGAACTGCCAAGTAGATCAAACGGTTCTGCTTATGGTGACCTAGATAATGATGGCGATTTAGACTTGGTAGTCAACAACGTAAACATGGAAGCCTTTGTATACCGTAACAATTCTGAAACGCAGTCTAACAACAACCATATCACTTTAAAATTCAGAGGTGCAGAGGGCAATAAGTTTGGAATAGGCACCGTGGCCCGTTTATATTACACAGATAACATTATAGAGCAAACATTAATGCCTTCTAGAGGTTTTCAATCTTCTGTAGATTACCCTATGACCATTGGTTTGGGCACTACTGAAACTATAGATTCTGTCCGTATCATATGGCCAAATGACACTACAATAAAACTTGAAAACGTAAAGGCAAACCAGACCATTACCTTTAACCAAGAAGAGGCTACAGATATTTACAAAGTCAAAAACACCAAAGCCTCTACCCTGTTGAAATCTATAGAAAACAATACTTTCTTGACCCATAAAGAAAACAATTATATGGACTTTGATAATGAAGGATTAATATCAAAATCATTGGCAGAAGAAGGTCCTGGTTTAGCGGTTGGCGATGTAAACGGAGACGGCAATGATGATATTTTTATTGGTGGTGCAAAAAACCAAACTGGCGCACTATATCTTCATAATGGCAATGGTTCACTTTCTAAACCCATAACAAATTTCTTTGTTGAAGAAGCTCAATTAGAAGATACAACAGCGTCATTTTTTGATGCCGACCAAGATGGTGACCTTGACCTTATGGTTGGTACCGGTGGTAATGAAATAGGCAATCAAGGTTCTTATGGAATTAGACTTTACATAAATGACGGCAAAGGAAATTTCTCTTTAAGCACCAACAAACTTCCAAGCATCAATAAAAATGTTGCGGTAATTTCTCCCTCAGATTTTGATGGCGATGGCGATGTAGATGTCTTTGTAGGCTCAAGAAGTATTGTAGGAACTTATGGTGTAAACCCAGACCACTTATTCTTATCAAATAACGGTGATGGAACTTTTACCGATATTACTGAACGTTCCGCATACGACCTTAAAGATGCCGGTATGGTTACGGATGCCAGCTGGGTAGATATGGACGGTGATGGTAAGGATGACCTGATTACAGTATCCGATTGGGGAAGCCCAAAAATTTATAAAAACTCTGGCAGAAGGCTTAGTAAATTTACAAGTTCGTTAGATAGTTTAAATGGATGGTGGGGAGCTGTTGAGGCCTATGATTTAGACAATGATGGCGATCAAGATTTAATTCTTGGTAATATGGGCAGCAATATCCATTACAAACCAGCTCCTGGCAAGCCTATGAAAATGTGGGTGAACGATTTTGACAATGATGGTACCATTGAGCAAATTACCACCCAAAACTATGACAATGGCGATTACCCGTTACACCAGAAAAAAGAATTGACCACACAAATATTAGCGCTGAAGAAAAAGAATATTAAAGCTTCAGAATATGCAAGGAAGACTATTCAAGAACTATTTTCAAAAGATATTCTAGATAATACCATACAAAAGCAGGTAAACATATCAGAATCTGTTATTGCTATTAACGAAGGTAATGGTAATTTCACCATTAAAATTTTACCACCACAAGTACAGTTCTCATGTATTTGTGGCATTCAATGTTTAGATGTAAATAAAGATGGAAACCTAGACCTTGTCATGGCAGGTAATAATTTTGAATTTAAGCCTCAATACTCTAGACTAGATGCCAACTATGGAAATGTCCTACTTGGTGACGGTAAATTAAATTTTAAATGGCAAAATTATTCTGACAGTGGTTTCTTTATACGTAATGAAGTAAAACAATTAAAAACCATAAAGGATAAAAACGGAAACGAATTTATTATTGCCGCAATTAATGACGACACTCCAAAACTGTATAGATTAAATGAGGAATAAGTTATTGTACATATCTGTTTTGGTTTTTGCGTTAGGATGCAAACAAAATTCCGGTGAATTATTTACAAAACGCCCTGCTAACGAGACAGGCATCACCTTTGAAAATACACTTACCGAAACCAAAGACCTAAGCATATTAGATTACCTCTACTTTTATAACGGTGGTGGTGTTGCCATTGGTGACATCAATAATGACAGTTTACCTGACATCTATTTTTCCGGAAATCAGGTAAAGAATAAGTTATACCTCAACAAAGGCAATTTACAGTTTGAAGATATTACTGAAAAGGCAGGCGTTGAGGGTAATAGTTCTTGGAATACCGGAGCCATAATGGGAGATGTAAACGGTGATGGTCTTTTGGACATTTATGTTTGTGCAGTTGTTGGTCTAAACGGATTCAATGGATACAATGAGCTGTTCATAAATCAAGGAGATGCTACCTTTAAAGAAAGCGCAGCTGAATTTGATCTTGATTTTGAATCTTATAGCTCATCTGCCGCATTTTTGGATTATGATTTAGATGGTGATTTAGATATATATCTCCTTAACCATGCCATACACACCCAAGATTCTTACGGTAATGCACAAATAAGACATAATCGTATTTACGAAACTGGCGACAAATTGCTACGAAATGACAATGGTAAATTCGTTGACGTCAGCGAAGAAGCCGGTATTTATGGTGGAGTAAATGGATACGGATTAGGAATAGCCGTTTCTGATTTTAATCAGGATGGTTACCCTGATCTTTATATTGGGAACGATTTTCATGAGGACGACTATTACTACCTAAATAATGGTGATGGTACTTTTAAAGAGAGTATTAAAGAGGCTTTTGGACATACAACACGATTTTCTATGGGAAGTGATGTGGCAGACATTAACCATGACGGTTTACCAGATTTAATTTCTTTGGATATGTTGGGCAGAGATGAAGTTGTTCTCAAATCATCCGAGGGTGATGATGATATCCAAATTCAAAAAATGAAAACCGAAACTTTTGGATACCATAATCAGTATACAAGAAATATGCTTTCTGTAAATCAACCCGATGGTAAATTCTTAGAAACCGCATTACAAAGTGGCGTTGCGGCAACAGACTGGAGCTGGAGCGCGTTATTCGGGGATTTTAACCAAGACGGTGAGCAAGATCTTTATATTAGTAATGGCATACCTAAACGACCTAATGATCTAGATTATATTAACTATATTTCTAATGATAACATTAGATCAAAAATCAATAATACCAACCTTGTAGATCAAAAGGCACTTAAAATGATGCCATCGGGTTTTATAGGGAATATGATTTTTAAAGGCTCAAAAGACCTTCAATTTATCGATGAATCAAAAAACTGGATTGCCCAAGACACTATAATAACCGGTGCTACAGCCTATAGTGACCTAGATAATGATGGCGACTTAGATTTAGTCACCAACAATCTTTATAGCCCTGCGGAAATACAAGAGAACACTACTAATGATAAAGCCCACTGGCTTAAAATTAAATTAGATTATACGCCAAAAAACAAATTTGGTATAGGCACTAAAATTTTCTCTTACGCAAACGGTGTTCAGCAATTTAAAGAAATGTATACGGTTCGTGGGTTCCAGGCTTCCTCAGAACCTATTATTCATTTTGGGTACGGTGACCTTACTACTATTGACTCCTTAAAAATCATATGGCCGGACAAAAGCTATCAGACTTTAAAAAATATAGCAGTAAATCAAACATTGAATATCAGTCCAAGTCAAAACAAACCTTTTGATTATAATAGCCTGCACTTTCAAAAGCAATTACTGTTCAAAAAAACATTGAACAACCTAGGCATTGACTATATTCATAATGAAGATGCTTATAGCGATTATTTACGTCAAAAATTGATTCCTTATCAAATGTCAGACAGAGGTCCGGCAGTAAGTGTAGGCGATTTAAACGCTGATGGTAAAGAAGATCTTTTCTTTGGTGGCTCAAAATACATTCCTTCTCAAGTTTATATTCAAGGTGACACTGTCTTTCAAAAAACGAATTATCCAGAAATAAACAAGGATAGTATTAAAGAGGATATCACTTCGATAATTGCAGATTTTAACAATGATGGAAAAAACGATTTAATTGTAGGGACAGGTGGTGCAGATTTTTACAACGAAATGAAGCCCCTTACAAATTCTTACTACGTTTCAAATAATCAAACTTATTCTAAAAAAGAATTTCCCGAAATGTTCGAGAACACATCCGTGCTCTTAAAACTTGATTACGACCATGACGATGACTTTGACCTTTTAGTCTGCAACCAATCTGTAAGTGCAGATTATGGAAATAAACCTAACAGTTATTTATTAAAAAATGAAAATGGCAATTTTAGCTTAGCCGACAATACATTTGAGAATCTAGGCATGGTTACCGATGCTTTGGTCACAGATTTCAATAATGACGGATGGGAAGATCTTTTGTTTGTTGGTGAATGGATGTCCCCTAGGTTTTTTGAAAATAATGAAGGTACTTTCAAAGAAATATATCCTTTAGAAAACGATAAGTTAAACGGTTTATGGCAGGCTGTCACCAGTTTTGATATTGATGGTGATGGCGACCAAGATTTTCTTTTAGGCAATTGGGGTTTGAATACGAAGTTCTCCACATCAGAAGAACATCCTATGAAAATGTATTATGGAGACCTTGATAAAAATGGCGCAACAGAAACCATTGTAAGCACATACAAAGACGGTAAAGATTACCCTGTAGACGGATTAAAAGAATTAGCCAGCCAAATGGTTTCGCTTCGTAAAAAATTCAACAACTACCATTCTTTCGCGGGCAAATCCATAGATAAAATACTAGGTGAGAATATGCTAGCAAATGCCGAAATTTTAGAAGTGCACACTTTAAATTCTGGCTATCTTATAAATAACAATGGTAAATTCTCTTTTGTTCCTTTTAGTTATGAACTGCAATTGGCACCTATAATGTCTTTCTTGGAGTTTGACTTTAACGGAGATCTTAAAACAGAGGTACTAGCAGCCGGAAATTATTTTGGAGTTAAACCATACCATGGCCGTTTTGATTCTTTTCCCGGGGCGTTGATAAGTAGCGACAGCAATATTACCTTAGCAAATAAAATTGGTCTCGATTTAACGGGAAAATCGATTCGTAATATGAACATAATCAATTTCAACAACAACAATTATATATTGCTCACCTTTAATGACAATGCAGCAGAGGTGTACCAAATACTCAAACCTTAGTACAATGAAAAAATATGTATTTATACTTTTAGCAGTGGTCTTATTTGCAAACTGTACAGAGAAAAAACAAGAACCAATTAAGATTTCTCCAGACGATCTACATAATTCTATTGACCATGTTATAGATATCATGATCCATGATATTTTCTCTCCGCCAGTAGCCAGTAGAATATTTGCATACCCAAACATTGCGGCATATGAGATTGTTGCTCAAACAAACCCTGACTATCAATCTTTATCTGGTCAACTAAAAGATTTAAAACCAATACCGGCGATAGATACGGCATCTGCTATTAATCCACAATTATCCGCATTAATTGCCCATATGAACATCAGTAGACAGCTCATCTTTTCTGAAGACAAGTTTGATGTACTGCAAGATAGTTTGTTCACAAAATGGAAAAATATGAACGAACCGGAATTTGAAGCCTCTAAAACCTATGGCTTAAAAGTGGCAGAACATATTAAAGAATGGATGAATAAGGACAATTACAGTCAAACCAGAACAATGCCTAAATTTACGGTCAATACAGACGACCCGGCGAGATGGCAACCTACCCCACCTGCTTATATGGATGGTATAGAACCACACTGGAATAAAATTCGCCCATTTATTATTGATTCGGCATCGCAGTTTAAACCAGTACCACCTCCCCCATTCTCATTAGAAAAAGACTCCGACTTCTATAAAGAACTTATTGAGGTTTATAATATTAGTAATGATATCACCAAAACCGGAGATGAATCTGAAGAAGTGGCCATTGCTAAATTCTGGGATTGCAACCCTTATGTTTCGGTAACTAGAGGTCATTTGATGTTCGCTACCAAAAAAATTACTCCAGGGGCACATTGGATCGGTATTACAAAAATAGCGGCAAAAAAGACCAATAGTAATTTTGATGATACGGTATTTGCATACACCAAAACTTCAATGGCCATCGCTGACGGTTTCATTAGCTGTTGGGATGAAAAATACCGAAGCAACCTTATTAGACCCGAAACATTGATCAACCAACATATAGATGAAAACTGGAAACCTATTTTACAAACTCCTCCATTTCCGGAATATACCAGTGGACACAGTGTAGTATCCGGTGCTGCCTCTACAGCATTGACCAGTATTTTTGGCGATGATTTTAGCTTTGAAGATGATACCGAAACTCCTTATGGTCTACCTATAAGAAAATTCAATTCTTTTAACGAAGCTGCCGATGAAGCTGCCATTAGTAGAATGTACGGCGGAATTCACTACCGAGCTGCGGTAGAAGTAGGTGTTGGCCAAGGTAGAAAAATTGGCGATCTTTTAAACTCTAAAATTAAAATGAAGAAAAATTCAAGTTTAGCACATAATTAATTCGCATGAAAAAAGGCTTAACTATAACCATTGCCATATTAATGGTTGCATTACTTTGGTATTTTCTTATTAAACCACAAGATTATCAAATAAGGGTTGTAGCCAAATCTAACACTGGTACTATAAATCAAGCTTTAAAAGCTTGGAACAATACCTTACCAAATGCCACTGTAAGACAGCTTAATAACTTGGGTAATTTAGAACAAAAAGTTGTTACCGGAGATTCAACCCATATCTATAATTGGAACATAACCCCCATTACGGATTCTACTTCACAATTAATCGTGAATGTAAAAGATGAAGACCATAGTATGGGCAATAAACTTGTGGTCCCATTTTACGATACCGATTTTGAAAAACAATCAAGAAAAACCGTGACCGATTTCATTGAGAGCCTCAATGCCCATAGAAAGGAATTTAAAGTTACATTTATGGGAGAAGATAACCTACCTTCTACCTACTGTGCCTGCGTTGAACACAAAACCACACAGATATCCAAGGCTTTCGGCATGATGGAGAGTTATCCTTTTCTCAATTCCGTAATAGCAAGTAATGGCATTCAGGTAAACGGTATTCCATTTATTGAAACCACAGATTGGAATATGCAAAATGATAGCATAAGCTTTAATTTTTGCTACCCCATTATTAAAAGCGATACCTTGCCTCAAATAAAAGATATTATTTATAAAGAGTTCATTGGCAAAAAATCACTTAAGGCTGTTTACAATGGTAACTACATGACCTCTGATAGAGCTTGGTACACTTTATTGGACTACGCTGAAGAAAAGAACATTGCCATAGAAAAAAAGCCAATAGAATTCTTTTTTAACAACCCAAATATGGGTGGCGATGCTTTGCGTTGGAAAGCTGAAGTATTTATGCCATTAGCTGATCAAGATGAATAAAATAGTATTAAGCATATTTTTAGTTTTATCTGTATTCACCTCGTGCTCTAATTACGGTCAATTAAAAGTAATTGCAGATTTGCCAGGCAGTTTAGATGAAAACTCTGGATTGGCTACTTACGGCGATTCTACTGTTTGGGTCATTGAAGATGGTGGCAACAAAGATGAAATATATCAAATAAACCTTAAGGGAGATATTCTTAAAAGTCTTAAAGTTAAAAATGGTGACAACCAAGATTGGGAAGATTTAACCACTGATAAAGCCGGTAATCTCTATATTGGTGATATTGGAAACAATGCGAACAAAAGAAAAGATTTGGTCATCTATAAACTACCCAACCCTACTATTGAACCAGGAGACAAAATTGACGCTGAAAAAATTAAGCTCCACTATCCGGACCAAAAAGATTTTCCACCTAAAAAAGAGGGTTTATTTTACGATTCAGAAGCTATTTTTCACCACGATGGCAAAATATTCATAGTAACCAAAAACAGGTCTAAAGCATTTACAGGAGAAGCCCATATTTACTCAGTACCAGATACCAAGGGTACTTATGAGGCAATCCTTGTAGGTTCATTTACGCCTTGCAAAGATTGGAAAATATGCCAAATCACATCCATTGACATATCTCCAAAAGGGGACAGAATTGTTGCGCTTAGCTATGGTAAGCTGTTCATTTTTACAGATTTTACTTGGGATGATTTCACAAAGGGCAACATGCAAGAAATTGATCTAGGTGCCCGTTCTCAATTAGAATCGGTTTGTTTTCTCAATGATGACACCCTACTCATTTCCGATGAAAAAGCACATAGTGAAGGTGGTAACCTATACACCTATTCTATAAAATAATTTACTTTTCTAAAAACCGAAACCTAGTCCAAAAGTAAATCTTGGTCCGTCTTCACTGGCAAATATTGCCGTATTCACCGAGATAATATCTGATGCATTTAAGAAAAAACCTCCACCGTAAGAGGTATGCCAACGACCAGAACTCATTTCAGGCATCCACACCCTTCCATAATCAAAACCACCAAAAAGCCCCATTGCAGTAGGTAGTAGTCTTGTGCGTTTTTTAGCAAGACTAAATCTAATATCCGTATTTTGATAGTAGGAAGTTTTTCCTGTAAAACGCTGATTTCTAAAACCACGAAGACCATCAATACCACCTATACTAGCAGCTTGGTAAAATTCGTATTCATCACCTAAGTTAAAATGTGCCTTCCATTTTGTAGCAAGCACCAGCCTTCCGCTTGGTATTAATTTATAATCAAAACTTAAGCTTGGTATTATGTACCCAAAACTACCTCCTTCTTTAGAAAGATTTTCTTTATACCCTGCTTCTAACGAAGTTCCCATTCCTATGGTTGGGAATGCTTCATTATCCCTGTTTTCGTAAGTATAAGTAGCATGAGCCCCAACAAAATCACTATTGGTTTCTTCTCCATTTTGTTGATAAAAAGTGTTTATGAACCTATCATTGGTTTCTTCTACACTAATGTTCTCATAGGACAACCCCAGTTTCACCTTAGCGCCCAACTGTCCTCTCCAAACCAATGATGGCAAAAAGTCTATTTGCCTAAGTTTTACCCTATTAAAATCCAACCCTAAGTCATCATCAAAATTTTCTGTATCGTTACCAAAACCAAAGAAATTCACCGCAAAATTAGGACTTGTAAAACGGGCTTTCAATTCTGCGTTCCAATTCTCAAAAACATGGGCAAATTCTCCCTGATATTTTACGTCAAAACCGCTTGTGGCAAAATAATAAGATGCACCTATGGTATGTTGTTGCGTAAAAGGATTTTGTCTAAACCCATTATAGGTGTATGTATTTAAGAAACCTATTCTAACCCCATCATCTGGATTAAAACCTATAGTAGGTATAATTTGATTGAAACTATTTCTCAATTTAAGTGGTTGATAGGTATTTAGTTCATAGTCATCTGATAATTTAACTTTTGCCCCACTTGTCTTTTCAAACGTGTTTTTCTTGCTCTTAAAATCATACAATGCCACGTTCTTACCATTATCCACTCGATATATATCATTGTTGTGCCCCCCAATAATCCTCACCTTTACTCCCGTAAAATTGGAAGGATTCTTAACCTCAAAAATATCATCGTCATCCAAACCAAACACCCAAAGTTCTTTGGTATCATCACTTGAAAAAATCTTATAATAAAAAAGACGTTTTTTCTTATCTCCTATATTTCTATAAACCTTTACCTCAGTTTCCGTATCATTAAGTCTATTGATTTCAAACCAATCATCTTTGTCGGTACCCGCTACAACGGCATACTTATTTAAAATCTTGTAGTATTCATTTGCCGTTTCTTGAATGTGGCTTAGGCGTGCCAAAAGTGTTTGCTTAATTTCATTGACCGTTTCATCCCTTACCTCTTCTGGGAAAGCTTTAAACGCCTCATCAATATCACTTTCCTTTAAATTCTCTTGCAAGTATTTTGCCTGAGCCAACCATTGACTTTTTTCTGTTTCTCCTAACAAGGTAAGATCCAAAACATAGGTCATAGGAGAAGAGTTAAAGCCCTTTACGCTTCTAATTTCTTCATTAAAACCTTCCATTAACCTTAAGCCTGGTATTATACGCGTGGCAATATTCATTAAAGCACCGTCGCCCATTTTGGAGTATACTTGGTCACGATCCCTAGGTACAGGTCTATATACTACCTTATCCTTTTTCTCGTCTTTAAACTCTGCCCATCTCCACTGATCAACATGCCTGTCCCAATCACCTAATACCATATCAAAAAGCCGAGCTCTTAAATAAAGATCCTTGTCCACTTCGTACTTTTCATCATCACGCAAGTCTTCTAGCATGCCATCAGTACTCTTTAAATCATTTGAATATCCAAAGCTTGCCAAATCGCCATGACCATCTCCAGTGTGTTCCTCAATCATATACAATTCATCTCCAAAAGAATCATTATACTCCTTTAAAGCCGGCTGTTTTGGCACATAATACAATACAGGATTTGTATGGTAAATACCAACAGCATCTGATAATCGCGCTGTGGTAAAAGGAGCATACGGGTGTGAGCCTGTATAAAAATCCTGCAAAAGTTCTTGGGTATAGGTCTCCTTTAAATCATCCAATACATACTGATCTTGAAAAGCCATGGACTGCAAGTATAGCTCGGCGCTCTTCTTTAAAGCTCGCATGACATATTCCCTACCATCCTTTGCGCGAAGACGAAGTGATTTAGATTGATGACCTCCGCCTTTCTTAACAGGTTCAAGACCACCCATAAGGGAATCTAAACGTACTGTAGGCACCTTTACCTTTGTGCCATAATACTTACGATAGCGTTCACCCCAAATTCCTTTATAAAACCTACTTTTTTCAATCTCATTATCTGTGTATACGGACGCCTCTACAGAATCTGGGAAACTGACTGTAAGTTCAGCTTCAAACGTTACTTGCGTAGGTGGCAACACTTCATTTGTAAACAAAAAATCTTCATTATTGTTTTCGCCAACACCATAAAATCTAACTCTTGACGACCCATCTTTATATACTTCTAAAGTAGCATAACCCATTTTTCCTGTACTGAACTGAGAGCCGTTCAGCAACTTTGTAAAACCTTCTTTTGCACCTGAACCACTAACAATTTGCGGCGTATTATTTTCAAGGATATACTGTAATGTGTGTTCATGTCCTGATGCGAATATTACCCGATCGGAATATTGTGCCAAGGTCGTTACCCTTTTCATCAATTCTCTATAACGCTTGTTATTGTTATCTTCAATGGATGCTCCTGAGGTACTTCTTAATACGTTGATAAAAGTTCCTAGAACAGGTACCGGCACTGCCATTTTCTTTGGATAAAATTGTTTTCTTAACGAGTAGTGCCCTCCATGCTCGCCATAACTGTTTGATGGGTGGTGCATAGCTATTACCGTGGTACGATCTCTATAATCTTTTATGGCATCTTCCAATTCCAGAAAAAACTTGTCCCTACTCTTGATCTCGCATTTATCATTAATATCGGGGCGTTTGTCCCAATTAGTTAAGTACCATTCTGTGTCTATTGTAATGATGGCAACATCTTCCCCTATTTCTATGACATCTATTGGGCACCCGTTCTCAGGTAAAAAAGGGTCTTTCTCCTTCTCCTTTAAAGCTCTTTTTATATAATTTTCTTCCCGTTCCAGACCAATTAAACCTTCAGTGTACCAATCATGATTACCAGGTATAAAAAGTGGTCTGCCCTTAAAATTCTCCAAGGTTTTAATTTGGGCATCTAAATGATTTTTTGCCTCTATGTAGGCTTGTGTAGAATCTTTTGGATCCGGTAGCCCAGCAGGATAAATATTATCTCCCAAAAATATGGCAGTACTGTTCTTATCTGCCTTATCCAACTTATTTTTGAAAATTTTGAGTGCAGGATTCATACCCCCAATAGGAGACAAACCTGCATCACCAATTAAATAAAATGTATGTGAAACTTCTTTAGAACTATCAACATCTACAGCATATTTATCATCTACATATTTTGTACTATAGGTTGCACAACTTGTAATAAATATAAAAACCGATAGATATGCATAAATCTTTTTCATAGTAGCCTTGCCCTCTTTAAATTTTCGTAATTTGGGTTATTATTATTCAATTTCCATGTCAGACATCTTAGATAACACACAACAATTTGTAACAGACTTACTAACCAATCAATTGGATCATAAGTTTTTATATCATAATCTAAGACATACACAAAGAGTCGTTAAAAGTACTAAACAATTACTTGAATCTTGTTCTCTATCGGATCAGGATCAGGAAATTTTGCTGTTAGTAGCTTGGCTACACGATACTGGTTACACAAAAGGTACTAAAAACCACGAAGAAAGTAGTTGTGAAATTGCCGAAGAGTTTCTATCAAAAGAAGGTTATGCAAAAGAATTAATAGCAAAAGTGAAGTCCTGTATTCTTGCTACTAAATGGAATGCAACCCCAAGTAATGAAATGGACATGATTATTCGCGATGCGGATTCTTCTCATTTTGCACAAAGCAGTTATCTTGAAACGTCTGACCTTTTGCGCGAAGAACTTAAATTACTTGGCTTAAAAAATTACTCTCAAAAAGAATGGTTAGACCTAAATATTCAAGTATTTAGAACTGACCATCAATTCTATACGGATTACGCCAAGGAGAATTGGCTGGAAAAAAAAGACAAGAATTTAAGAAAGCTAGTTAAGGACAAAAAGTCACAGAAAAAACTAGCAAAGAAAGAACGACTAAAAGCGCAATTTAAGAGCGAAAGTCCTGATCGTGGCATTCAAACACTCTATAGGGTTACCTTAAAAAACCATATTACCCTTAGTGATATTGCGGATACCAAAGCCAATATTTTATTATCGGTCAATGCCATAATAATTTCTTTGGCGCTCTCCAATCTAATTCCAAAATTGGATAACCCATCTAACGATTACTTAATCTACCCTACCGTAATCTTTGTATTCTTTAGTGTGGTATCTATGATTTTGGCAGTATTGGCAACAAGACCTAACGTTACTAGTGGCGAATTCACTAAAGACGATGTAAAAAACAAAAATGTAAACCTGTTATTCTTCGGTAATTTTCATAAAATGGCACTGAGCGAATATGAATGGGCCATACAAGAAATGCTAAAGGACAAAGATTACATTTATACCTCTTTGACCAAAGATCTTTACTTTCTTGGAATTGTATTAAATAGAAAATACGCTCTTTTACGATGGACATATACCATATTCATGATCGGCATGATCCTTTCGGTCATAGCATTTGCCGTTTCATTTAAATTCTTTGGTCCGGATCGTAAACTTGAGTTATTAAGCCAGGTACTATTCTTTTAAAGCATCCATTAAATCCTGGTAAGTATAGGTTTTTTCTGGTTCTTGCTCTCTTTTATATAAAATTTGAGCACGTATTGCCTTTAAACCAGACACGCCTTGAAGACCTTCTAACTCAACAATTTCTATTTGATTGGTAAAGTATCCTTTAGATTTCAAGAATTTGATATACCTCAAATATTCTAGTTCATCTTTTTTCTGTGAATACACAATTGACAATACTCCTTTTTGGGTCAATCTTTGCTCTGTACCCTTAATGTAAGATTTATCTATTCTCTTTTTAATTACCTCATAACGGGCATTGTACGTGCCATCTACATCAAATTGTTTTTCATCCATTCTAAAACGAATAGATAAAGATGTGTTATATACCAATATTAATGATGCCGCATCCAACGGTACAGGTAATTTGGGTTTTAACGAGTAATGTGTATTTTCCATTTCGCACATTACCTGTAATTGCCATAATCTTAAATTATTTAGGTATAACGGATTGTACTCTTTACTCTCTGAAATAGAAGATCCAATGTACATATTATGCTCCACACCATCTGTCTTATAACGCTCATAGTAATGTGGAAACATATTTTGGGCACTTTCCTGTCTTTTATCAATAACCGACGATAAGGTTTTATTGACCAAGGTTACGCTTTCATCGTAATTTTTTCTATGATCATAATAAGACCCGGTACCCATATCTATTTTGGACTCATATGCCAGTATATGATTTTCTATCTCCTTATCCGCTTTTTTAAGATGTTCAAAAACCGGTGAAATTTCATCTTGAACAAAATCGAAAATAGCTTGTTCACTATTGGTGTAGAGCATTTCCTTAATACTATCCAAGTGATTGTTTACCCTAAAGATCAACTCTTCATAGATAGGTAAATTCCATTTTTTCAAAGCAATATTCAATACACTATCTATTTCAGAAAGCTGTATCATCAAATCTCTTTGTATTGCCAAATTCCTTGCTTGGGAAGAATCCTTTATATCTATTTGCCCAAATAATGGGTATACATCTTTAAAAACAATTTCCTTAAAAGAAGGTGATCTACCTTCTATTTCATCTTGCATAAACCTTTTGGCCTCTTCCTGAAACCTCCAATACACCGAAGAATGAACAGAAGTACATTCATTTTGAATAATAGCATCTATTCTATTGTTCTCTTCGTTCTTGGTACGTACTACGGCAGAAACAATGAACGGCATTACATCATCTAACTTTTGTGCGTTAACGCCATTGAGCACTCCTTTTTTCTGAGAAACTATTTCTAAAATACCCAATAACTTACCTTCATATGCTATTGGCGCAAATATGGCACTTTGCACTCCTTGATCCTGTAGCCCTTTATATGGCTGCATTTCACCAGATTGCCCCACCATACGATCCATATCCGTAATGGTAAAATAAGAGTTGAAATCTATTAGTTTATGATAAGATTCCTCACACAATGCTACTTTACAGTCAATTGCATGTCTACCCCTTAAAAGAAAGCTATCAAAACCAATACCTGCAACTTCTTCAAACTGATCTTTTTTGGCATCAAAAGAAGCAAAACCTACTTTAATATTAGGTAAACGAAAGAATGATTTAAAGGTCTCCTGCAAATCATTCATAAACTTTACAGGTTGTAAAGTGTCCTTTGAGATTAATTTCGACTTAATATTTGAAATTGCCTGCTCCATGGTAACATCGAACAAATTGGCAATTACAAATCCTTTAGAAATAAAACTTTCTGGCGGAATCTTCTCCTTCCAAAGCTTAATATCAGTTGGGTTTGCCAATAACTCGTCTACATCTTCTTGGGTTACTTCCTTTGCCTTGTCCGTAGGGATAACATCAATAAAATCTGCATTATATAAAATACGATAGTGACGCATTACGCCATTGGCATCTGGAATATCATAAAAATATGGTCTACTAAAATCTAGCTTATAACCATAATAGTAATTTAATACTACCACACAGCTCATGATATAATCCATATCATCCCCAACGTTTCTTATTTGGGGTTCATAACCGTCACCGGCTTCATGAATTATACTTTGAAAACGTTTAGATGATTTTATAATAACACCTTGGTAGGGCAAGGTAGCTACCTTTATTTCGTTACTGCTCAAAGCCTCTGTAAACGTATCTTGTAAAATACGATCGATCAAGTCTTTATTTTTCTCCAATAAAGAAAAATCAGAAAAACCATTCCGTAATTCAGGAAATCCTTTTTCCACAGCCAAAATACGCTCGGCGGTAGCTGCCAAAAAAGGGTCGTCACCTTTCAAATGTTCATCGTACTTCGTAAGAAGTTTTTCAAAACTTATGAGGTGCTTAAACGGCATTTTCATTCTATCGTGCTTTCCCATGTTCTGGTTAGTCTACTAATTTTATGTAAAGTTACAAAACCAACCCTATTTTTTGACCAACTATAGCATTATGGTTAACGGGATTTTCGGATATTTAGCGAAAATTACAGTATGTCATCGGAAAACAGACTTAATAGAGCTTATGAAAACGCTAAAACTATTCCGTTTGACGACACTTCAAAATTTATTCTATTTAGCGACTGTCATAGGGGCGATAACAGTTTTGCAGACGATTTTGCAAACAATAGAAACATTTACTACCACGCCTTAAAATTCTATTATTCAGAAGGTTTTGATTACTGTGAACTAGGTGATGGAGATGAGCTTTGGGAGAACATTCATTTTGAATCTATTTTTGAAGCCCATAAAAATGTTTTTAAATTATTGAAGCAATTTCATTTAGAACAAAGACTTCACATGATTTGGGGAAACCATGATATGGTCTACAAGGATGAAGCTTATGTAAAAAAGCATTTATCTAGCTATTTTGAACCTATAGATGATAAAGATAAATCACTATTTGAAGGCATAAAGTACCATGAAGCGCTTATACTAAAACATAAAGAAACCCAACAAGAAGTTTTTCTTACCCATGGTCACCAAGCAGATTGGTGGAATTACACTTTTTGGCGTTGGGGCAGATTTTTGGTAAGGGTACTGTGGAAACCCCTACAAGTATGGGGCATAGCAGACCCTACTTCACCCGCAAAAAACTACACTGAACTCATAAAAGTAGAGCGCCGTATTAAAAGATGGATTTTAAAGAACAGATTAAAAGTTACTGTTGTAGGTCATACCCACAGACCTCGTTTTCCAGAGCCTGGAGATATACCTCTCTTTAACGATGGTAGCTGCGTTCACCCAAGAAGTATTACTGGAATAGAAATTGAAAAAGGATCTATTTCCCTAATCAAATGGCAAATTAATACCACGGATGACGGTACATTACGCGTGGTTCGCATTTTATTGGAAGGTCCACAGAAGTTGAAAGATTATTTAGATAATAAATAAGATGGATACGCTTCAAGACCTCATAGCGCAAATTCCTATTAGACATAACTTTACTTCTACCATAATGCTATTAGGAGTGGCGCAAAATCTATTTTTAAGTATCGTACTTTTTGTAAAAAGCATGAATAATAGATTACTACTCTATTTTGCATTTTTATTATTATTTGGAACACTGGTTTTTTTGGATACTTATTTGTGTTACACCGGACTCATAAAACACCTTCTTGAATGGAATGATTCTTCTGAAGTTTTTGTTTTGCTTATAGGTCCTTTTCTATACTTTACTATTTATGCATTTTTGAAAAGAAAACCTATTTCTATACGTAAAGGTTGGTGGAACTTAATTTTACCGCTAGGTTATCTTTTATCACAGATTCCGTTTTACACAGCTCCAGTTTCGGTTAAACTAAACGCTTATTTAGGTGCGTATTATAGTAATTTAGGTACCGCCTCGGTTCCAGACACATTTAACTATTCATACCATCACATTAAAGATATATTTGATTGGTTAATTTTATTTAGTTTACTGTTATATACGCTATTATCACTAAAACTAGTTAAAGAAGAACGCTATAGAAATGACACAGATAAAGCAAACCTTAAGTCTGCCAAATACATTTTTACACGTAATTCTGCCATTATACTCTGTACTTTTTTCATTCTTCTATTTGTAGTTTTCTACATATATGACGACGATGGCGGAGACCATTTTATTGCCATTTTCCAAACTTTAGTAGCATTTGCCACCACATACATTATTATTTCCAAATCTAAGTTCTTTGAAAAATCATGGGTTGCAGATAAGTATGAAACGCTTTCGAATGCAGCAGATGAAGTTACATTTAAAGAAATTGAAACATTCGTGGACAATAACTTGTTTTATACAAATAGCCAAGCCAGTTTAAAAAATCTTGCCACCCAGTTAGCTATTCATCCAAATCAAATTTCAAAAACTATAAATTCAGATTTTGGTTCTAATTTTAATCACTATATCAATAGCAAAAGAATTGATCTAGCTAAAGAGAGATTAGTAGACCCTCAATTTAGTCATCTAACCATTGAAGCTATTGGCGAGACGGTAGGATTTAAGTCAAAGTCTGCATTTTACAATGCTTTCAAGAAGATTTCGGGTATATCTCCCTCTAAATTTGCAAAGTCAATTTCTCCAAAATTGTAATTCAGGACATATGGTAATGTCCAAAATTTATCATTCCTGATTTTAAAATTCAACTTTGATGAAAATCACTAGATTATGGAAAAAAAGTTTAGAAGGTATGATATCGATTGGTTGCGAGTATTCGTTTTTTCACTCTTAATCATTTATCATTCAGGTATGTTCTTTGTGCCTTGGGGTTGGCATATAAAAAATAACAACATCTATGATTGGTTGAAGTGGCCCATGCTTTTTTTAAATCAATGGAGACTGCCAATATTATTTCTAATTTCTGGTATGGGTACGTTCTATGCCTTATCAAAAAGAAATATATGGCAATTTAATAAGGAGCGATTTTTGCGTTTAGGGATCCCCCTTGTTTTCGGTATGCTCGTTATTGTTCCTCCACAGGTATATTTTGAAAGATTGGCACAAGGTCAATTTCAAGGTTCGTATTGGAGCTACTTGAGCACTATAGCCTATGACGGCATTTACCCAGAAGGCAATTTAAGTTGGCACCACTTGTGGTTTCTTCCGTATCTACTAGTTTTTTCCGTATTGCTTTCTCCTTTTTTCCTTTATATGAAAAATAATAAAAACAGGTATATACGTTGGATTAGCAAGGTAATTCAAAAACCATACGGACTATACATTTTTACGATTCCTTTATATTTATTGGAGTCTTTGTTAGAACCTTTTTATGACATAACCCATGACCTAATTAATGATTGGTTTAATTTTTTCTCTTCCATGACTTTATTCTTCTTCGGATTTGTCATGGTCGCTTGCGGACCTATTCTTTGGAATGCAATCGAAAGGATACGCACAAAAGCTTTTTACTTAGGAATTATATGTTTCATAGGAATGCTTATTACTTGGCAATTTGAAGACGGATACACCCGTCACTTTACCGAAGCTTTTCTGAAAATCGTAAATCTTTGGTCATGGATATTAGTGCTATTAGGATATGCCGCTAAGTATCAGAACAAACCTAGTCCACTTTTGAGCTATGCCAATCGAGCTGTTTACCCATTCTACATTCTTCATCAAACCGTAACCGTAGGAATTGCATATTACATAAAAGATTTGCAATGGAGTTTGCTTTTAAAAGCTACAATTTTAATCGTAGGTACATTTTTAATATGTTGGTTAATTTATCATTTAATCATATTAAAAATAAAACCTCTGCACCCTCTATTCGGATTAAAAAAAGGTATTTAACTATATTTTATGTAAAAAATTAAATATCTAACCATTAACAGTATCAATAAAACTCATAAAAAATTGTGACTTCATTAAACTTTTGGTTTCTAAATACATACAATCAATTAAACCTTAAGAAAATGAAAAAGTTTATTGCAGAATTTATAGGTACTTTATGGCTAGTTTTAGGTGGGTGTGGTAGTGCCGTACTTGCCGCAGGATATCCAGAATTAGGAATCGGTTTTGTTGGGGTCTCCTTGGCCTTCGGTTTAACCGTGGTAACTATGGCCTACGCCATTGGTCATATTTCAGGTTGTCATTTAAACCCCGCCGTAACTATCGGTGTTTGGGTAGGTGGTCGTTTTGAGGGTAAAGACGTTTTTCCTTACATCGTAGCTCAAGTAATGGGCGGTATTGCCGGAGCAGCCATTCTATTTCTAATTGCTTCCGGCAAAGCTGGTTTTGAACTTGGTGGATTTGCTTCTAACGGGTATAATGAACATTCACCTGGAGGGTATGATTTAACATCAGCTTTTACTATAGAACTTGTGATGACCTTTATTTTCTTATTCGTCATACTGGGATCTACTTACACCAAGGCACCACGAGGTTTTGCCGGGTTGGCTATAGGCCTTTGTCTAACCTTAATTCACCTAATTAGTATTCCTGTCACCAATACATCTGTAAATCCTGCAAGAAGTACCAGTCAGGCATTATTTGTTGGTGACTGGGCGCTAGATCAACTTTGGCTATTTTGGTTGGCGCCAATGATCGGAGCCATTTTAGCAGGATTGATCTATAAGACCATCTCACCCGAGATGACTGATAAATTATAGAATTACAATGTTTAAGCTCATCATAAATAGATAATATATGATGGGCTTTTTTTTTATGGTATATTTAGATGATCAACTTAACTAACTCATTTTTAATATGCCATTATTTATTGTTATTCTAGGAATTTTACTCCTATTCATTCTCATTGCAAAATTTAAACTCAATGCTTTTATCACTTTTATTATCGTATCGCTTTTTGTGGGTATTGCCGAAGGCATGGAACCTATCAGTGTCGTAGATTCCATTCAAAAAGGTATTGGTAATATTTTAGGATTTCTAGTTATTATCTTAGGACTTGGTGCCATGTTGGGCAAATTAGTTGCCGATAGTGGTGCCGCTCAACGAATCACCACCCATTTAGTAGAAAAATTTGGTAAAAAGAACATTCAATGGGCCGTTGTCTTAACCGGCTTCATTGTAGGTATTCCCATGTTTTATTCCGTAGGTTTCGTAATCCTAGTTCCATTGGTATTCACTATTGCAGCAGCCACCGGCTTACCACTACTTTATGTAGGTCTACCCATGCTGGCATCGCTGTCTGTCACCCATGGATATTTACCTCCGCACCCTGCTCCTACTGCACTGGCGTCCATGTTCAATGCTGATATTGGCAAAACACTGTTATACGGTATTATAGTTGCCATACCTGCAATTATTGTTGCTGGCCCTATCTTTTCAAGAACTTTAAAAAACATTAATGCAACTCCCTTAAAGGAATTTCTAAACCCCATCATCCTAAAAGAGGAAGAAATGCCAAGCATGGCAAATAGTATTATCAGCGCACTTTTACCAGTAATTCTTATTGCCATTGCAGCACTAGCCCAACTTTTGCTACCGGCAGATTTCTTTCTCACCAAGATTTTGGTTTTTATGGGCAACCCCGCCATTGCCATGCTTATTGCAGTTTTGGTAGCAATCTATACTTTAGGTTTGGGTCGCGGTAAAAGTATGAAAGAAGTTATGGACTCTATTGGCAGTGCCATTACGGGTATTACCATGGTACTTTTGATTATTGCAGGTTCTGGTGCCTTAAAGCAAGTATTGATAGATAGTGGCGTAAGTAAATATATTGGCGGAATATTAGAGCAATCTTCCATTTCTCCATTAATTTTAGCTTGGCTGATCGCTACCGTAATTCGCGTTTGTGTGGGTTCTGCCACTGTCGCTGGCTTAACGGCTGCAGGTATTGTATTGCCATTGGTGCAAGGTACCGGTGTTAGCCCAGAATTAATGGTGCTAGCCATTGGATCGGGCAGTTTAATGTTGTCCCATGTAAACGATAGTGGTTTTTGGTTATTCAAAGAATACTTCAACCTATCCGTAAACGACACCCTAAAAAGCTGGACAGTTATGGAAACCACCGTAGGTGTTATGGGATTAGTAGGTGTTCTAATAATAAATATGTTCATTTAAACAATTAAATATGCAAAAGAAACCTTCAGAAAGGATTAAGGAATTAGGACTCATATTACCCCCTGCCCCACCTCCGGCAGGATTATACAAACCCGTTTTGGTGGTGGATCATTTTCTTTACATTTCAGGGCAAGGACCAATGCAAAATGATGGTTCTTTGATTGTGGGTAGAGCAGGTCATGACATGACAATGGAAGAAGCAAAAGTAGCGGCAAAGCAAGTAGCTTTAACCATGCTATCTACCATACAGACCCATTTTGGCGACATTGACAAAATAAAAAGAATCGTAAAAACCTTGGGCATGGTCAACTCTACCCCAGATTTTGGGCAACAACCTTTGGTCATTAATGGTTTCAGCGAACTTATGGCAGAGATTTTTGGACCAGATAACGGTGTGGGTGTTCGTAGTGCGGTTGGTATGATTTTACCTGGCGGTATTCCTGTAGAGATAGAGGCACATTTTGAACTACATCATTAAAAGATATGGAAGACAATAATTGGTATTCATTGACCCATCCGGAAGACGTAATTTCTCCGTCCCTATTGATTTATCCCAATAGAATTCAACATAATATTGAATTAATGATTTCTATGAGGGGCGATGTAAATTTCTTGCGTCCGCATGTAAAAACATACAAAAACGCCAATATCATTGCTATGCAAATGGATGCCGGTATTCAAAAATTTAAATGCGCTACCATTGCAGAAGCTGAATTACTTGGTAATTGCATGGCAAAAGATGTACTGTTGGCCATGCAACCGATAGGACCTAACACCAAACGTTTTGTTGAACTTATAAAAGCATACGGCAATACCAAGTTTTCCACTCTTGTTGACAACTCTAAATCTTTGCAACTTTTAGGTGACCTTGCTAAAGCCAACAACATTAAAATTCCGCTGTGGATAGATATTAATAGCGGCATGAACAGAACGGGTATAGCTCCTGATCAAAAGGCATTGGCCCTATATCGAGAGTTAAGCGAACATGAGCATTTAATTGCCGAAGGCTTACATGTGTATGATGGTCATTTACGCCATACAGATCCCACTATTCGTGAGGCAGAATGCAATACTGCATTTGAACCTGTATTGAGCTTAAAAGCTAACATTGATAAACTTGACATACCAAGTCCTAAAATAGTGGCCGGTGGCTCACCGACTTTTCCTTTTCACTGTAAACAAGATGGCGTGGAGGCCAGCCCGGGCACTACTTTACTTTGGGATGCCGGTTATGGCAGTCTCTTTCCCGAGATGCATTTTTTGCCTGCAGCTGTACTAATGACACGTATTCTGAGTAAACCAACTACGGGCATTCTTTGTTTTGACCTTGGTCATAAATCCTTAGCACCTGAAATGCCTTTTCCCAGAATAGCATTTTTAGACCTAAAGCACAGTAAGCAAATTAGTCAGTCAGAAGAGCATTTGGTCGTTGAGTATGACGACCTTACCATACCTGAGGTAGGGGATGTGCATTACGCAGTTCCTAAACATATTTGCCCTACCGTAGCCAAATACGATACCCTTACGGTTGTTAAGGATAATATAGTTATAGATCATTGGCCAGTAACTGCAAGAACCCAAAAATCTACGATATAAGTATGTTCATTTTCGATGCCCATTTAGACTTGTCCATGAACGCCATGGAATGGAACCGTGACCTTACCTGGTCTGTTGAAGATATTAGAAAAGGTGAGCAAGGTATGACCGATAAACCAGATAGAGGTAACAATACAGTATCATTAGATGCTATGCGAAAAGGTAATATCGGGCTCTGTATGGCAACGCAAATTGCCCGTTATGTCCATAAAGACAATACATTACCGGGATGGAAGTCACCTCAACAGGCTTGGGCGCAAACACAAGGGCAGTTAGCATGGTACAAAAGCATGGAAGATGCTAAAGAAATGGTTCAAATCACCAACAAAACTCAGCTTGATGCGCACCTAGAACTTTGGAAAACCGATAAAGAAAAGAAACCTATTGGGTATTTATTAAGTTTAGAAGGTGCAGATTCTATCATAGACGTTTCATACCTACAACGTTCATATGATCAAGGGTTACGTGCCATTGGACCTGCACATTACGGTCCTGGCACATACGCACATGGTACCAACTCATCTGGTGGTATTGGTGCCAAGGGAAGAAATTTATTAAAGGAAATTCAACGTTTAGGAATAATCTTAGATGTAACCCATTTATGTGATATCAGTTTTTGGGAAACCATGGTGAATTATGACGGTCCTCTTTGGGCCAGCCATAATAATTGCAGGACCCTAGTTAACCACCATAGGCAGTTCACAGATGAACAAATCAAGGAAATTATAGCACGTAAAGGTATTATAGGTGTTGTGCTTGATGCTTGGATGATGGTTCCACATTGGGAAAGAGGGGTTTCTACACCGCAATCTGCAGGCGTAAGTCTACAGCAAATGCTCGATAATATTGACCATATTTGTCAACTTGCAGGTAATGCCAATCATGTAGGTATAGGTTCTGACCTGGACGGCGGATTTGGAAAAGAACAAGGTCCTGCCGATGTAGATACCATTGCAGATTTGCAAAAATGTGTTCATTTATTGGAAAACAGAGGGTATTCACCTCAAGACATTGAGAAAATAATGAACGGAAATTTTATTTCGTTCTTAAGGGAAAATTTGAAATAGACTAGTTCGTTTATCGAAAAAACACTATCCTATACTTATTTTAACGTCGCCTTAAGTGCCCATGGCAGGGTATTTGTTATCTTTATTTCACCCAATGTAAAGATTAGATGAGAAACCTTTATTATCTTTTTATTGTTTTGTTCTCCCTTTCCATGGCACAGGTTTCTGCACAAACAGATTTACCTACTGCCAAACCATTGAAAATTGAGAAAGCAAACCCTATAAATTCTAGTGGAACCGCTAGCCCCGTTCTTAAAATGCCCTCATTGATCAAAGAACAGCCAAGTCTAGACATGAACAGCAAGAACCCTGTAAAAATGTTACCCGATGAAGAATTGGTACAAGCAGGAACCGGTATGAAAATTGACCCAAAAGTAGCTCCTGGAGAACGCTTAAATGGATCTGGTCAATATTTTCCTGATCAATATCTTGGGGATGTAAAAAGTAGCGGAAAATTTATTGGTATTGTTTGCAGAGACCATGAATATGTAGATGGAGACCGTGTTAAGATTTATATGAACGATATGGTCGTAGAACAAAACCTGCTATTAACCGGAGCGTTCAAAGGAATCAATGTAGACTTACAAGATGGTTTTAACCGCTTAGATTTTGAAGCACTTAACCATGGGTCATCTGCCCCAAATACTGCTCAGGTTGATGTATATAACGATAAAGGAGAATTGATTTACTCCAACAAATGGTTGTTGTCCGCAGGTTCTAAGGCTACATTAATCGTTACCAAAGAATCTATGTAAAAATTACATTACCTTACTTGCCAAGTACCGCTGTACTTCATAAACATCTATACTCTTATTGAACTTTTTGCTTACACTTGGTACGTTTTCACTCGATATCCAGATTTTTAATTCAGCATCTAAATCAAAAGTACCCGAAGTTTCAAGAGAAAACCTTGATATATTCTTATAAGGGAGCGATTTGTATTCAATTTTACTTCCCGTAATTCCTTGTATATCTATTAAAATTAAGCGTTTATTAGTAAACATGAAAACATCTCGCAATAAGGAAAATCCCAACTCAATTTCCTCTCCCTCTATCAATAAGCGACCATATTTTTTTAATAGCTGTTCTACAGATACCTCACTGGCATTACCTAATATTTTATTCAACAATCCCATAATCTAGTTTCTTTATCAATTTATCTTTTCCCAGGAGTATATGTTTCCCTTGCCCTTTTTAAAACATCTTTCTTATAAAAAGGTACTTCTTTCCAATCTACATTTCTATACCTCTCAATTTGGTCATTAAAATATGGAGAATTAGGATCACCACTTTGCCCACCTGCCAAAATACTTTTGGCTTTAACGGTTTCACCAAATTCAACTACTGCTGCAAAACTATTGCCCCTTGTACCGTATATCTTTTTTGCGCCTTCAGTGGTGTATCGCGCACCGTATGCCGCCAAGGCTCCCCACCTACCGGAAGCAAACCCTATTGGAATACTTGGTTTAGCATCATCAAAATGCTGCACGATATCTCCTGTAGTTCGCTGATATCTATTTACTTCTCCCCATGACATTTTCCATGTACCAAAATCTGACTCAAGTTGGTTGATTACTTCTTCAAAAATGGGCAATACGGCTTCTGTGTTGTTCCCAAAATAAATCATGCGCTCCATATCACTTATTCCTTTTGGTTGGTCTGCGTGTTTGCCTATTGCGGTACCATAAAAATGTGCCAATGTCATGGCTACTTGATCTTCTCCCGTTGTATAGTCCCACTTTTCCAGAATTTCAATCGGCTCTTTTAATTTCGGATTCTTATCGTTATGAGAATTATAAGCTTTTACCAAACCAGGTATTAAAGCTTTGAATGCCGGTAAATACGGATCATGCGCTAACCGGATAAGACTATCAATGGTGTACCCTTTTCTGTCTTTCAATAATTCTATGGCATGAACGCCTCTAAAGTTCTCTTGATCTCTAGACATGTAATACGGGTAGTCTTCTTTCTTTGGACTAAATTCCAGAGCCGATGTAAACGGGGTAGAATTACAATTCTGGATCCATCCGTTCTCTGGGTTTAATACCAAAATATTTTCATCTACCGTATGCAAACCTTGCCAATCTGTTTTCGGGTTGCTACCATCTACCGGTTTTGTATAATCAAATTGAACATCTCGTTTTGGAACGTAATTTCCATGAAAATAAGCGATGTTTCCTTCCGCATCTGCATACACCGTATTGTTACTTGAATTAGTACGAATATCCATCATTTCACGAAAACCTTTGTACCCGTTTTGTTTTGTTCGGATGAATGATTGCTCTAACGCTTTCACCGGTTCCCACATCATGGCAGATGCCGTCCATTGCCCATCTGCAACATGGGTTATTGGTCCGTGGTGGGTTCTGTATGCTGGATACTTTTTCTCTTTCAATTCCTCTCCATCCAAATATTTCAATAGTATTTCAGACGATTCTACAGGACGCAATTCTTCTCCGTATTGATAGAATAAATTATCATCGTTCTTAACTATTGTCTCCTTGAATTCATCCATAACATCGGTATAAGTGGATGTATGCATCCATCCGGTTTTTTCATTAAAACCTTGATAAACGAAAAACTGACCCCAAGTTACCGCACCATAGGCGTTTAACCCCTCCTCTGAAACTACATGGACTTCTCCCCTAAAATAAAACGAGGTATGCGGATTGATCAATAACAGCGGATTACCGGACTGTGTCAATTTACCTGAAATAGCAATACCGTTAGAACCTTGTGGTTCCTCTGCTTCTTTTTCCTTTTCTAATTGCAACAATTCCATTTCTGGTAATGCCATATCACTTTCATAGAAGGCAGCAATCTTCTTTGTTGAAATTCGCTCAATATCACCACCAATGGACCCTTCACTAAAATACATGGGCATCCATGGCTCAAAATGCGTCAACAATCTAGGTTTTACTTTTGGGTGCGTATATAGGTAGTAATTGATACCGTCGGCAAAGGCATTACACAACTCTTTTAACCAAGCGGGACTCTTTTCATAATTCGCTTTAGCCTCTTCTTCTGTCATGAACAGTTTTGCGCGCAAATCGCTATACAAAGCCTCTTCGCCATCTACTTCTGCCAGTCTACCTGTTGCCCAAATGTAGTTTTGCTCCACACGGTTAAAATCATCTTCGCATTGGGCGTACAATAACCCAAACACTGCATCGGCATCTGTCTTACCATAAATATGAGGGACTCCAAAGTCATCCCTTATTATTTCAACATTAGCAGCTTGGGCTTCCCATTTTTCAACTTCAGGGCTTTTTGGTTTTTCTGTCTTACATGATAAAACCAAGACAAATGCTAACAAGTAAATTATTCTGTTCATGGATACTATTTATTTTGAATATTTGAGATACATAAAAGTACTTGAATTTCACCAACTTCCGCTTGCTCCACCACCACCTGAGCTTCCGCCACCGCCAGAAAATGAACTACCACCACCTGAAGAGCTACTGCCCGAACCGAAAGAGTGGGAACCTGATGAAGAAAATGTTTTTCTGTAATATGTTTTATCGTTCTTTAGCCACGAAATACTGAAATCTTCGTTATCAGATAGTTTAAGCTTAAAAAAAGCGATTATGGCAGCTATGCCAAAAAACGGTAGTAATAACCACAACAGAACTTTAGGATGATCAAAAATTCGCATGGCAAGGTCTTGGTCTGTGGTATAAATACTATACCCCACAAAAAGAGGCACCACCATAAATACCATACCAAAAATAGTAGAAATAGAACCTCCTAAAAGCATAAAAACACCAGGTAATACGCCTAATTTACCCATAAATATTCCTCTAAAAACCTCTATAATATTTCTATAGCTTTTAAGAAAGAAAAAACCACCTACCCCAATAAATATTGATAGAAATACACCAAGAAAAATGTACATATAAAGTTTTTCCTTCCGTTCTTTATCTTCAATTTCTTGTTTAAACTCATCCAAGGCTTCTGGGTTATTGAGAAACACTATAAGCTGATCAGTAGCCTCATCAACACCATCAAAATATGCCTCCTCCTTAAATTTGGGAATCATCGTATTTCTAATAATTCTTGAAGCAACGGCATCTGTAATGTACGGTTCCAACCCATAACCTACCTCTATTCTTACTTCTCGGTCCAATTCTGAAAACAGAATCAGTAGTCCGTTATCCTTTCCTTCTTGACCAATTTTATTTTGATTGAACAGTCCGTTGGCATAAGACTCAATGGTATCAAAACCCAACTCATCTATCGTGACTATTACTAGTTGATTGGTAGTATTCTCCTCAAACGCTACCAAACGCTGATTTAAATCTGCTGTTTGACTTGCTGTGAAAATGCCTGCACTATCAGTTACGAAATCACGCAATTCATAGTATTGCTCTTGCGCATTCGTATAAAAAGTAACTAATAAAAAAAGAAAAATGGTTTTTTTAAGCATCGGTCGGTAATCAGGATACTCAAATATAAAAACCTTTATCCATACTCTTAGCCAATATCAAAACCTATTCTAGATTCGGTAAAACTTTAGAATTGAAGTAACTTGCAACTCATTGCCGATCGGTCTCGACTGCGCTCGAACGGACAATGGAATAATTAAACAGTAATTAGTTAGAGCAAACACCTATGGCAGAAAAAAAAGTAAGCATACTAACCGCTTTTAAAACAATTATATGGCCACGCAGAAAACTGGTTTTGTTGGGTTTATTGCTTATCGTAATCAGTAAAGCTGCTAGTTTTGTGGCACCGGTTTCTTTACGATACTTTTTAGATGATATCATCCCTAATAAAAACTATGACCTATTAAAAATATTGGTTGCCGTTGTTATTTTTGCATTTTTGATACAAGCGGTCATGTCTTTCCTACTTACCAAAGTGCTTAGCATTCAGGCACAATACATGATTTCCGAACTTCGTGCACAGGTACAAAAGCAAGTACTTTCATTACCTATTCGATTTTTTGACAACACCAAATCCGGCTCATTAGTTTCTAGAATCATGAGCGATGTGGAAGGGGTTAGAAATTTAATTGGCACCGGACTCGTACAACTTGTTGGTGGTACCATTACCGCTGTAGTGTCTCTTGTATTGTTATTGAGAATTAGCCCAATAATGACCTTATTGACTTTTGTACCCTTAATATTATTTGCATTCATTGCTCTAAAGGCATTTAAGATTATAAGACCTGTTTTTAGGGAGCGTGGTAAAATTAATGCAGAAGTAAAAGGAAGATTAACGGAAACCCTTGGTGGAATTCGCGTTATTAAAGGCTTTAACGCAGAGGTGCAAGAAAGTAAGGTTTTTGAAGAAGGGGTTGACAAACTATACCAAAATGTAAAAAAGAGTTTAACGGCTACCGCTTTTATGACCAGTGCTTCTACCTTTTTATTGGGATTGGCCACTACAGGAATTATGATGGGGTATGGTGGATACCAAATGATGCAGGGCGAATTGACTACGGGCGAGTATTTTGAGTTTACTTTTCTTCTTGCCCTAATGGTAGCGCCCATTGTACAAATGAGCAATATTGGAAGCCAGCTGACCGAAGCTTTGGCCGGTTTAGATCGTACCGAAGAATTGATGAACAAGGTTTCAGAGTCTGACGAAAAAGACCGAACTATTGTGCTTTCCCAATTAAAAGGAGATATGGCTTTTAAGGACGTAAGCTTTGCGTACGAGGAAGATAAAGATGTCTTGCACAACATTAGCTTTGAAGCTAAATCTGGTGATGTTATTGCCCTTGTGGGTAGTTCTGGATCCGGGAAGTCTACCATTGCAGGTTTAGCGGCTAGTTTTTTAAACCCTGACTCCGGTGAAATTACCATAGATGGCACGGACCTTTCAAAAGTTGACCTAACCAGTTTTAGACAATTTTTAGGCGTGGTTTTACAGGATGATTTTCTATTTGAGGGCACAATTAGAGAGAACATTCTTTTCCCTAGACCAAATGCTTCTGAAGAAGAATTACAAGCAGCGATCAAAGCAGCTTATGTTGATGAATTTACCGATAGATTTGAAGAGGGATTGAATACCGTTATAGGGGAACGTGGCGTAAAATTATCTGGTGGTCAACGCCAGCGTATTGCCATTGCCAGAGCTGTGTTGGCAAATCCAAGAATCTTGATTTTAGATGAAGCTACCTCTAACCTCGATACGGAAAGCGAAGCTTTAATTCAAAAGAGTTTGGCTGAACTAACGAAAGGAAGAACCACTTTTGTCATTGCGCACCGTTTAAGCACTATCAGAAAGGCAAATCAGATTTTAGTGATTGAAAACGGACGTATTGCTGAGCAAGGAACCCATGAAGAGCTGATTGCCAAAGAAGGTAGATACCATAATCTGTTTACGTATCAGGCTAGGATATAAGTTGGTTGTTGGTTGTTGGTTGTTGGTTGTTGGTTGTTGGTTGTTGGTTGTTGGTTGTTGGTTGTTGGAAAATTAAAATAACTGTTGTTTTTGCGCAGTGCAAAAACTTAGGAACACGAATTCAGCAGATTGCTTCGTCAATCTCGATTACATCTCGTTTTCTCGCAATGACATTTATATATCCTCTGGAGCCAACTCTACTTTGAGTCCGTCCATGTCTTCAGAAATATGCAATTGACAGCCTAAACGTGAATTATCCTTAACATTAAAAGCTTCGGACAGCATAGCTTCTTCGTCATCGCTCATTTCCGGCAATTCGTGATCAGATTCCACATAACACTGACAAGATGCACACATTGCCATACCTCCACAAATACCTATGGTTCCTTCTGGCGCCAGTTCATACGAACGTACGACTTCCATAAGGTTCATATTCATGTCTGTTGGGGCATCAATTTCATGAGATACTCCGTCACGGTCTATTATTGTAATTTTTATATCGGTCATAAATTAGTGGGTTAGTGGGTTAGTGGGTTAGTGAAAAATATTACTTCATTGATTTAATAAAGGCATATAACATTTTTGATACTTGATTAGTTTCATTTATCAATTCTAATGCCATTTCTTTTTCTACATATGCTAATCTTTGCGCAAGATAAAGCATGGATCTTAGTTCACTGTTGGAAGCTAAAGAAAAATATAAAAAGCGTTTAAAATCCGCATTAGAACTTCTTTCAAAACCTTCTGCTATGTTATTAGAAATAGATACTGAAGCCCTAGTAATCTGATCCCGAAAACCAAAATCTTTTAAATCCCTAAATTGTTTATAGATAAGAACCGCTAAATCCTGAGATTTCTGCCAAACCTTTAGGTCTTCAAATCGTTGTATAGTCATCTTTACTATTTCACTATTTCACTATTTCACTATTTCACTAATGAACTTACTTTATTCAATCTTCTTCACCACCGCTTTAGGCGCTTCTTTTTTTGTTCCATCAAAACCGCTTACTCCACCTACGGTAGTGTATTTCATTACATACTTCTTATCTGGATGAATTTTTTGAAAGGCGCTTTGGCACATTAGCGTTGCTTCATGAAAACCACATAGAATCAGTTTTAGTTTACCAGGATAGGTATTGACATCTCCAATGGCGTATATACCCGGAATATTGGTTTGGTAATCAAAGGTATCCACCTTTATGGCATTTTTTTCAATCTCCAATCCCCAATCTCCAATAGGTCCTAATTTGGGAGATAGCCCGAATAAAGGAATAAAATCATCGACCTCCAAAACAAGCTCTTCCTTAGCATCGGATATTTTTCTGATTAGTACAGATTCTAGTTTATCATCCCCATTTAAGGCAATAATTTCAGCGGGGGTAATCA
The DNA here is from genome assembly GCF_001447995.1 of Maribacter dokdonensis DSW-8. Taxonomy (NCBI): domain Bacteria; kingdom Pseudomonadati; phylum Bacteroidota; class Flavobacteriia; order Flavobacteriales; family Flavobacteriaceae; genus Maribacter; species Maribacter dokdonensis. Next base: position 795,981 of record NZ_LDPE01000002.1, on the reverse strand, counting down.
GATTAAGTTTGCCTTGATTCTTCAATTCTTGAACCTTTTCTACAGAATCCAAAGCGCCCCTAAACTCATTTCTTCTGTGCACCAATGTCACCTGAGCAGCTACATCTGCCAAAAATATACTCCAGTCCAATGCCGAGTCTCCACCACCTGCAATAACCACTTTCTTATCACGATACACTTCTGGATCCTTAATCATGTAAGCAACACCGTTATCTTCAAATTTTACTAAATTATCCAACAAAGGTTTTCTAGGTTCAAAACTTCCTAACCCACCTGCAATGGCTATAACCGGGGCATTATGCTTTGTTCCCTTATTGGTAGTGACCACAAAACTGCCATCTTCTAACTTTTCAATAGTTTCGGCACGTTCGCCCAAAGTAAAACCAGGTTGAAAAGATTTAATCTGCTCCATAAGATTGTCCACCAAATCGCCCGCCAAAACTTCTGGAAAGCCCGGAATATCATAAATGGGTTTTTTTGGATAAATCTCTGCACACTGACCACCAGCCTGTGGCAAGGCATCTATCAAATGGCACTTAAGTTTTAGGAGTCCGGCTTCAAAAACGGCAAAAAGACCCGTAGGTCCCGCGCCAATTATTAATATATCGGTCTTAATCATTACTAAGATGGTTTGTAATATTTCTCAAAATTATCATTCTATTGTTTTAAATATCATGACAATTATCAAGATCTAAGCTTCTATATTAATTACATTTTGAATTTGTGGTGCGTATTTCTTAATGGTCATTTCTACACCGCTCTTTAAGGTCATTTGATTGACACTGCAACCAACACAAGCACCTTCTAAACGCACTGTAACCGTTTCTTCTTCAATAGAAATAAGACTAATGTCCCCACCATCGCTCTGTAAGAAAGGTCTAATCTCTTCCAATGCTTTTTCCACATTCACTTTTAGCTCTGTTGCAGTCATATCTATTTTTTATTAACCGGCGAACAACCCGCCATTGTAGTAATTTTTATTGCTTCTGTAGGTGGCATTGTCTTGTTTCTAGCAACCACCTCACTAACCACCTGCTTTGTCAATTCTTCAAATGCTTTTTCTACAGGTGTAGCGGTTTGCAAAGCCGCAGGCCTACCAACATCACCAGCTTCACGTATGCTCTGTATCAATGGCATTTCACCTAAGAAAGGTACATTTAAATCTTCTGCCAGGTTCTTAGCGCCTTCTTTACCAAAAATATAATATTTATTTTCTGGCAGCTCTGCAGGTGTAAAATATGCCATATTCTCCACGATTCCTAAAACAGGAACATTTATAGAATCTTGCTGAAACATGGCCACACCTTTTCTAGCATCTGCCAAGGCAACCTCTTGTGGTGTACTCACTACAACAGCGCCTGTAACTGGTAAAGATTGCATGATACTCAAATGAATATCACCGGTACCCGGTGGCAAATCGATCAGCATAAAATCCAACTCGCCCCAATGTGCATCAAAAATCATTTGGTTCAATGCTTTTGACGCCATAGGTCCTCTCCAAATAACCGCTTGGTCTCGTTGGGTAAAAAACCCAATGGACAATAATTTTACTCCGTAATTCTCTACAGGCTTCATTTTAGATTTACCCTCTACGTTTACCGCCAATGGTTTCTCATTGGCAACGTCGAACATAATAGGCATTGAAGGCCCATATATATCAGCATCTAAAAGACCTACTTTAAAGCCCATTTTTGCCAAGGTAACCGCAAGGTTGGCCGTTACCGTAGATTTACCCACACCCCCTTTACCAGAGGCTACGGCTATAATATTATTAATACCCGGTATAGGCTTGCCTTTAATTTCATTCACCTTTGGTTTTGCCGCAGGTGCTTCAACTTTAATATTGATCTTAATCTTAGCTTTTTCATACACCTCTCTGTGGATGACTTTTAAAATCTCCACTTCGGTCTTTTTGCGTGCTTGTAAACTTGGATTGGCAATGGTAATATCTACCTCTACCTCATCACCAAAAATTTGAATATTGGTTACCGCACCACTTTCTACCATGTTTTTGCCTTCCCCGGGAACCGTAATATGCTCCAAAGCCTTTAAAACATCCTTCTTATCTATCTTCATTGTATAAATTCATTCAAAACCTGCCCATTGACAAGTAGGTTACAAAGATAATCCTTAGTTATCAGATTAAGAAGCTAGCGTATTGAAAATGAAGATGCCATTATAAACAGATCCTCTTATTCATAGATATTCAATTCACATTTTTTTATGATTGGGCAATTCACATAAATTTTTCAAAAGACGTACATTAGAATCTTCTTAAAACTTTACAACATGTACCAACCTACCAAAAAAACTCTCCTTCTTTCATTTCATAGTCTACTTTTTTGCCTTTTCATTACTTCATGCTCCAGTTCTCATACTGATTTTACAAAAAAAGATGTAAAGCGCTCTCAAAAACTAATAGGGCTTGATTTTGACAAGAAATATATAGACACCTTATATCCTTATTTACAGCGAAACAAAAAAGGATTTGATTCCCTTAGAAAATACACTCTAGATTACGATGTGGTACCTGCGGTTAGATTTGACCCATTACCAATGAATTTTACGCCAAAACCACAATCTGGGTTTCCAGAATGGGAAATTCCGAATAACATTGACATACCAGAAAATAAAGCTGATCTAGCTTTTTATTCAATACCTCAACTAGCATCCCTAATTAAAAACAAAAAAATTAGCTCGCTAGAATTGACCCAATTTTTTATTGAACGCTTAAAAAAATATAACGACATCTTGCAGTGTACCATAACCATAACCGAAGAGATGGCACTGGAACAAGCTAAAACCATGGATGCCGAAATTGCCAACGGAAAATATCGTGGAATTCTTCATGGTATACCTTATGGTGTAAAAGATTTAATGGCAGTAGAAGGTTACAAAACTACGTGGGGAGCAGCACCCTACCGCGACCAACAAATTGATATGACCGCCACGGTGGTGCAAAAGTTACAGGATGCAGGTGGTATTTTAGTAGCCAAATTAGTTTCTGGATCATTGGCACGTGGTGATGTTTGGTTCGACGGTAAAACAAAAAATCCTTGGGATACCACACAAGGAGCATCAGGTTCTTCCGCGGGCTCAGGATCGGCAACCTCAGCGGGACTAGTACCTTATTCATTAGGAACTGAAACCCTTGGCTCAATATTATCACCAAGTACCAGAAACGGAATTACAGGATTACGCCCTACTTACGGTAGAGTAAGCAGACATGGTGTAATGAGTTTAAGCTGGTCTATGGACAAGGTTGGTCCTATGACCAGAAGTGCTGAGGACTGCGCAATTGTTTACAGCGTAATTACAGGCAAGGACCCTAAAGATGGTATGACGACGGATTTCCCTGACGGATTTGACCCCAACAAAGACTACAAGTCTCTTAAAGTTGCCTATTTAAAAAATGACATTGAAAAAGACTCTTCACTTAGTAAAGAAAATTTAGATAATGCCGTGAAGAAATTTGAAGATATGGGCATTTCCTTACACGCCGTAGAACTACCTAAAGATGTGCCCTACAATAGTTTTGATATCATTTTAAGAGCAGAAGCGGGTGCATTTTTCGATGATATGGTCAGAGCTGAAGAAGTGGATAAAATGGTTGAACAACACCAACGTTCAAGAGCAAATTCATTACGCCAGGCACGCTTTATTCCCGCAGTAGAATATATACAAGCCAACAGACAAAGACAGGTACTTATTGAAAAAATGCAGGCCGTTATGAAAGATTATGATGTGCTTATTTCACCAAGTTCCGGCAACAGACTTTCAATTATTACAAACCTTACCGGTCATCCGGCAATTTCCATTCCTACTGGGTTAGATAAAAAAAAGCACCCAACCAGTATCACGCTAATTAGCAACTTGTATGACGAAGCCAGTATTCTTTTATTAGCAAAAGCATTTCAAGACCAAACGGATTATGATGAAATGCATCCTGAAGGGTATACGGATTAGTGATTCGTTGATTGTTGGTTGTTGGTTGTTGGAATACTATAATTTTCAATTAAGTCGACAACTATTCGTTTTCAAAAGGTTCTCGATACACCCCTTATTCAATGAAAAATTGAATAAGGGGCACACGAACCGACATTCGCAAATTATATTAAAACCTAACGCTTCTCGACTGCGCTTGAAATGTCTTTTTATATATTTCAAAAACTAAATCTGTCTGCCGTCTAAAAGATTGATGATTCTTGAACCATATTCGGCGTTCTTTTCCGAGTGTGTTACTTGTATAATGGTGACGCCTTCTTCTTCATTAAGCTTCTTAAAAAGCTGCATGATTTCTTCGCTTTGTTGAGAGTTTAGGTTGCCTGTTGGCTCATCTGCCAATATCAGTTTTGGGTTTGCAATTAATGCTCTTGCCACACCAACCAATTGTTGCTGTCCACCACTTAACTGTGTTGGGAACAGATCTTTTTTACCTACAATATTGAACCTATCCAACATATCGGCTACCAGTGCCTTTCTTTCAGAACCTTTTATTTTCTTATACAACAAAGGCATTTCTAAATTTTCCTCTACCGTTAAATCATCTAATAAGTGATATGACTGAAACACAAAACCTATATATTCTTTATACAGATTAGAACGGTATTTTTCTTTTAAGGTATGTACAGATTCGTTCAAGAAATCATACTCTCCTTCATCAAACGTATCTAGCATACCTATGACATTCAATAATGTGGATTTCCCTGAACCGGACGGACCCATAATTGAAATGAATTCGCCTTCCTGTACTTCTAAATTAATATCCTTTAGCAAAAACACGCGTTGACCGCCTTGCTGTACCCATTTGAAAATATTTCTTAATTGTAATAACATCTTTATGTAGTGAATTAGTTGATTAGTGAAATAGCATATTAGTGGTTGATGGTTAAAATCATATTTATTATTCCGTTCTTAAGCTTTTAACAGGGTCAGCAGTAGCCGCCTTATAGCTTTGCCAGCTAACGGTTAAAAGTGTAATTAAAATAACTACCCCACCGGAAAATAAAAACATCCAAGGACTTAAGGTAATCTTATATGCAAAACTCTCCAACCATTTAGCTACGGCGAAATATGCAAGTGGTGAAGCTACAACAAAGGACACTACCAACCATTTCATAAAATTACGATTAAGTAATATTAAAATTTCAGCTCTACTAGCCCCATTAACTTTTCGGATTCCAATCTCCTTAAACCTACTTTGCGTAATCATTAGTGCTAGACCTAAGACTCCCATAGTACATACGAATATGGATATCAGGGTAAATAATAAAATTAATTTTTTCTGAATAAGCTCCGTTTTATATACATTTTTATAAATTGAATTCACCTGAACATAATCTATGGGATATTCCGGAAATAGATTTCTCCAAATATTTTCAATACTTAAAAGAGCTTCCTTTTCAAATGGAGTTCTATATGAAATTACTATACTGTTCAACCAACTATTTTCTCTTTTAAAAAGCACAAGTGGCTCTACTTTGTTTTGTAACCCTGACAAATGAAAATCTTTAACTACTCCAATAACTTTTCCCTCAGGTAGTACTACTCCAGGAACAGGAGAAAGTAAAGAGAATTGCTTGTTAACAATAGCCTGTGGATCACGAAAACCCAATTGATATAATGCACTTTCATTTATTAGATATTCTCCATTTCCAGGTTCATCAATATTAGTTTCAGTAAAATTTCTACCACCTAAAAAAGTAAGTCCAAATACTTCTGCAAAAGAGTAATCAGCTGCAAAAACTCCAATTGTATTAGTATTAGGTTCCAATTCAGGAGCACCTTGGAAAGTATAAGAAAACATGTCATGGGTTTCACTTCCGGGTGTATCCATCATGGCCGAGACAGATGAGATACTACTTTCTTTTAATAGCTCTGATTTAAAGAATTCAAAATCTTTTTGAATATCAGAATGAACCAAAGGTAGGCAAACTATATTTTCTTTCGCTCCTAAAGCTTTATTCAAGGCAAAATTCGTCTGTTCCGAAATAACTATCACTATTATTAATAAAACAATAGCAAGACTAAACTGCGTAATAAATAATGTTTTGTGTACTTTAGTTCTCTTTTCTTTTTGTAATCTTTTTTGCAGTGATATTTTCTCAAAATGCTTTTTAAATACTGGTTGTAAACCTGCAACAATCATTAAAATAGCTACAGTTACAATAGTCGATAAAATAAACAACTCATTATTTTCTAAAAGATTAAGTTGATAATTTTTATAAATCAACGTATTCACAGGGTACATTAACAGTAATATTATAGTTATAGAAGTTAATACTACCACTGTACTTTCAATTAAAAAATACCTGCTTATAAAGCGTTTGGAAGAGCCCAATATTTGATTCATGGCTAAAAACGTAGATAAGTACCCTACCATTCCTAAATTTAAACTTGCAAAGTTGCTTAATGCTATTAATAAAAGAATAATTCCAGCAATCACTAGAACCCATATATTGGTCATACTGCTATTTGGTTCAATTTCACGAAACAGTTTAGACTGCAAATGAATATCAGTTATATTCATCAAATACGCTTTCACTTCAGAATTACTAGTGGCTTTATCATCTGTAAACAGCTCTGTTAGCGCAAGAGAAATTTTATGCTCCACTATCTTAGGGTTAGCATTTTCTCTAAAAAGTAAATACTGGTAAGCCCAACCTTTAATTTTATCTTTACCTGGCATAAATAAAATATCAGGATGAAGGTGACTTTGCTGTTCAAAATCATCCATTACACCTGTTATTTGAAAATCTTCTTTTTTTGCATTAAAATGCCCTTTAGGTAATGAAATTACTTTTCCAATGGGATTTGAATTGCCAAAAACATTTTCAGCCAGTGATTTGGATATAACAACAGAATTTACATTTTGAAATACAGTATTTATATTTCCGCTTAGAAATGGAATATCAAAAAGTTTAAAAAAAGTATTATCAACCGAAAAGCCTTGGTGAATTTTATAAAATTGTTCGTCATGTTTTATTAACTTTCCTCGAATAGGGACCATACGAACTAGACTTTCGACTTCAGGAATTGATTCTGTTATTAACGGTAAATCTTGTGCCGAAAAAAAACGTGCAAAATGATTGTTATCTAGAAATCCTTGACTTGTAGCCGTTAACCGAAAGATATTTTTTGCTTTTGTAAAATGTTCATCATAAGTTAATTCGTTTTTTAGAAAAAGTGCTATAAATAAAATTCCACATAAGCCTAGAGATAGTCCGACAATTTTTATTCCGTTTAAAACGGGTCTTTTTTTAATATTTCTTAATGCGTATTTTAAAAGAATAATATTTTTCATTCCGTTCTTAGGCTTTTTATGGGATTGGTATTCGCTGAATTCAGAGTTTTAATTGTCATAATCAATAATGATATTACCACCATAAGAACTCCGCTTAAAGCAAAAACCCACCAGCTCAATTCGGTTTTGTTTGCAAATTCCTCCAACCAACTATGTAATCCATACCATGCAATTGGCGCAGCAATAACAAAAGCGATCAATACCAGTTTTAAAAAGTCTTTGGACAAAAGTATATTAAGTTGAAAAATATTGGCTCCAAGAATTTTTCGAATCCCTATTTCTTTTGTCCTACGCTCAGTGGTGTGAACAACCAACCCAAATAATCCCAAACAACTAATTAAAATTGCCAAGCCTGTTGCCCACTTTAAAAGTGTCGCTGTTTTTTGTTCGCTTTCATAAAATTGTTTTACAGTATCATCCATAAAAGCGTATTTAAAATCGGACTCAGGATAAGTTTCTTTCCATATACTTTCTATTGATGATATAGTTTCTGACCAATTAGAAACTTCATTAGAATTTAATTTAAAATGAATTGTTTTAAATTGTGTCCACTTGCCTGTATATGAACTTCCAGTAAATGCCATTGGAGATACTCCATATTTTAGCGAATGCTGATTAAAATCATCCATTACACCAACTATAGGCAAATTATCACCATCAACTACTAAATTCTTACCTATAATATCTACAGCATTTTCTACACCTACGACTTTCAGATACGATGTATTCAATACAAACTCATTAATGGAATCATTTAAAGGCATTCTACCTGCTAATAATTTTAAATTATATAAATCAAAATAGTTAGCAGTACCATACATGAGCTGCAAATCTGAATTAACTTCCTTGCTGTCATCTATAAATTTTACCCCCATACTCATAGTAGTAAATGAAGCCGGAGGATTACCTGCTAATACAGCACTTGATATACCCGGCAAATCTTGTACTCTATTAACAAACCTTGTTCTTTTTACTGCTGATGTATCTTGCCATGGAGTTTTAAAATATGCGATTGCATCTGTATTAAAACCCATATCTTTTTTCATAATATAGTTCAACTGTTTACCTACCATTAATGTAGCTATGATAAATATCTGTGCAATTACAAATTGAAATACGGTTAAATACTTTCTTAACAACCCCTTATCTGAACTGGGTGTTATTTGTTGTTTTAAAACCGAAACTGGTTTATATTTTGACAACACGAGGGCGGGATAAAATCCGGACAAAATAGTCACTGCACCAAGTAAAAGGAAGACACCCAATACTAACCAAGGACTTAAAAAAATATCAAAGCTCAACCCGGCAGGAATAAAATCTGAAAATAAAAGAAGTAACCATTTTGAAAGAAAGAATGAAACTACGGCTGCAGATAAGGTCAAAAGAAATGTTTCTCCCAAATATTGAGAAATTAATTGAAATCTTGAACTCCCTAAGGTTTTTCTAATACCTATTTCTTTCGCTCTTTTAATTGCTTGCGCCGTATTTAAATTAATGAAGTTTATACAACCTAAAATCAATAAAATTAAAGCCAACAACATTAGACTTTTTAATGCTGACATTGTTGTACGGCTATCGTTGAAATCAAAAGTACCGTAGTTAGGATTTAAGTGTAAATCATTTAATGGTTGCAAATTGAACTTACTCGTACTCCCACCTTGGTAGGTATCTTCTGGTTCATTATGATCATCTGCAATTTGAGTAAGTGTTTTTTGAACATTATCTGCACTGTTATTCTCAGAAAGTTTTATAAAAAGTTGCGAGGCAGAATTTGTATTGTTCCAATCCGCTTCATTAATCGCATTGGTCATATCTTGTGTATCCGCTGTTTTTAAAGATATAAATTCTTCAAAAACAATATCTGTACGACCATTAAACCCTGCTATAACACCAGAAACCGTAGTGTGTATACTGTCATTATAAACCAGAGTCTTACCTATAATATGCTCTATTTCTTGATTTGGAAAATATTTTCTTGCACGTTCTTGCGATAGCACTACCATATTTGGTTCTTCTAAAGCAGTTTGTGAATTTCCAGCTAACCAATTATACTCAAATGTCTGGAAATATGAAGGTTCTGTATATATTACAAATTCGGGATTTTTAAACCTATTACCGGTTGCCGAATTTTCTACATGTAAAGGATAGATCGTAAAAAATGGAGCAACGGTTTCAATTTCCTCCATTTTTAAATCTTTGAGCTCTTGTGCCAATGGAACGGCAACACCTGCGTTATGAAACACTCCAGACGCACCTTCAAACGAAGTAGTGACTCTATAAATCCTTTCACCATCTTGATGAAAATTATCGAATGTGAGGTCATAAAAAACCATTGCCCCAATTACAAATGCAGCGCTAAGACCAATAGAAAGCCCTAAAATGTTTATTATAGAAAACACCTTATTTTTCCAAACATTACGAAAAGCTATCTTTAAATAATTACGAAGCATAATAATTAAATTTTATTCCGTTCTTAAGCTTTTAACAGGGTTTGCCGCCGCTGCTTTCATAGTTCTTGCTCCTACCGTCAACAACGCAATTAAAGCTGCCAGCATTCCTGCACCAATGAAGAACCAAATACTCAATGGCACCCTAAAAGCATATTCCTGCAACCACTTATCTAAAGCAAACCATGCTATGGGCGCCCCTATTAGGAATGCCAAGCCTACCAATTTTAAAAAATCTTTGGTCAACAGTATGGTTATAGATGATGTACTTGCCCCTATAACTTTACGAACACCTATTTCTTTTGTACGTTGTGCAACGACTAATAACGACATAGCAAACAATCCTATGCAACTAAGAACAATACCAAGTACCGAGCCTGCTGTAATAATAGTTGCCATCGTTTTTTCACGTCTAAAGGTTCTGTCTATATTTTCATCTAAAAACGAGCCTAAAAATTCTGCGTTTGGCTCAACCTTTTGCCAAGCGTCTTTAATGGCATCAAAAGAATTTGCCATATCTGCCGGTGCTACTTTTACATAGGCATAATACAAATCAAAATTATCATCAAGAAATAAAGTCAATGGTTCTATACTTCTACTGATATCTTGATGATTATAGTTCTTTAATACCCCTATGACATTATAGGCTACGGAATCTTCATCAAAATATATTCTTGTTGCCAGAGGATTACCCTCTTCGTTCAGCTCTTTTACCATGGCTTCATTGATGACCATGCTTAAGCTATCCGCACTATATTCCTTACTGAACATACGCCCTTGCAACAATTGTAGATCTAAGGTTTTTGCATAATCATAGTCTACATTAAGAACATTACTTTGCACTACCCTACCTTTATGTTCAAACCCGAATTTACTGATGGACATGCTGCCGTCTTTTCCTCGCCCTAGGTTATTGTCCGACCCGGTTACACTTAAAATATTTCTATTTCCACTAAGTTCATTTCGCAACAACTCTACCACTCGGTAACTATCTTTTTTTCCGTTCAACGGTATGGACACTACCTGTTCTTTATTAAAACCAAGATTTTTGCTTCTCATAAACTCTAACTGTCCTTGAAAAACCAAAGTGCCGGTAATTAACACAATAGCAATTACGAACTGTACGACGATCAACGCATTTCTTACTCCGTTTTTGCCCAGTTCCCACTTACCTTTTAAAGCCTTCAAGGTATTTAGCTTGCTCAATAGTAATGCCGGGTACCCACCCGTAATCAATGTGACCAATAAAACCCCAAAGAAACAACCCGCTAAAATTGTAGGTGTCATCATATTTGAAAAAGTAGCCTGGGTATTAAATAAGGTCTTAAATGGGTCTATTAACACATTGGCAAGAATTAATGCCAACACAATAGCAATAGCAAATACCAACAAACTTTCTAACCAAAACTGTCCAAATAGCTGTCCTTTTACCGCACCTAACGTTTTTCTCATGCCTATTTCCTTCAGGCGTTTTTCACCCAAGGCAATGTTCATGTTCACAAAATTGGCACAAGCAATAAAAATAATTAAGAATGCTATACCCAGTACCAAATACGGAAATGTTCTTTTTACCTGTAAGGTTTCTGCATTGAAATTAGCGAAATGCATATCTGTACTAGGCAATAATTTAAGTTGCGCATAATTATCGTTGACATCCGGTTGAGCGCCATCACGTTTCATGTTATTGATCTGCTCCTCATTATGTAATAGCGTAAAATCTACCGTACTTTTTTCAAATTGCGAAGTAGTTACCCCTTCCTCTAATTGCACATACACTGGGTGATTTCTAGAATCCCAAGCATCAACATATTCTTTATAGTCCCAATGAGTGGTGAACGGTATAGCTATTTCAAAATTTATACTACTATTGTTTGGTATGTTCTTTAAAATCCCAGAAACTGTAAAAGGCTTTTCCTCTTTTCCTATTTGAAGTCTAACTATTTTACCCAAACCATTGGTAGTCCCAAATAACTTTTTAGAAACTTCTTCGGTTATGGCAACCGAATTTTGATCTGGCATAGGCTTGGCACTATCCCCTATAAGGGTTGGAAAACTGAATATGGAGAAATAGTCCGTATCAACAAATTCTGCATCTAAATTATAATCGTTCTCCCCAAAAGAAACCAATACATTTTCACTTAAAGCTCTTGTTATATGCTTTATGCCGGGCACTTCATCCTTTAGAGCCGGAGCAAAGGGAACGGGATTAGCAGTTGAAAGTTCTGACCCTTTTGGAGTTTGATCAGTATAGTACACTTGATAGACCGACTCTTTGTTCTCATGAAACTGATCATAAGATAACTCGAACAAAACGGTGATGGTCAATAATAGTGCAATCGCAAATGCTAAGGTTAAGCCCAAAATATTAGCCGTGGTAAACACGCGGTTTTTTATCAAATTTCGCCAAGCGATTTTAAAATAATTCTTTATCATGATTACAATATTTTGATTGATTGATGACGTATAAATTATTCCGTTCGTAAACTTTTCACCGGGTTTGCCCTTGCTGCCTTAATAGCTTGAAAACTTACCGTGGCAATGGTCACTAACATTGCGCCCAACATGGCTACCGCAAAAATCCACCATTTGAGTACTACTCTATACGGATACTCCTGCAACCATCCGTTCATAATGAAATAAGCTATAGGTACGGCAATAAAACAAGAGATAACCACCAGTTTTAAAAAGTCTTTGGACAACATATTCCATACATTGAAAATAGACGCTCCCAATACCTTACGCACCCCTATTTCTTTCTTTCTTTGCTCGGCTACAAATGATGTCAACCCAAATAACCCCAAACAACTAATTAAAATTGCCAGTGCCGTAAATACTCCCGAGAGTGTACCAATACGTTCTTCCGATGCAAACTTTTGACCATATTCGCTATCTATAAATTCATATTCAAAGGGAATATCCGGAAAATGCTCCTTAAACACATTCTCTACGGTGGCAATACTCTTAGATGCATTGTTATTAGGATTCAACCTTAGGTTATAATAACTGGCATTATTGAACCTATCATACACATAAACACCTTGTTTTACCGGTTCATAAGGTGATTGGGTGATCATGTCTTGAACAACACCTATAATTTTTAATGGCGGATTAGGGTCTTCTTCATCATCGTCTCGTAATAACTGCCCTACAGGATTCTCCATACCCAGATATTTCTTTGCGGTTTCATTGATCAACACCCCTAATGAATCGGTTGCAAAATCTCTTGAAAAATCGCGCCCTTCTAAAATTTTAAGATTCAATGATTTTGCGTACTCCGGTGAAACTTCTGTCCACGCTAGATCTTCTTGAAAACCTTCTGGTTTGCCTTCCCATGTAAAGCCGCCTCTATTAGACCATATTTGGGTAGTTGGACTACTGGAAGTGGACATTTCCACTACCGCTCCGGACCCTATGAATTCGGTTCGCATTAAATCATATTTCCCCACAAAATCTTGACTGAACGTCGGTATTTGGATCAATCCTTCCTTATCATACCCAACAGGTCTATTTTTTGCAAAATTGATTTGCTGCATTACAATCACCGTACCTATAATAAAAGCTACCGAGACCGTAAACTGAACTACAACCAATACCTTTCTTGGCAACCCTGCGTACTTTCCGGTCTTGAACGTACCCTTAAGCACATCTACCGGTCTAAAAGATGATAGGTATAACGCCGGATAGCTACCTGCCAACAAGGAAGTGAACACTATAAACACCAATGACACCATCCAAAACATACCATTATCCCACGGAAAGAATATTTCTTTTCTAGATAGCTCATTAAATCCGTTCAAGGAAAGTAATACCAACAATATGGCTACTACAAATGCAAAAACAACCACAAGAAACGATTCGCTCAAAAATTGATAGATCAATTGCCCTCTTTGAGAACCAATAGATTTACGTATGCCAACTTCCTTGCCCCTTTTCTCTGAACGGGCGGTACTCAAATTCATAAAATTGATGCATGCCAACAGTAATACAAAAGCTCCAATGACACCAAATAACCACACGTACTTTATGCGCCCACCTTCTTGTTTTCCATTTTCAAAACTGCTACGCAAATACCAATCTTTCATTGGGAACAAAAAGATCTGCGGATTAAATTGAGCTGTATCTTCGTTTAAATCTTTCTTTACGTTTTTAATATTATTGGTTACCTGCTCAATGGTTGTATTATCTGCCAATTGTACGAACATTTGAAATGAATTGTTGCCCCATTGATCTTCGGCATTTTTTATCCATTCGTTCACTGCCAAATACTTCTCCCAAGGAATAATATAATCGGTATCGTTAAATGAATTATTGACAGGTATATCACTGTACACCGCGCTTACATTCAACTTGTGCTCATTACTTACGGTAACCGTTTTACCAATGGGGTCTTCATTACCGAACAAGGCATCTGCCGTTGATGCTGATAACATAATGGAATTGATCTCCCGTAGCGCATCTTGCTCTCCCTTAATAATATCTAGACCAAAAAGTTCAGGTCCATTTTGTTGCATGTAATTACCTGGTCTAGATATGCTCTTTTCACCATATTTTAAGTAATGGTCATTGGTCCAAGAACACATGACCAAATGCTTAAAATTACCACCGTAACCATCTCTTAAGGCTTTCTCCAAAGGTCTTGGTATGGCAGGTCCTGTTCCTGTTTCGCCATTAAAGGTTTGCGATTGAAAAACTTGAGCTATACTTTCTTTATTCTTGAAGTAGCTATTATAGGACAGCTCATCTTGGATCCAAAGCCCAATAATTAAAGTTACCGCCATACCAAGGGCAAGTCCGCCCACATTTATAACGGTATACCCCTTATTCTTAAGTAGATTTCGCCAAGCAACTTTTAAATAGTTCTTAAACATGATCGTTCGTTTTTTGATTGATGATTAGTTGATGCTAAACATTGATTGAATGATGATATAAAATATGAAACTAATTCCGTGCCACTATAGTAAACATCTAATTATCAATTACTTAAAATGAAAGTACATTTTCGTGTGTAAAATATTTTGACAAAAGATGTACAATATATTTACAATGACTACTTAAAAATTAGAATGTTACACCATTTGTCATCAATGCAAAACCAAGTTTTGACCATACATTTCAAAAATTACTCTGAACGCAAGCTTTTTACGGGATTTGCAGCTGCTGATTTTAATGATTGCAGTCCCACGGTCAAAAATGTGATTACCATAACAAGTACACCACTTGCCAAAAACACCCACCACTTAATTTCAATACGATACGTAAAACCCTCTAACCATCTAGAGATAAAGTAATAGGCTATTGGTGATGCTAATACAAAAGCAATGAGTACCAATTTAATAAAGTCTTTAGTTAGTAATTTAACTACTGACTGTACACTTGCGCCCAACACTTTGCGCACACCTATTTCTTTTTTCTTTTGCTCCGCTACATAGGAGATAAGTCCAAATAAGCCCAAGCAGCTTATGAATATTGCTAAAATGGTAAATCCTACAGAGATAAACCCTAAACGCTTTTCTTCTTCGTATAACTTTTCTACTTCTTTATCTACAAATCTATAATCAAAAGGAATGTTACTTAACGTAGATTTCCATTGTTGTTCCAAACCTTGTAGCAACTGACCATAATTTTCTGTGTTTGCCTTAATAAACAGCCAATTAGGTTCCGTTTCCTTATGCAAGAACAAAGGCTGAATCTCTTCTTTTAAGGAAGCAAAATGATAGTTTTTTACCACACCTATAATTCGTAATTCGTCAATTTCATCGCCATAACTTTGCATCAGAGTGGCACTTAACGCGTTTTCAATATCAATATTAAAAGCCTTTAACGTAGCCTCGTTCACTATGATTTGGTCTACGGTATCGGCAGCATTGAAATCCCTACCTTTCAACAATTCTATACCCATGGTGTTAAAATAGCCATCGCTAACGCCGTTACGTTTTACCACTGTTTTATTTTCCTTATTTCCGCCTGGCAAGTAAAATCCATTATCTGCCAATATAATTTCCGACGGCGAATAATTTCCACTTGACACTTGTAATACGCCCGGTACTTTTAAAAATGATGCTTTTAAAGATTCAAACTTATTAGATGATTCTTCGGTCCCTACCCGCAATGCCAAAAGGTTATCTTTTTTATAACCTAAGTCTTTGGTTTGGGCATATTTAAACTGTTGGCCTATAATAATTACCGTACATATTAAACATATAGAAATTACAAATTGAAATACTACTAAAGCCTTTCTAAAGGTACCGCTACCAGATTGTAAAATAGCCGAACTTTTTAATGCTCTCACCGGTTTTATAGAAGATAGGACTATAGCAGGATAAACACCTGAAGCCAAACCTGTAACTACACCTACAGCCAATAATATTACCAAAATCTGCCATTGGTACAAACTTGTATAGGTCAATGATTCTTGTGTTACTTCATTTACAAATGGCAAAAGCAATATAACTATAGGAATACTAATCAACATGGCGAATATGGACAGTAACAAAGACTCGCCCAAAAATTGCCGCATTAATGCATTTTTACCTGCGCCAACTACTTTTCTAACCCCAATTTCACGCGCCCTTTTACTAGCCCTAGCCGTACTAAGATTTATAAAATTAATACATGCCACCAATTGTATAAAAAATGCCAAACTCAGTAAAAAATAAAGGTAGGTACTATTAGATACGCGATCCAGCTGATTTTTTCTGCCATTGGAGTACAAGTGAATATCAGTAACCTTTGTAAGCTCTAGTGTCTTACTGCTCATACCGGCATCTTTTAAATCTTGCGCTCCTCTATCTTCCATAAACTGGGGCAATTTCCGTTGAAGACCTAAGCCACTACCACTTGAGGTCAATTTTACATAACTGTAGGCAAAATTATTGGTGGCAAAGCTCTGGAAGTTCTGTACAAAGGTTCCCATTCCCGGGGTACTCATACTTACAATGTAACTAGGATTAAAATGCGTTTTATAAGCCTTTTCATCATAAACTCCTTTTACGGTAAGGGTTAATGCACTTTCCCCACTGCCCCAAACTACAGTTTTGTCCAAAGGACTGGTGTTGCCGAATAACTTATCGGACAAGTATGATGACAGCATTACGGTATTGGGTTCATCTAAAGCCGTTTTTACATCACCTTCAAGTATTTTAAAATTGAATACTTTGAAAAAAGTTGAATCTGCCAAATAGACCCTTGGTTCATAGTAAGCATCTTTACTATTTGTCGCTCTTATTAGTGGACTGTAAAATGCATCGGTCAATACAACTCTGGTTGCTTCTTCTACCTCGGCAAAATCTTCTTTTAATGCAAATGCTATTGGTGGTGACGAGGTGGCGGAGTCAAAAGATTCTTGACCATCACGATCTATAATTGTCTCCACCCTATAAATTGATGACGCCTGGTTATGGTGCTGATCATAACCCAACTGCGCAAATACATATAACAATATTACTAAACAGCTTACGGTACCCAGCGTAAGACCCAATAAGTTAATGATAGTTTGCTGCTTGTTCTTTATTAAATTACGCCAAGCTATTTTGATATAATTCTTTAACATGATGTTCTTTTTGATTGATGAAGTTTGATGCTTTACTTATTCTGACCGTAAACTCTTAACAGGATTTACAATTGCCGCTTTTATACTTTGGTAGCTTACCGTTAGTATTGCCACGATAATGGCGAGTACAGCCGCCAACAGGAATACCCCAACACCAATCTCAATTCTGTATGAGAAATCTTCAAGCCATTTATTCATGACAAACCAGCCTATGGGCAAAGAAATCAATATGGCTACGCCCACTAATTTTAGGAAATCTACCGTAAGTCGGTAAGAAATTTGACTTACAGTAGCTCCCAACACTTTTCTAACACCGATTTCTTTTGTTCGTTTTTCGGCATTAAAGGCAGCTAATCCAAATAATCCCAAACAAGCAATAAAAATGGACAGCATAGTAAAAATGAAAAATATCTGACTCAGTTTTTGTTCGGCTTCGTAGGTGGTGTTAAAGGCTTCATCCATAAACCGATAATCAAAAGGTTGACCAGGCGCCATGGTGTTCCACGTATTTTCTATCGCAGCAATATTATTGGCATAATTTCCACCACTCATTCTTACCGCCATGTTCTGTGCATTTGAATTCAAATGCATTCCCAAAGCGCCTATATTAGTTCTTAACGTTCTATAATGAAAGTCTTTGACCACTCCAATTATGGTATAGTAGGCAGGATTTTCTTGATCCATTTCCTCGGATATACGCATGCCTAAAGCTTCTTCTGCCGTAACATTTAAAATAGGCAGCGTAGCTTCATTGATAATAATTGCAGTAGAGTCTGATGTATAGGCGGAATTAAAATCACGACCGGCAACCAGTTCCATTTCCATAGTTTTTAGATAATCTGTATCTACATCCCACTCTTGCATTTGAATGGCACTTTCTTGATCTCTAGAACCTTCTTCAAAGAACGAAGTATCTGACCGCCAAGATGGCGTTGGATAATAATTGCTCAACGTAGCACTCTCTACAAAACCCATATTAGCAATCTGTTCTTTAAAAGCCTTGGTTTTGGACCCTAATGCACCCAATTCATTTATTAGCAATACTTGGTCCTTGGAGAAGCCCAAATCTTTATTCTGTATGTAATTCAATTGCTGAAATACTACCAAGGTGCTGATAATAAGAAATACCGAAATTGAAAATTGAAAAATTACCAAGGCATTACGTACCCTACCATTGCCCACACTTTCAGAACTGTTACCTTTTAACGTTTTAACAGGTGTAAACCTCGACATAAAAAATGCAGGATAACTTCCTGACAACAGCCCAAGTAACATAGTTGCCCCCAAAAGTGCCAACCAGAATAAGGGCCGCGTAAACGGAATTTCAATTGATTTACCTGTAAAGCCATTGAAAAACGGCAAAGCTACCAGTGTAATCAATAGTGCCGCTAACAAAGACACAAATGCAATTAATCCTGATTCGGTTAAAAATTGAAAGACCAAATTCAGTTTATTTGAGCCCAAGGTTTTTCGCACCCCTACTTCTTTAGCTCTCTTTAACGAATGAGCCGTGGACAAATTCATAAAATTAACACTTGCCAATATGATCAAGAACAGCCCAATAAAAGAAAGAATGTAGATATTCTGAATACTGCTCGTTGCACTCATTTCCGAGCTTTTATCTGAATGCAAATGAATATCGGTCAAGGGCATGGTGTGGTACCGAATGTAATTACCGGATGCCGTAAACGACTCTGCCGTCATACCTGGAAAATACTTTTGCGCCCATGGCAACATATAACGCTCTAACATACCTTGTAAGGGCTCTTGAAAATCTTCAGCCTTGGCACCGGGAATTAACTTTATAAATGTAAAATAATTATTACCGCCCCAATTATCTTCTCTTGATGCCACGTTGCCCGCCATTGCCAAAAACACACTGTAATCATTGAAATAAGAATTTTTGGGCATATCTTCTATGACACCGGTTACCGTATAGGTATCGGTATTATCCAACAATAAATTTTGACCTATAACATCAGTAGAACCAAAATGTTTTTCTGCTGCAGTTTTAGTAAGCACTAATGAATTAGTCCCCGTTAATGCTGTTTTGGCATCACCCGCAAGTAAGTCTATCCCAAAAAATTCAAAGACAGTGGAATCGGCATAGGTGATATGGTTTTCTTTGGCACTTCTGTTTCCCCCAACTTTCTTTACATAAGCACTACCTATGGTTCTAAATCGCACTGAAGCTTCTACCTGTGGATAGTCTCTTTTTAAGGTTTCCGCCATTGGTGCGGCAGATTCCCCCGCCTTAATTTCCGCTCCACCAAATTTGATATCAGAGTCTATACGATAAATCCTATCTGCATTGGCAAACATTTTATCATAACTAAGCTCATCGTAGATATAAAGCGATATAATTAATGCCCCCGCCATTCCTATGGCTAGACCGAAGGTGTTTAGAAAAGTGAAAAAGGCTTGCTTTTTTAGACTCCTCCAGGCGATTTTTAGATAGTTTTTAAACATGGTTCTCGTTTTTTGATGCTTGATTACGGAGTATCAAATTCTATTTCTATGCCAAGAATACAAGGTATTGATTTTCAATTATTTATATAAACACACAAAATACTAAGTGTCAAATATTTATACAGATTATGTCCAATATATTTACTATACCCCTACTCCGTTCTTAGACTTTTTACCGGGTTTACCCTTGCTGCATTAATAGCTTGAAAACTAATGGTCAATAACGCTATTACAATGGCTACCGCCCCGGCAATTATGAACGCCCAAGCATTAATTGAAGTTCTGTATGCAAAACCCTCTAACCAATTCTGCATTAACAACCAGGCTATTGGCGTTGCAATTACTATCGCCATACCTACCAATTTCATAAAATCTTTAGACAATAAGCCCACAATACCTGTAATACTTGAACCTAGCACCTTTCGTACGCCAATTTCCTTTCTACGTTGGTCTGCAGTAAAAGCGGACAAGCCAAAGAGTCCCAAACAAGATATTAGGATGGCCAGCAGTGCAAAAACTTGGGATAGGTTGCCTATTAATTGCTCACTTTTAAATTTGGCATCGTAAGTGTCATCCACAAATTCATATTCAAAAGGAAACGCCGGGTTAAACTTATGCAACGTTGCTTCCATTGCATTAAGTGCCAATGCTGTTTCTATTCCCGTTTTAGTTTTTACATACATAAAACGTGCTTGACTAGGGTCGTTGAAAAAAATGACAGGATCACTTGAACCATACATATCTCCGTACACATAATCTTTTACAACCCCTATCACAGGATAATCTTCTTCTATAGTTTTACCAATGGCACTGCCGCTACCCATAAGTTTTGCAAAAGATTCACTGACAATAATATTGACACTGTCCTGTGCAGGATTGTTACTAAATCCGCGTCCTTCAATAATTTTCATTCCTGTAGTGTTGAAGAAATCTACTGTAATATCTCTAACCGATACCAGTACATCTTCAGTATCTACACCGCCTTGCCAGCTTAACCCCGATGTATTATTTCCACCGGATAAAATATCAGAATTAATGAATCCGATGCTTTCTATCCTCCCCGAAGCTTTCATGTCTTCTTCAATAGGTTTGAAGTTTTTGATCATATCTCCGTTAACGGGAATTTTCACCAGATTTTCTTTATTGTAGCCTAAATCGCGTCCTTTTACATACTGTACTTGTTGATAGACGATAATGGTGCTGATGATAAATACTATGGATACAACAAACTGAGTAGCTACCAGCCCCTTTCTTATCATTGAGGCACTTCCTTTTGACCTTCTTGCTCCTTTTAAAACGTCTAC
This sequence comes from Maribacter dokdonensis DSW-8, assembly GCF_001447995.1. Classification (NCBI taxonomy): domain Bacteria; kingdom Pseudomonadati; phylum Bacteroidota; class Flavobacteriia; order Flavobacteriales; family Flavobacteriaceae; genus Maribacter; species Maribacter dokdonensis. Next base: position 774,909 of record NZ_LDPE01000002.1, on the reverse strand, counting down.
AGGTTTAAAAGATGACAAATAAAATGCCGGATACCAGCCTGCAACCAAGCCACAAATCAATGTGATACCTAACAGCGTTAACAAATGCGTTGGGTTTACCAGGTTTAGCGCTAATTGTTTGCCGATCATGGTATTAAATTGCGGCACCAATAACTTTAACAAAAGCACACTTAACACGGCAGATAACCCTGCTGTGATTATCGCTTCTGCCATAAATTGAGAGATCAGTCCTTTTCTCCCAGAGCCTAAAACTTTACGCACCCCTACTTCATTTGCCCTTTTCTCGCTACGAGCAGTAGCCAAGTTCATAAAATTGATACAGGCAATTAATAAAATAATGAGTGCAATAAGACTAAACAGCCGTACATAGGTTATTTGTCCTCCTATATTTTTACCGCCTTCAAATGCCGAACGTAAATGCCAATCTTTCATGGAGAATAAAAAGGCGATGGTTTCATCGTCCTCGGTTTTCATTGGTAGTATTGCCTTTACTTTATTATTGACCACATCAAAATTTGCTTCTGGCGAAAGTTCCACAAAAGTGTCCGCGAAGTTTCTATCATATTCGTTTACCCATTCATTATCCTTTGCAAAGTGATCAAAAGGAACAACCCAATCAAAACTATAGGTTACATTGTGCGGCAAATCTTCGTAAACTCCTGAAACGATATAACTTTCTTCGTTGTTTATTTTAATTACTTTGTTAATTGCTGAAATATTCTTACCAAATAATTGTGTAGCCGTTTCTTGTGAGATAACAATGGCATCTACATCATCAAAAGCAGTTTCCAAATTGCCTTCCACAAATGAGAGGCTGAACATACTTAAAAAATCAGCATCTGCGTAACGTCCATTTTTATTGATGGCCGTTTCACCTACCTGAAATAAAAAATCTTCTTCTTTTGTTCGGGCCGCACCTACAATACCTGGTACCTCTTCCTTTAAAACTTCTGCCAACGGACCGGGAGTTGAATGAAATGTACGCCACTCACCTTCATATTGCTGATTTGTGGGTACATAATATACCACGTCTTGCTTATCAAAATTAGCATCATAACCAACCTCATCTTCTACCCAAAGCAAAATCATGGCTGCACAGGTGATACCTATTGCCAAACCAAAGATATTCAGCATACTATAGCCTTTGTTCTTCCAAAGGTTTCTCCAAGCGATTTTTAAATAGTTTTTGATCATGATTTTTGTTTTTAGCCCCCTTACTCTTTACCTAGGGGAGTAGATTTGATGAATTCTATAGTGTACCCACTTTTCTTTCAAGAGAACATATGGGATGTATTTTACTCTGTTCGCAAACTCTGAGCGGGGTTTGCAACCGCTGCCTTCACTGCTTGAAATCCCATAGTAAAAAGGGCAATGACGAGGGCCATTCCGCCAGATACTATAAACACCCACCAAGGTATTTCTATTTTATAGGCGAAATCTTGCAGCCATTTATTCATAAAATACCATGCAACCGGTGTCGCTATCAACATGGCTATTACAATTACCATTACAAAATCGCGAGCAAGCATCTGTACAATTTCACTAATGCTTGCACCCAAAACTTTCCTTATCCCAATTTCTTTTGTTTTCTGTTGGGCTATGAACGCTATTAACCCCAACAACCCCATACAGGCAATAAATATGGTCAAGAAAGAAAACACCCCAAACAAATTTGCCTGTCTTTGGTCTGATATATATGCGGTATTTAAATCATCATCCAAAAAAGAATATTCAAAAGGCACATTTGGTTGATAGTCATTCCATTTCTTTTCTATAGAAGACATCAATTTTCCAATATTTTCCGAACTCACCTTTAAAGTGATGTAGGAAACGCCAGTTTCATAACTCTCCGAGGTATTCGAAAACAATGCGAATGGTGTAATATGACTATGCAACGATTCTAAATTAAAGTCCTTTAAAACTCCCACCACTTTGTATGATTCCATTTTACCGCCAGGATACTGAATCATTCTTCCAATAGGGTTTTCCCATCCTATTTGCTTTGCTGCTGCTTCATTGATCACAACTGACAACGAATCATTGAAGTTATTATCAAACGCTCTACCTTTTATTAACTTCAAATCTAGGGTCTTCATAAAATGTTCATCAACCAGGTAAGATTGTAATATAATATCCTTAGCGACCTTATCGTCAGAATTAGATGCTTCTGGAAAGTAAAAATCACCAAAACTACCTCTGGTAAGCATACCTGAAGAAACGGCGGCATTTTTTACTTCTGATAGCGCCTCTAGTTCCGATCTAAAGGTTTTTTCGCTACCGTCCAATTTTTCTGCATTACGAATTACAAGCAAGTTTTCTTTATCATAACCTAAATCACGGTTTTGTGTATAGTTCAATTGCAGATACACAACACTAGTTGCTATAATCATGATTATGGCAACGGTAAATTGAAAAATCACTAATCCGTTTCTAATAATACCGTCTTTACTGTTAGCTACTTTAGAAACCCCTTTTAAAACATTTGCCGCTTTAAAAGAAGTTAGATAAAACGCTGGATAAATGCCCGCCAGAAGAGCGGTAAATAAACTAAGGCAAATAATAAATAACCAAATACCATTATCATATATTGAATTGAAATTAATGGTTTTACCAGCTAACTGATTAAATAACGGCAAAAACACCCATACCAACACTACAGCTAAAAACGTGGATACTACGGTATAAAAAATGGCTTCCGCCAAAAACTGTTTTATAAGTTGAATTCTGGGAGAACCCAGCACTTTTCTAATACCAATTTCCTTACTTCTCTTAGAGGCCTGCGCTGTAGCTAAATTGACAAAATTAACCGAGGCCAGTATTATAATAAAAAGCGCAATTATTGCAAAAATGTATAAATTCTTAACACTGTTCTGTTCAGTAATTGCAGATTCAATATCATTAGAATGTAGATGAATATCGGTTAGTGCCTGCAAGTGTAAATCCCATTTGTTCCCATTTTCCAAAAACTCTTCATACGGCTGCCCTATCCTGTCAAAAGCATTTGCTGCATGTAACCTAATCAATTCTGGAAACTGTGATTCTAAATGATTAATCACTTTTGGGTTTGCCGCTGCTTTTTCAGTCAATTTCACATAAGTAGCCATTTGTAACCATACCCAACTCCAATTAAATCGTTTTACATTTGAAAAATTTGAAACAGGAACTAGTATATCAAATTCTACAGAAGTTTGTAGATTGTCCATATCTTCTAAAACACCCGTAACATTCAACGGTGTTCTTTCCTTTCCATAAAAAAGAATTTTACCAAGCGGATCTGCATCTCCAAAATATTTCTCTGCAATACTATTGGTTATAACTACACTGTTCCCTTCTTGCAAACTTTTTATGGGATCACCCTTTAACATAGGATAGCTTAAAACCTCTAAAAAATTGGCATCTACCGCAAATAGGTTTTCTTCGTTGAAGATTTGTTTTTCAGAACCATTGGAATATTCAAGAACATCAACCCCGGGTCTGTATATACGAGTATAACTTTCAATTTCAGGAAAATTTGCAACCAAAGTCTCACCTGCTGGCGGAGGTGTATAACCCGCATAGAACTCATCATCGCCCATTTTACCATTTAAATTGACCCTATACACTTGGTCCGTATCATTAAAAAAACGATCATAGCTTAATTCATCGTTTATAAAAAGGGCTATCAAAATAACACAGGTTAAACCAATTGCAAGTCCAGCTATATTAATGATACTATTGCCCTTATATCTAAATGCATTTCTAAAGGCGATTTTTAAATAGATCTTGAACATGATTTTTGTTTTTTGATGATGAATTATTCTTTACGCAAGCTTTTTAAAGGCTGTATCAGCGCAGCGCCTATAGATTGATAGCTTATGGTCAAAATAGCTATGGTCAATGCAATGAATCCTGCGATAAAGAATATGCCCCAACCAATAGTGATGTGGTAGGCAAAATCCTCTAACCAACGGCTCATTAAATACCACCCTACAGGTATGGCAATGGCGATAGAAATTATAATCAGTTTCATAAAATCTACGGTAAGCAATTTATAGATGCTTTTAAACGGAGCCCCTAAAACCAAGCGGATGCTGATCTCTTTTTTACGTTGTTCTACCATAAAGGCAGATAGTGCAAACAAGCCTAAACAAGCAACTAAAATAGCGAACAGGGCAAAACTGTTGAATATTTTACCCATACGTTCCACATCATCGTGCATATGGCTGAACTCTTGATCTAAAAAACTATAATTAATGGACTGACTGGGCACATTTTTATCCCAAACCGAAGTAATTGAAGCCAAGGCTTCATTCACATTTCCTTTTTCCAACTTTAGCGATATAGACCCTAAATCTTTACCGATTACGAGCGATAGCGAAGAAATATCTTCTTTTAAGGACTTAAAATGAAAATCATCTATTACACCTATGACCTTAAACTGTTGACCGTTATTGTTTAGTTCTTTGCCAATAGCGTTTTCCAAGCCCAATTCACGTTGCATATTGGCGTTTATAATAATTGAGTTCAAAGCATCAGACGCAAATTGCTTAGAAAAATCTCTTCCTGTTTTAACCGTAATACCAAGCGTTTTAATGTAATCATAATCTACTCTCCAGATTTGGGCAGGTATACCTCTACCTTCATTTCCTTCATCTTCCCTTCTAAATGTATTACCGTTTCTACTACCACCATCTACCGGCAAATAATTAGAAATGGTAGCCGATTTCACTTGTGGCAATTGAAGTAGTTGTTCTTTAAAATTTTCAGCACTCTCCCCTAAGATTCCGGTACCTTCTAGAACAACAACCTGTTCCTTATCATACCCCAATTCTTTTTGAAGAATAAAGTCCATTTGTTTGTAAATAATCAAAGTGGCAATGATCAGCACTACCGATGTGGTAAATTGAAAAATAACGAGTCCGCTCCTTAATTTGCCACTTTTACTGCCAATACTAAGACTTCCCTTTAAAACATTTACCGGTTTAAATGCCGACAAATAAAATGCCGGATATAAGCCCGCCAAAGCACCTACTAAAAGAGCAGCAACTACTATTACCGGAACAAACCACCAAGCAGACCAAGGCATTTCTATAGTTTTAGATGCCATGTTGTTAAATGTTGGCAGTAATGCCCATGCCAATAGCACGCCTAATAGAAAAGACACAAAACTAAACATCATAGATTCGGTCAAAAATTGCGTTATCAAATTGCTTTTAAAAGCACCAATGGTTTTTCTTAAGCCAACCTCTTTAGCCCTATTGGCAGACTTTGCGGTAGAAAGATTAATAAAGTTGATTACCGCCAATAATAGCACAAAACCGGCTACAGCGGCAAAAAGCCAAACAAAACGGATATCGCCATGTTTAAGTCCGTCTGACATTTTAATATCCGAATACAGATGAATATCGGTTATGGGCTGTAGTTTGTACTTCATGGTTCTAAGCACCTCAATAAAGTCTGGAGCACGCCCTCGTTCGCGCTGTGCAGGTATAATATAGTCTTCAACAATAGAAACCATTTTTTGTTCCAATTCCTGCACGTTCGTACGGTCATCTACCAACACATAGGTAAAGTAATTCTGGTTGGTCCAGTTTGCATTGGTGTCTTCTATAGGTAAAAGAAAGTCATAGGTTAGATGTGAGTTTTTTGCAGCATCTTTCATGACCCCGGTTACCGTATACGGAGTACTCTCATCATTATCTAAAATGATGGTTTCGCCCAAAATTTTATCCCCATTAAAATACTTTGCCGCTTTGGATTCCGATATGACAATACTTTTTGGATTTGCCAATGCGGTTTTAGGATTACCTTGTTGCAACTTCACCTCCAAAAGTTCAAATGCTTCTTGATCCGCAAGCACAAAGCCGGTTTCCAAGTTATTTTGAGCTGCCCCAGCTAAGCGAATACCGCGTTTACCTGCCCCAAAAATTTCAATTGTATTTATTTTCCCTGCCTTTTTTATTTCTGGAAAATCATTTTGCAAGGCTTCTGCAAAGGGTAATTGAAAGTGAGTGCTTTTCATGACTTCACCTTTGTACATGCCTTCTAACACTACCCTATATAACTGATCTTTTTTGGTATAGTGCTGATCATAACCCACTTCATTGTGAATGAATAAGGCTATTAAAAGACAAGCCGCTATACCAACAGCAAAGCCACCAATTTTAATGGTAGCAAATAGCGTATCCTTCTTAATACTTCTCCAGGCTATTTTAAGATGGTTTCTGAACATGGCTCTCGTTTTTATTGACTGATGATTAAATAATTATCCGTGATTAAGGGATAAGTTTGGTTGGTTTGGTTTGTTGGTCGATTAGTAATCTTCACTTCGGCTCCGCTCAGTGAACAGAATTAATGATTGATTGATGAATAAACTCCCTTACATCATGGCACCTATAGCCCTATTCTGACTTTCAGTTACGATTTGACCGTCGAATAGATTTACAACTCTATGCGCGTAATGTGAGTCTCTGTCCGAGTGTGTTACCATTACTATTGTGGTTCCTTCTTGGTTCAATTCTGTCAACAAGTTCATTACTTCAATTCCGTTTTTAGAATCCAAGTTCCCAGTTGGCTCATCGGCAAGTATCAATTTCGGATTGGTAACCACCGCTCTTGATATTGCCACACGTTGCTGCTGACCACCTGATAATTGCTGGGGAAAATGTTTTTCCCTATGTGCTATTTTCATACGTTCCAGCACTTTCATTACTTTCTCCTTACGCTCTGCCTTTCCCATTTTTAAATAGATCAATGGTAGCTCTACGTTTTCAAAAACGGTAAGCTCATCTATTAAATTAAAGCTCTGAAATACAAAACCTAAATTACCCTTACGCAGTTGGGTACGCTCGCTCTCCTTTAAGCCTCCCACTTCATTACCTGCAAAATTGTAGCTACCCTCCGTTGGGTTGTCCAACATACCAATGATGTTCAATAATGTAGATTTACCACAGCCAGATGGTCCCATAATGGCAACAAACTCGCCATCTTCTACTTTTAGGTTGACACTGTTCAATGCCAAGGTTTCTACTTCTTCTGTTCTAAAACTCTTTTTTAGGTTTGTAATGGTTATCATGTTTCTTTCTTTTTGATTGTTATAATGACATCGAAAATTCTCTGATGTGACAGTTTTATTTTAAGATAATTCTTTCCTACTTTCTACCCTTCGACTACGCTCAGGGTTCGAAACCAAACACTTAAGGTAGCTGAGCGGAGCCGAAGCTATTTTAGTACAATTCTTTCCGCTTCCCCGAAATTATCGTAGTTACTAGTTATTACTTTTTCCCCTGGTTCCAAGCCTTCCAATACTTCATAGTATCTAGAATTCTGTTTTCCTATTCTTATATTTCTTTTTATGGCTTCTCCGCCATCTGGATTTAGTACAAATATCCATTGACCGCCGGTACTCTGAAAAAAGCTTCCTTTTGGTAATAAAAGCGCATCATTAGATTCTCCCAATTGTAATTTAATATTGTAGCTCTGTCCTGAACGTATGGTTTCTGGCTTATTATCCGTAAATACCAAATCTACCTTGAACCTACCATTTCGAACTTCTGGATATACTTTTCTTAATCGTAATGGAAATTCTGCGCCATTACGCTCTAAAACCGCAGTAAGGTCTCTTTTTACGCGATCAATATAATGCTCATCTATATCTGCTTCTATTTTATAATCTGTTAACACGTTGATTTGCCCAATACGCTGCCCTTGAGCAATACTCTGACCAATTTCAGCATCTAAAAATCCTAATTGACCATCTGCAGGAGCGCGAACATTTAAATGATCCAGCCTTTGGTACACCATACCCAATGTTTTTTGCATACGAGCCAAATCTGTATCCAGACCTCTTAATGAAGTTTCGCGTAACTCATCATCCTGCTCGGTCTGTAGCTTTACAATTTCATGCTGCTTTTGAGAAAGTTCATAGTTTTCTTTTGATAGTTGATAGGCTTCCCTAGATATTAATTCCTCATCGAACAACGCTTTGTTCTGTTCGTAATTTCTCTTTAACCGCTGTAGATCTGTACTTGCCGTTGCCAATGACTTTCTACCTTCTACTTGTCTAGAATCGAAATTCAATTTTGTGGATCTTAAATCGTTTTGCTTTAATGCCAGGTTACTTTCACTCGCCAAAATCTGTTCGTACAGATTCATGTTTTCCAGCTTTAAGATGATATCGCCTTTTTTGACCATAGCACCTTCTTCTATTAACTTTTCGCTTACACGACCACCTTCATAGGCATCCATATAAATAGTTGCAATAGGCGCAACGTTACCATTAATGGTAATATAATCATCGAATTTTCCTGCAGACACCTCAGCAACCGAAAGTTTATCTTTCTCGGTTCTAAATGTGGATACCGAACTGGCAAATAACAGTTGGTAACCTACAAATAGTAGCAATACACCCAGAGCAATGTAACCGTAGTGTTTTGGTTTTAATCCTTTTTTCTTTTCTAATTTTATATCCATGGTAATCATTTGTTCGTTTGTTCGTTGTTCGTTTTTGGTTGCTGGTTCCAAATAAAAATTTAGTTGGCTTCAATATTAAATACTGGTAGTCCTCGGTAAAAGTCCAATGTGCTTTTATTGATCTCTGAACGTAATTTTACCTGTAAATTCTCATTTTGTGCACTAGCATATAAATTTTTGGCAGTAAAAAGCTCTAAAGCATTTATCAGTCCTTTTTCATATCTTTTTTGAGCAATGGTAAAGGCTAAATTCTGCGCTTCCATTTTTTGGTTGCTCTGCACCAATTCTACCAATAATGAATTATAATCTTGCACTAATTGCTGAATGGTTTGAAACAACTCTTGCTCTTGTGTCTTTAAATTATTCTCTGCACGAAGCTTTTCTATTTTAGATTGCTTCACCTGTGATCGTGCAGACCAACCGTTACTAATGGGCACACTTAAATTTACCCCAATATACTGCGAAGTATTGTCCCTAAATTGTTGCCTAAACGGTAAGGTTTTGCCAAGCGTGTCTCTCGTAGTTTCAAAATACCCAGTACCAATTCCTGCAAAGAAAGAAAGTGACGGATACAATCTTCCCCTGGAGACCGCAACCTGTTTTCTTGCTGCTTTAGCTCTTAATTCCTGTGCCTTTATCAATGGTAAAAACTCGCGAGCTTCGGTGTAAACAGCATCAGATTTTATTTCGTTAACCATTGCACCTGTTACCACTTGCGGCAATTCTTTTGTAATTTCAATTTCAGAGGTATTCTCCAAGTTCATTTCTTGGATCAAGGTTAATTTTGCCGTCGCCAGTTGATTGGCACTTTGTGTTACGTTCAATTTATCGGTCAATAGTAACGACTCTGCCTCATAAAGATCGGCACCGGCTTTTAAGCCTAATTCTACCTGCTTTTCTACCAAGTTGTAATTGGTTTGCGAGACCATTAATTGTTCTTTTGAGATTGCTACCAATCCTTCAAAAAACTGAATATCATAGAACGCTTGCATTACCCTAAATGCCAGTAAATATTTTTGTTGCAATACATCTTCTTTGGTTGCTTTGAACAACAATTTAGATGCTTTAATGGCATTTATTTTTTGAAATCCCTGAAACAAATCAATGGAGGACTCCAATGAATAATTATTAGAGTAGAAATCCTGATTTACAAATGTTCCCGTATTAGGATCTTCTGCCCTACCATAATTAACAAGATAACTAGATGATGCATTTACCGATGGCAACAAGTTACGAACTGATTGTCTATAGGTTTCTTTATTAGATTGATTGGTATACTTAAAATCATTCAACTGTAAATTATGCGCTAAGGCATATGAAACACATTCATCTAATGTCCAACTTTCTTGAGCAAATACAGATGCCCAAATGGTCAGCAGTAAAAGTGTCGTTATTTTAAATTTCTTGTTCATTTCTTTATTGGTATGCCATTCTCTATACTATATGCGTGCCATAATTTTAAATTATTGATTTGCAGGCATTTAACTTGTAATAAAATTTGACAATATTTTATCAGTGTAAAAATGTTGTACAGATATTGTCAAAATTTTTTACAGTGATATGAAAATACAAACTTCTATGTGTAGATTTAAATGAGTTAAAAAGAATGTAATCATGATCGATGCCAAGATTCTTGTAATAGATGATACCAAAAGCGTGCTCAGCGCATTAGAAATACTATTACAGTTTGAATATAAAAGTGTACAAACCATTTCTAACCCTAATTTACTTTCATCTTTTCCCAACCTTAAGGAAATAGATATCATATTATTGGATATGAATTTTTCTGCCGGAGTGAATACCGGTAACGAAGGATTGTATTGGCTGCGAGAAATTAAGAAAAAGGCTCCGCACATATCAGTTATTATGATGACGGCTTATGGTGCCGTTGAGCTTGCAGTAGAAGCCATTAAAGAAGGGGCAACAGATTTTGTATTGAAACCTTGGAATAACGAACGACTTTTAACTACGGTTAAATCTGCCTACGAGCTTAGAAAATCACAGAAAGAAGTACAACACTTAAAACAGAAAGAAAGCAACCTTAAGCAGGTCATCAATCAGAATTCCAATTACATCATTGGTAATTCAAAAGCACTTAATAGTGTACTGAGCCTTGTGCAGAAAGTTGCCAAAACCGATGTAAATATTTTAGTAACCGGGGAGAACGGTACTGGAAAGGAACTTATAGCCAGAGAACTTCATAAATCATCTGCCCGAAATAATGAGGTTTTTATTTCTGTGGATATGGGGTCTATTTCCGAAAATTTATTTGAGAGCGAACTTTTTGGCCACGTAAAAGGCTCCTTTACAGATGCCAAAGATGACCGTGCCGGTAAGTTTGAAGCTGCTAATGGAGGTACTTTGTTCTTAGATGAAATAGGGAATCTTTCTTTGCAGATGCAAGCCAAATTATTATCGGTCATACAAAACAGAGTGGTGGTACGGGTAGGATCAAACAAACCCATACCTGTAGATATAAGATTGGTATGTGCAACCAATTGTAATTTAGAACAAATGGTGGCAGACGGACTTTTTAGAGAAGATCTGTTATATAGAATAAATACCATTCAAGTACAGGTGCCTGCATTGCGCGATCGTGATAATGACGTTTTGGTTTTGGCAGATTATTTTCTAAAAAAATATGCCCACAAATATGGTAAACCAAGTTTAAAAATAAACCAAACTGCACAAGAAAAACTAATAACCTACCCATGGCCAGGAAACGTAAGAGAACTTCTACACACTATGGAACGTGCCGTAATCTTATCTGAAGGAAATGTACTAAAACCAACAGATTTTTTATTGGACGCAAAACCAGCCGTTGCAATGGAAGCCGGACCAAAAACCCTTGAAGAAATGGAATTATTGATGATAACCAAAGCCCTTAACGACAATGACGGTAATTACAGTGCCGCAGCGGACCAATTGGGTATTTCCAGACAAACACTTTACAATAAACTTAAAAAATCAGGGAAATAATGGTCAGCAAAAGCATATACTACCAACTTGTATTTCGCATTGTTCTCATTGCTATTTGTGCACTTTGTACCGCTTTTCTTTTTTCTAAAGAACAGTATTTACTCGGTGTTATTTTAACCTTTGTATTAATAGGGTTAGTGTACGCTCTTATACATTACGTAAACCAGACGAATAGAAAAATAGCCTATTTTTTTGATGCTATAAAAAATGAGGATTTCACCCTACGATTTCCCGAAAAACTAAGCGTAAAGTCTATTGAAGAATTGAACCATAGTTTGAATATGTTAAACAATATGATTCAAGATATTCACCTTAAAAAACAGGCGCAAGAACAATACTACCAAGAGATTTTACGACAAGCGGATATAGGCATTTTTACCGTCAATAATAAAGGACACATTCTCTACGCCAACCCTACGGTGCAAGATTTGCTCAATTACAGACCTTTAAACCACGTAAAACAATTAAAGCAGATAGACCCTGGTCTTTATGGCTTGTTTGAAAATCTACAACCGTTTGAAAGTACCATACATTCGTTGGGCAATGAACGAGGAAAAAAAGAGCTAACGTTAAAATGCACCCCAATTTCCATTGAAGGACAGCAATTACTATTAGTCGTAGTTCATGATATACAAAAAGAATTGGATGACAGAGAAACAGATTCTTGGGCAAAACTTATACGTGTACTTACACATGAAATCATGAATACCATTACACCAATAACCTCTATTTCTGAATCTATTTTAAAATACTTTAAGAAAGGAAATGAACTGACTACCCCAGAAGAATTTGGAGAACTACAAATAAAGAATTCCGCCAAAGGTCTAGAGGTCATTAAAGAACAGGGCAATGACCTTATGAGTTTTGTACAGTCTTACCGTACTTTTTTAAGTGTACCTGAACCTGATAGGGAACTAATACCAGCGACCAAAATTTTAGAAAAAGTACGCCTCCTACTACAAGAATATACCAATGCGCACGACATCACTCTTGAGGTAATCGCAGAACCTGAAGATCTAGAACTGTATATTGATGAAAAACAACTTACCCAAATACTCCTAAATCTGGGAAAAAATGCACAACAAGCGTTAGAAGGTCAAGAAGAAGGAAAAATAGTGATCACGGCAGGTGAATCTCCACAAGGCAAGAAATATATTACCGTAACGGATAATGGTCCTGGTATTTCTCCTGAAATGTTAGATGAAGTTTTTGTTCCTTTTTTTACGACCAAAAGTACTGGTACCGGAATAGGGCTTAGTTTAAGCAAACAGATTATGCGTTTACATGGGGGATCAATACGTGTAACATCAAATGAAACAACGACGTTTACGTTAACCTTTCAATAGCATTACAATTCTGCTTTAAGCTCAGTAAACGGATCCCAGAAATGTTTATCCAAATCCACTATTTGCAGATCTTTAATTTGAACACCTTCTGCCTCTAACAATTGTTGCATAAGGTTGGTGCCGTCAAAATGGTGTTTTCCGGTTAATATCCCAGCCTTATTGACGACCCTATGTGCAGGTATATCATCCATAGTGTGAGATGCGTTCATTGCCCAACCTACCATTCTTGCACTACGTGCCGCACCTAAATATTTGGCAATGGCACCATAGGAAGTTACCCTACCTTCAGGAATTAACCGTGCCACCTGATATACTCTTTCAAAAAAATTCTCATTTTCAGGTTTCATGGCATCTTATCGTTTAATTAAACAATCGAAAAGCAGTAATGATAAATAGCAATACCATTAATCCGCTTAAAATATAATTACTGTTCTTAGAGAATGAAGCCGCTCTATGCTCCCATCTATTGAAATAAATAACATATAAATACATTGCCAAAAAAGTACCACTACCCGTTGCCAATAAAAATAGCACCTCATCAATAATTTCATAGGTCATAATACCCTGAGAGTGAAACACAGTATTAAGTCCGCTGTAATAAGGTATGGCCAGTAAGTTAATGAGTGCCAAGAACACCCCTTTTGAAAAACTGTTTCGTTTTTTGGTCTCCACCAACATTAAGGGTTTACTTTTCTGATTTCTCCCTTTGATAAAAAACACGATCGCCAATATAAAAAAGATACCCAATGCCAATTGGAGCAACACCTCTATAACATGTTGATTTCTTGATATTAGTTTGGCAATACGTACAGCAATATAGGTCTGTAGCATTACGGCCAGTGCTACTCCTAATCCAAAAATAATCCCATTTACCTTACCTTTCTCCACACTGGTCTTGGCTGCATTCAAGTTGAGCAGGCCTGGTGGCAATGATGCAATAAAAGCTGCACCAAAAGTAAAAACAAACAAGGTTGGTAGTTGTTGCATTGATTTAGTTTACCCTGAACCTAACAAAGGTTATAGGCTTTCCCTTTTCAAGATACTGATTTTCATAGAAAGTCTGTATTTCTAAAACCTCTTTAGGACTGCCTTCATTTTTGTATACATCATGGTTAGCATACAGTACCTCTAAACCAAGACCATGCAATAAGCCCAAAGTATACCCGTGCATAAACTCGCTATCTGTTTTCAGATTTACGGTACCTTCTGGTTTTAGTACTTGTTTGTAGCGTTCTAAAAATACCGCATTGGTCATACGGTGCTTTGTACGCTTATATTTTATTTGCGGATCAGGAAAGGTAATCCAGATTTCAGAAACTTCGGCCGCACCAAAAATATGATCGATCAGTTCTATTTGTGTTCGTATAAAGCAAACATTGGGTAGGTCACCTTCAATAGCTTCTTTGGCTCCTTTCCAAAAACGGGCACCTTTGATATCAATACCAATAAAATTCTTGTTTGGAAATTTCTTTGCCAAGCCAACGGTATACTCGCCCTTACCACAACCCAATTCCAAAACAATAGGATTGTCATTTTTAAAGTGTGTATTCCATTTTCCCTTTAATGGAAAACCACCTACCACCTCTTCTCTGGTTGGCTGAATTACATTTGAAAACGTCTCGTTTTCCTGAAATCTTTTTAACTTATTCTTACTTCCCACAATGATTACATCTAAACTGGGGCAAATCTAAGAAAAAAGCAAGGGTTAGCGATTATTGTACTTCCTCTATTTGAACGATACTTTTCTCTAATGTAAAAGAAAACTCGGATCCTACCTCTACGGCACTTTCCACATAAATTTTTTCACCATGTGCCTCAATAACATGTTTTACTATGGCAAGCCCCAAGCCAGAACCGCCTTCACGACGGCTACCACTTTGATCTACCCTGTAAAAACGTTCAAAAAGTCTTGGTATATGTACTGCCGGAATACCTTCTCCATTATCGGTCACCCTTACAATAACCTTGTTCTTGACAAGATTTTCTACGCTCACTTCTGTAGTTCCGTTAAAGTTGCCGTATTTAATGGAATTCACTAACAAATTGGTAAGTACCTGTTGAATTTTTTCTTTATCGGCAAAGACAAATATGGGATCAATATATTCCATATCAAAAGTAAGGGTAATGTTCTTCTTTGCCGCTTTCATTTCCAATAGATCAAAAACACTCTGTATTAAATCTATAATATCAAATGAACGTTTATCAAGATTAAGATCTCCCACTTCTAACTTTGTAATAAGGTCTAGATCTTTTACGATATAAATTAAACGATCTACTGCTTTATTTGCCCTTATCAAATATTTCTTGCGTACGTTCTTATCATCAATGGCACCATCTAACAAGGTCTCTATATAACCTTGCACCGTAAATAATGGTGTTTTTAGCTCGTGGGAAACATTGCCCAAAAAATCTTTACGGTATTCTTCACGAATCTTTAAGGTATCAATTTCAATTCTTTTGTCCTTGGCAAACTTTTCTATTTCTGCGGTTAGGGTTCTCATATCCGTTGTTACAGGATACGAGGGTATGGTACTGGACTCTAACAATTCAACATCATCATATATTTTCTTAATACGTTTATAAATGAATTTTTCTATCCTTAACTGCAATGTTATAAAGGAGATAACAAAGAAAAACAGTGCCGCAAACATCAAAATACCCCAGTTTATGGCACTAAACCTCCATTGTAATACGGCCAATACAGAAATGCCGATTATTACAATATAGAGCGATGATCGAAATGCAAAGCGATATGATTTTTTTGAACGTAAAGGCGCTGCCATTTAGAGTACAAACTTATATCCTACTCCCTTTACGGTTTTAAAATGGTCTTCACCTATTTTCTCACGGAGCTTTCTAATGTGTACGTCTATTGTTCTACCACCAACAACCACTTCATTACCCCAAACTTTATCTAGAATGACTTCTCGTTTAAACACTTTACTAGGTTTAGACGTTAACAAGGCCAACAATTCAAATTCTTTTCTTGGCAAAATAATCTCTTTACCTTTTTTAATGATCTTATATTCTTCCCTGTTAATGACAATATCACCTACCTTGGTAATATCTTCTTGAACGTTCTCCTCATTTTTAATTCTTCGAAGAAGTGCGTTTACCTTACTTACCAAAACTTTAGGCTTAATAGGCTTGGTAATGTAATCATCTGCCCCGGCATCAAAACCGGCTACTTGAGAATAATCTTCTCCCCTAGCGGTCAAAAAGGTTATTATGGTACTTTCCATACCCGGTGTTCTTCTTAAGATTTCACAGGCCTCTATACCGTCCATCTCTGGCATCATTACATCTAACATAATAAGATGTGGCAGTTTTTTCTTAGCCTTCGCAACACCGTCCGTACCGTTCTTAGCAGTATAAACGTCGTATCCTTCTGCGGATAGATTATAACCTATAATCTCTAGGATGTCTGGTTCATCGTCAACTAAAAGTATCCTAATATCCTTCTTTTTCATGGTTTTTAAAATGGATTGATTCGCTCAAAAGTAAAGATAATACTATTACTGATAAGGTAGTTAACATTCATTTAATGTAGTAACATTTAGATAACATTATCAAAATAAATGTTTAACATGGATCTAACCCGAACATTACAACCCATCTCTTTCTTTGCCGTGCAATTAAATTTTATGTGCTTAGAACACAATTGCCAACCTAATTAAATTAATAAATTTAAAAAGAAACGATGAAAAAAATTATTTGGTCACTTGCTACAGTTACCGCTATTATTGCTGCAGCATCTTGTGAAAAAGAAACTGTTGTAGAAGTTGAAAAAGAAGTAATTGTGGTTGATACGGTTACTACTGAAACTGAAGTAGAAACTTCCATTACCGTAACTGATGACATTACAACCGATGTTACATGGACAGCCGACAAAATAGTGAACTTAGATGGTAGAGTTTTCGTTACCGAAGGGGCTACCCTTACTATTGAGGCGGGTACAATTATAAAAGCTAATGCTGGTTCTGGTGCTAACGCTTCTGTACTAGTAGTTACAAGAGGTAGTAAAATTGAAGCTGTAGGTACTGCTACTCAACCTATTGTATTCACTTCTGCTGCTGACAATATAGAAATTGGTGAAACTGCCGGAACAAACCTTGACCAAAATGATCGCGGTCTTTGGGGTGGTTTAATCGTGTTAGGTAATGCACCTGCATCTTTTGATGGTGATGCCGAATCTGCACAAATTGAAGGAATTCCTACTGATACTGATGGTGACAAGGGATTATATGGTGGTAGTGATGCTGCAGATGATTCTGGTACATTACAGTACATTTCAATTCGTCACGGTGGTGCTTTAATAGGTGAAGGAAATGAAATCAACGGACTTACTTTAGGTGCTGTAGGTACAGGAACGACTGTAGATAACATCGAAGTTGTTGGTAATGTTGATGATGGCGTAGAATTCTTCGGTGGTACAGTAAACGCAACCAACCTATTCGTATGGGCACAAGGTGATGATGGTCTTGATATTGACCAAGCTTACTCCGGTACTATTGACAATGCAGTAGTTGTACAAGGTGGTATTTCTGACCATGCATTAGAAATTGATGGTCCAGAAGGCTCTTTACAAGGTGCATACACATTAACAAATGCCACTTTGATAGGACTTGACGATAATGTTGCTGGAGGTGAAATCGCTGATTTCAGATCAAATGCACAAGGTACTAACAACAATATCTTAGTAACTGGTTTTACGGGTGTAGGTACCGATTTAGTACTTTCCGATGTTGAATTGGATAACGAAGGTGTTGCTGCAAACTATACTGCCGGTACATTAGTATTGACAAACTGGGAAATAGTTTTACCAACAGGTGTTACCAGCTCTTCTGAAGTATTTAACGATACTACTGACAGCACTACTTTTGAAGCTGATGCCGCTACTTTTTCATCTGCTGTTACAGAAGGAACTGTTGGTGCTGAAACATCGGCATTTTCTTGGACTTATGCTAACTCTAAAGCTAGCTTAGGTTTCTAAACCAAACATTAATAATAGTTACACATAATAATTGCTCGCCTTAAGGATATCTGTAGGCGAGCAATTTATTTCTTTTTAACATTTTCAATTCATTACTTATGAAACTCAAGTTATTATTAATTTTACTGACCATCTTTTCCGCTCAAATTATATCTGCACAAGAAGGTATAATATCAGGAACTGTGAATGACGGTGAATTTAATGACGTCTTACCTTTTGCCAATATTCTTATTAAAGGAACAACAAAAGGAACTACATCAGATTTTGATGGAAAATATGTTCTAGATGTAGAGCCAGGCACCTATACCGTTACTTTTTCTTATCTAGGTTACGAAACCAAGGAGGTAGCAGAGGTTATAGTTAAACCCGGTGCCGAACAAATTATAGATATTACATTGAATCCACTTGCAAACGCATTGGATGAGGTTGTTGTTACTACAACCGTTAGTAAGAATACAGAAGCTTCCGTTTTAAATCTACAAAAGAATTCGGTAGCACTTTTAGATGGCTTATCCATTCAAAGTATTAAAAAATCTGGTGCAGGTGATATTGCCAGTGCCATAAAAGCAGTACCTGGCGTTTCTGTTCAAGGAGGTAAATTTGTTTACGTACGTGGATTGGGCGACCGTTACACCAAATCTATTTTGAACGGTGTTGATGTTCCTGGTCTTGATCCAGATAGAAACACATTGCAATTAGATATCTTCCCAACTAATATTCTTGATAATATTATTGTTGTTAAATCGGCAACTGCTGACCAACCTGCAGATTTCACAGGTGGTGTAGTTGATATCGTCACTAAAGATTTTCCATCTAGAGCAGAGTATAGTTTTTCTGCAGGCTTGGGCTATAACTCTAGCATGCATTTTAAAAACAACTATTTAAAATATGATGGTAGCCCAACAGATGCATTAGGTTTTGATAATGGTCAAAGAGATTTGGCAATACCACAACATATTGAAACCCCTTTACCTGTTACAGACGGTAATAGATCAGCTGCATTGACAAGATTATTGGAGCCTAACCTAAAGGCACTTGAAGAACAGAGCGGCATGGACTTCAACTTAGGCTTTACTGCTGGCAATCAATACAACCTTAATGAAGATGGTAGTAAAAAATTAGGCTACTTAGCTTCACTAACCTATAAAAACAATACCGAATTTTACGAGGACATTGTTAGTGGACAGGTTTTTAGAAAACAAGATCAAGATAAATCTGTACTTGAATTGACCGATGATAGAACACAGTCAGGAAACTTAGGTGTTAATAATGTACTAATCAGTGGTCTTGCAGGAATTTCATTAAAAAGCCTACAATCTAAATACAAATTAAACGTACTTCATATTCAAAATGGAGAATCTAGCGCTTCTTACCTTAGGCAAGATAACTTTAATGTTAACTCTAATACCATTTTCAAAGATGTATTAACTTATACTCAACGATCTATCACCAATATTTTATTAAATGGTGAGCACACAAATGAAGACGGTTCTTGGAAAGTATCTTGGAAGGTATCACCAACTTTTTCAAAAATTTACGATAAGGATCTTAGGACTACACCTTTTAGATTTGATCCTGAAACGGGTAGTTATACCATTTCACCAAGTGAATCTGGAGACCCAAGTAGAATTTGGAGAGATCTAGAAGAATACAATGTTGCCAGTAAGTTAGACTTAACCCGAAAGCATCAATTATTTGGTAGAGATGCAAAGCTTAAATTTGGTGGTGCATATACTATTAAAGAAAGAGATTTTGTAGTTAACCAATTTTCCACCCCAATTCAATCGCAATCAGGTAATTACAGCCTTAACTTTGGAGGTAATGCAGATTTAGTTTTAGCTCCTGAGAATATTTATAACCCTGAAACAAGAGAAGGAACATATGTTAGACGTGATTCTAACATTTCCGACTCTTTCAACTCACAGATTACAGTTGGGGCAGGGTATGTTGGTGACGAATTTAAATTTTCCGACCGTTTCAACGCTATTGTCGGTGTAAGGTTTGAAAAATTCGACCTTAATTACACAGGTGAAAATCAAGATGGTGAAGTTTTTGATAATGTAAATATTCTAGACAAAGCTGACTTTTTTCCTTCTGCTAATTTCATATACGAATTAAACGAAGAGGCAAATAAGAAAATTAGAGCATCTTTCTCTAGTACTACAGCAAGACCTTCCTTTAAAGAAGCTTCAAATGCCCAAATCTTTGACCCGGTTTCAAGTACATTCTTTATCGGTAATATTGATATTCAACCAACTTATATCAATAACTATGATATTAGATTTGAAGCTTACGGTGAAGGAACAAACTTTTTTGCCATTAGTGGTTTTGCCAAAACTTTTGACGACCCTATTGAACTAACTTTTATCAGGGAGGCAAGAGGTCAGTTTATTCCCTTAAACTTAGGTGATGCAAAAGTATTTGGTGCCGAAGTTGAGTTCAGAAGAAATATGGGCTTTATACCGGGATGGGAAGATTTTTCTTTTAATGCTAACATTTCGGTTATTGAATCACAACAATCGTATAGCGAAGATGAAGAGGCAGCAAGACGTGACAACCTTAGAACTGGCGAAACACTGGATGATTATAGACAATTACAAGGACAATCTCCCCTTTTATTAAATGTAGGCTTCAGCTATGACAATAACGACAATGGCTGGCAAGGTGGTCTTGTCTATAATGTTCAAGGTAAAACATTAGAAATTGTTGGTAACGGTGATATCCCAGATGTGTACACATTACCATTTCACAATTTAAAATTTAATTTAAGCAAAGAATTTGGCAAGGACAACAGCAGCAAAATATCATTGAAGTTCGAAAATATTTTAAATGATAAATTTGAAAGTGTTTATCAGTCATTTGGCGCCCAAGATCAAATATTTTCTTCAAGATATCCTGGTCAAGCGATATCTTTAGGTTACAGCTACCAATTCTAAAACATAATAAGAGTAAAATTAAAAAGCCCGCAAATTGCGGGCTTTTTTGCATTTCATCGAAAAATTTAGAAGAAAGGGTCTACCACATTGACATTCAGTCATCAATATTTATATATTTGTGGTATACAATTTGTATTGTAGTAGCGTATGAAGCACCTTTACCTAATCATCTTTTTTATATTCACTTCCTTCTGCTATGGGCAAAGTACCCAAAGCAATGGTGATATAGGTGGTTTTACCATGTACCCAAACCCGGTTACCACAGGTAAAGTTTACATTTCTACCAATCTCAACGCTCCAAAAGAAATTTTCATATATGACGTTTTTGGAACCTTGTTATTAAAAACGACCATCCTAGGCAAGGAGTTAAATCTATCTGATTTAGATGCGGGCGTTTATGTATTACGTGTTCTTGAAAAGGACAAAATGTGTACACGTAAGTTGATCGTAAAGTAAACTTAGCCCCTACTATCCACAACTTTTCTAACAAATCACCATCGGTTAAATACACATATTTACGATGAAATGCAAAGGCTATTTCATTGACCTACATAAAATTAGCTTTCACAACATTTTCAGTGTACCAGTTACACTTCTATCTACATTTGTAGTGTTGATCCCAAATCAATACAAAATGAAGAAAATCTACTTAATGCTATTTATGGTAGTCTCCGTTGGTTTATATGCCCAAGACACCATAGACATCAACAACTTGGACAATGATGAAATTACCGGATTCAAATTATACCCAAATCCGGCAATTGCAGATGTTGTTTATGTTACTACGCAACAGAACTCTTTAAAGGAAATTAGAGTATATGATGTTTTTGGCGAATTAGTTTTGACCGATAAACTATCTGCCAAAGCATTGAATATTTCAAGACTTTCACCAGGCGTATATGTTGTTCAAGTGACCGAAAACAACAAATCTATTACCCGTAAACTCGTGGTGAAATAAAAGCTTACTTAATTACGGTACAAATACATAAAAATAATTTGGTTCAGTACCTTTGTCCCCATAGGCAAGAACCATGGAACACAATGCTATTTTTGACATACGCACGGCAGATGATTTTTTACATCATGCATTGCGTATTTTTAAGTTTCAATACACGAATAACCCAGTGTACAAAGCTTTTTGCTCCTATTTAAATACAGACCCCAATGCTGTTCAAACTTTAGAACAGATTCCGTTTTTGCCCATTGAGTTTTTCAAATCTAAAAGTGTTCTCAGCTCAACTGATGCTGCAGAAATAACCTTTACCAGTAGTGGTACTACAGGAAGTGAAACAAGTAAACATCATGTTACCGATCTTAGTCTATATGAAGAAAGCTATTTAAAGGCATTCAATCATTTTTATGGTGATATTGAAGATTATTGTGTGCTTGCCCTTTTACCTTCTTATTTGGAACGTACTGGATCTTCACTGATCTATATGGCAGATGATTTGATCAAAAAATCAAAGCACCCAAAAAGTGGCTTTTTTCTAAATGAATATGAACAGCTTTATAAGCTACTAGTAGAACTACAAAAAACAGATACCAAAATATTGATCATAGGGGTATCTTTTGCTTTACTGGAGTTTACAGAGCAGTATCAATTAGACTTAAAGAATGCAGTAGTAATGGAAACCGGAGGCATGAAAGGTCGCCGAAAAGAAATTGTGAGACAAGAATTACATGAACTACTTTCTAAAGGTTTTGGTGTACCACACATACATTCTGAATATGGAATGACAGAACTACTTTCTCAAGCCTACTCTAAAGGTAACGGTGTTTTTGATTGCCCTTCTTGGATGAAAATTTTGGTAAGGGACACTGAAGACCCGCTTACGTATTTAAAGAACGGTAAATCTGGCGGAATCAATGTTATTGACCTTGCCAATATCAATTCTTGCTCGTTCATTGCCACACAAGACCTTGGAAAAATCAATCATGATGGTACTTTTGAAATAATCGGTAGGTTTGATAATAGTGATGTACGTGGCTGTAACCTTATGGTGCTTTAATTGTTCAAATAATTTTTAATTATACGTTTTATAAAACCCAAACGTTGTGTATTAACATATTTACGGTAAATAAATGTTAATGCGCCTTTATACTTATCTCTTCATACATCTAATATTCAGCATTACTATTAATGCACAAAAAGTAAAAAAAACACCTCTTCCAAATTGGGTAACCCCAATTATATACCAAGAAGAAAAAGAACCTAATAATGAGGGTGCTTACAAATATCTGGTTTTAGATTATCAGGATAATCTAGTTCAAAAAGAGCAATTTATACATTATGCGGTTAAAATTTTAAACAATGAAGGCATTCAAGAAATGTCTGACATAAATGCTGTTTTTGACCCTGCATATCAAACTATAGCTTTTCACAAAATACAAGTTATTCGTAATGGTGAAAAAATAGATAAGCTACAAAACGCAACTATTAATACTTTCCAAAGAGAGACCAATTTAGAGCGCTCATTATATGATGGTTCCTTAACTGCGGTAATTAATCTATCGGACATAAGAGTTGGTGATATCGTTGAATATGCTTACACCTTAAAAGGTTACAACCCTATTAACAAAGGAAATTACGCTAATTTAGTTTACGAGGAATACACTATACCCGTCAATAAAATATACAGTAAGATCTTAACAGATAAAAACAACCCAATATTTTATAAATTATTAAATGGGGCCAATGAGCCTAAAATTGAACATACCAGTTTTGGGACAGAATATTCCTGGGAAAACAATAGCAATGAATTTGTAATTTACGATAGCAATACCCCGTATTGGTATAACGTGCAAAAAAGAATTTCCATTTCAACTTTTAATAGCTGGAAAGATGTTTCTGAATTGCTAACACCGCATTACCAAATACCAAGGACGCCATTAAAACTGCCTATTACAATTGACAAAAACTTAGATTCTAAACAAGATGTCATTGTAAAGCTAATCAGGTTTGTACAAGATGAGATTAGATATTTAGGTTTTGAGGCCGGTGTAGGTGCATTTAAACCGCACAAACCATATGATGTATTGAACCGCAGGTACGGTGATTGTAAAGACAAATCAATACTATTATCTACATTACTGCAACAACAAGGAGTGGACGCTTATCCAATCTTAGTTGACAGTGGATCAAATGAACATTTAAATGAATATGCTCCTAACCACTTTATTTTTGATCATTGTATCGTCTATTTTGAACACGATGACAAAGAGTATTTTGTAGACCCTACAATAGCAAACCAAGGCGGAGACCTTTATCGACTTTCCACGCCTAATTATAAATTTGGATTGGTATTAAAAGAAGGTAGTAACCAACTTAAAGAAATACCTAATTCTACGAAACCAAAGATCCATATAGTAGAAGATATTACATTGGATTCTATAGGCGGCAATGCAAAATTTGATGTTAAAACTGAATATTTTGGTAGTAAAGCCGACGAGATAAGATCATACTTTAAAAATAATACCGAACAAAACATCAATAAAGAATACTTAAGTTTTTATAGTAACCTTTACCCTAATATAAGTTCTAGCGGCAAGGTGAGCATATTAGACGAAACAAGACCTTATGAAAATATAGTTACAACAAATGAGCATTATTCCATTGAAAAATTATGGAACACAATTGAGGGAGAAGAAACCATTTATTTCGACACCAATTCTTTGGTGTTAGATGGTTTAGTTAGTTACAACAATTCATTAAAGAGAAATATGCCCTACAATGCCGGCATACCATTTAGCTTTACCCAAGTAACCCGTATTTTAATGCCAGAACCTTGGTACATAGATTTAAAAGACATTGTAATAGATAATGATTTTTATAGCTTTAAGAAAAGTATTAATGTTAACGGTAATATGGTCACTATAGATTATAGTTATGAACTAAAAACAGATATAGTACCCGCAAAAGAAACCGAGACATTTTTGAAAGGCCTTGACAAGGTAAGAGAAGATATTGGCACTCAATTAACCTATACCTATAACACTGCCACATCTGGCATTAGCTGGCTTTCAGTTTTCATAGCAATTTCGGCTATTGCAATAAGCATGTTTTTTGCATTTAAAATTTTCAAAAATTTCAACCCAAATAATGAAATTGCAGCTTTACCTGCACAACCATTTGGCGGGTGGTTAATTTTGCCCATTATCGGTATAGTTCTTACTCCAATTCTCATCTTAGCTCAAATATTTGACACCGGATATTTTAACAATAGTATCTGGGAAGGCTTTGAATATGCTGGTTATGACAATGTAGGCTTTTTAAAGTTGTATTTAGGTATGGAACTTTTTTACAACTTTACATTTTTAGTATTCGTAATCCTTACTATAATTCTGCTATTTAAAAAACGAACCTGTACACCAATTATGATGAGGATTTTCTACGGTTGCAACCTAGTTATCATTTTATTGGAAAGTTTTTTATTGAATCAATTTGGTATACCGGACCCAACTGTTGGTTCTGATATTTTTAGGGCTGCATTATCTGCCGCTATTTGGATACCATATTTTCTATATTCTGATCGGGTCAAACATACTTTTGTTACAACTTACAACAAAAGCAAATCCATAACAGCAGAATCATTCATTAAAAATACTGTGCAATAACAATTATTTGACCAGTTGATAATCTAACCCAGGACCATCACAGACCATCCATAAACTAGAAATTTCAGTTGAACTTCTGTAGATCAGTATTTCTTTATTATCGCCCGTACAGTTACCGGCTAACTCTTTCCCTGTTTCAAAGGTGAGTTCTAAATAATGATTTGGATCGTCATCGTATTCTAAAACCTCAATACTTCCGGTTGCCTCCATTACTTCTTCTTCCACAGTTCTAGATTTTACAAAAGTACCTTCTGGAGAGAAAATATAATATTCTTGCCACTCCATATCCTCGCCCTTAGTTTCAGAATTTTGGAAACTTCCGGACATTTGTGTCAACACCCATTTTTGTTCTGAAAACACAAATTGTGTAGATGCTAAACCATAATCATCATCACTGGCACAAGAAGCCAATGTAACTATTAACAAAATATAAATTGTATAATTTCTCATAGCACCAAGACTTGTAAGTAATTACAAGATACCCTAGTGTCCATAACGTTGCGTTAAGGCAATCTTAAATTATTAAAGACCTAAAATTTTGGCGTCTACAAAGAACGTAGAGTTCACCTCCAATTCATGATCGGTACTCATTAATTCATCGGTTACAGTATTTAACCTTAGACTGAATTGATCTTTCTTGATATACTCTTTTAAATCAGCATCAGAGGTATCTAATGTTATTACATTGCCTGCATCTTCAGGCACTTCTTCTAAGTAAGCTATTCTAATTTCTTCTAGGTCATCTGCCGAAATATAAACCTCTATAGAGTTTAAAAAACTAAAATCTGCAGTATCAGGAGAGATGACCACCAATTCTAACTCGGTGAGCTTAATTTCCTCTATGAGATCTTTTCTAGTATCGTTTACTTCAAAAGTAGATTCTGAGTTCGTTTCCATTTCTGGCGTAAAAACATCAAAAGGTAAATCTATGCCCGCAGAAGATGGTATGGTAGCACGTTGACTATATTCCATGTCAAACTTTGTAAGTTCATCTAATTTGTCACATGAAGAAAAAATGGCAAATAAACAGATAATGGAAATATACTTCTTGATCATAATTCAGGGGTTTATGCTTATTAACGAAGTATCCCCTTAATTATTTTAATAACTAAGGGGATACTTAAAGAATTATTCCATGCCAAAAAACGTTTTCATTTTAGTCATTGAAAACCAGTACAAAATAATTTTTCTTTCCTCTTTGTAAAAGCACAAATTTATTATTGATCAAATCATCTTCAGTAATTAAAAAGTCTTCTTTAACCTTCTCTTTGTTTACCGAAATAGAATTTTGTTTCAATTCTCTTCTTGCTTCACCATTTGACCCCAGGAAGTTTGTTTTAGCAGCCAATGCACCTATCATATCCAATCCGTCTGCCAACTCAGATTTAGAAAGTTCCGCTTGCGGTACACCTTCAAATATATCCAAAAACGTTTTTTCGTTCAGCCCCTTTAAATCCGATGCCGTAGATTTACCGAACAGAATTTGACTGGCCCTTACCGCATTATCAAGATCATCTTGGGAGTGTACCATTACGGTAATTTCATCTGCCAATCTCTTTTGAAGTAATCTTAAATGTGGTGCTTCTTTATGCTGCTCAATTAATTCCTCTATTTCTTGTTGACCTAAGAAAGTAAATATTTTAATGTACTTATCCGCATCCTCATCTGAGGTATTCAACCAATATTGGTAAAATTTATAAGGTGATGTTCTTTCCGCATCTAACCATACATTACCGCCTTCCGTTTTACCGAATTTAGTACCGTCTGCCTTTGTAATCAACGGACAGGTTAAGGCATACCCCTTACCACCGGCAATTCTTCTAATTAATTCCGTACCCGTGGTTATATTGCCCCACTGATCACTACCGCCCATTTGAAGGCTGCAGTTATGCTCTTTATACAAGTGAAGAAAATCATACCCTTGTACCAATTGATAAGTAAATTCCGTAAAGGACATGCCTTCTTTTGATTCTGCTGAAAGACGTTTCTTTACAGAGTCTTTAGACATCATATAATTTACGGTAATATGCTTACCGACATCTCTAATGAATTCCAAGAACGAGAAGTTCTTCATCCAATCATAGTTATTGACCAATACCGCAGCGTTTTCTTCGTCTCCTGAAAAATCCAAGAAACGAGATAATTGCTCTTTTAATGCCTCTTGATTATGACGTAGCGTTTTCTCATCAAGCAAATTACGTTCTGCAGATTTACCAGATGGATCACCGATCATACCCGTAGCGCCGCCGATCAATGCATAAGGTTTGTGCCCTGCCAATTGAAAATGACGTAACATCATTACGCCCACCAAATGACCTATATGTAAAGAATCTGCCGTTGGGTCAATACCCACATAAGCAGACTGCATATCTTCCAATAAATGTTCTTCTGTTCCTGGCATTGCATCATGCAACATACCGCGCCACTGTAATTCTTTGACAAAATTTGTCATTTCTTGCTTAATTTTAATTGAACTGCAAATATAAATGGAATTCTTGCCAGTACACAGAAGTTTAAAGCATGAATTTATCCACCTGTATTTCCTAAATTTGAATTATGGTATTAGTCACAGGAGGCACAGGTTTGGTGGGGTCGCATTTGCTACTGAAATTGACAAGGGAAAATATTGCGGTCAGGGCTTTATATAGATCTGCGGACAAACTTTCTCAAGTAAAAAAAATCTTTAGTTATTACACGGATGATTCCCTTTCCCTTTTCAACCAAATTGAATGGATCCAGGGCGATATTTTAGATATCCCCTCTTTAGAAAATGCAATTGAAAATATCACCCAAGTATATCATTGTGCCGCATTCATTTCTTTTGACCCTTCTGATTTCAAAAAATTGGAACGAGTTAATAGAGAAGGTACCGCCAATATTGTAAACATTTGTATTGCTGCGGGTATCAACAAGCTATGCCACGTAAGTACCATAGGCACTATTGGAAGAACACTCAATGGAGAAACCGCAACCGAAGAAACCGATTGGACCCGACAAAATGCCAACCCTTATGCCATTACAAAACACCTTGCAGAAATGGAAGTATGGCGCGGCGCCCAAGAAAATTTAAATGTGGTCATTGTAAACCCCGGCGTAATTCTTGGTCCGGGATTTTGGGATTCCGGCAGCGGTTCTTTTTTCAAAACAGCATCTAAAGGCTATAACTACTACCCTCCTGGAGGTTCTGGTTTTATTAGCGTTACAGATGTTGTAACAATAATGACGACTTTAATGAATTCTAATATTCATAGTGAGCGTTATATTCTAGTGGCCGAAAACCTTTCTTATAAAGACATACTGCATAAAATTGCTTTGACCATGGGAAAAAGACCTCCCACAAAACCATTTAAGTTTTGGCAATTGAATATTGGAAGAATACTGGATAAATTAAAAACAATATTTACCGGTAGCAACAGAACCATCACTAAAAATACCATTTACGGTTTAAAACACCCTAGTATTTTCAACAACTCAAAAATTAAACAGGTCATAAAAACCGATTTTGAGAGCTTGGACGAGCAGATTACTTTTTCATCAAAGCTATTTATTGCTGAACACTCTTGATCAACGTTGAGTCTTTCTCTTTAAGGTCAATATTTTTTTTAACCTTCTCAGCCTGGTTCATACTGTCACGTACTTTTTTTTCTGCTTCCAATTTTAATCGTTGCTCTTCCAATTCTTTTTCCACTTGTTTGTACATAGTTTCATAAACCAGTGGTTTAGATGCGTAATATCTGTCGCTATTTACAAATTGTGCACTATCGATCTCATACTTTTTAAAGATATAAGACGTTGGATCTACACCGTTTTCCCTTAACTTACTAAGATTTGTAGCTTTACCGGCATTAACAATGGCCATATCTTTAATTATGGTGACCATTTTATCTTCTGATATTAAATTATCCGGTTTTTCAATAAGTTCCTCCGCGCAAGAAGAAAATAACAACACCGCCAGCGTTAGAAATAGAAACTGTTTCATGATCTGTTGAATGTAAGTCTTTTTGCATTTCGTTTTTCAGAAAACACACCATTGCTATATCCTAAATGACCGTTGATAAAAGTATGTACCACTTTAGATGAGAACGTAGTATCCTCAAAAGGAGACCATTTACATTTATAAGCGATATTTTCTTTACTTACCGTCCAAGGGCTATTCAAATTGGCTACTACCAAATCTGCATAATAGCCTTCACGAATGTACCCTCGTTTTTCTATCTGAAACAATATTGCAGGATTATGGCACATTTTCTGTACCATTTTTTCTAAGGTAATGGTACCGTCCTTGACCTTTTCAAGCATTGCGTTCAAGGCATGTTGTACCAATGGTCCGCCAGAAGGTGCCTTAGTATAAACATTTTTTTTCTCTTCTAATAAATGAGGTGCGTGATCTGTTGCAATTACGTCTATTCTATCATCTAACAAGGCATTCCAGAGCATATCACGATCCTTAGCAGTTTTAACCGCCGGATTCCACTTGATCAGTGTTCCTTTATTTGCATAATCAGCATCTGAGAACCAAAGATGATGTATACATACTTCTGCCGTAATTTTCTTTTGCCCTAACGGAATATCGTTACGGAACAGATCAGTTTCCTTTCCGGTAGACAAATGAAACACATGCAACCTTGCCCCTGTTTTTTTAGCTAATGCAATTGCTCTTGATGAAGACAAATAACATGCTTCTTCACTTCGTATAATAGGGTGCATCTCTACCGGAATATCATCACCGTACTCCGCTTTGTACTTCGCAAGATTTTCACGTATGGTCGTTTCATCTTCACAATGTGCAGAAATGACCATCTCTGTATTACTGAATATGTTTTCAATGACTTTTTCATCATCTACCAACATATTGCCCGTTGAAGAGCCTAAGAACAACTTTATCCCCGAACAGGCATTTTTATCAAGTCTTTTTAATTCCTCTAAATTATCATTGGTTCCCCCAAATAGAAAAGAATAATTTGCAAACGCCGAGTTTGATGCAGTTGCGAACTTTTCTTCCAATTTTTCTATGGTAGTTGTTTGCGGCGTAGTATTGGGTTGCTCCATAAACGTAGTTATACCACCAGCAAGTGCCGCTCTACTTTCTGTTGCTATAGTTCCCTTATGGGTAAGGCCCGGTTCTCTAAAATGTACCTGATCATCTATGACCCCCGGTAAAATATGCATACCGGCAACATCTATGACCTCTGCATCCGCATCAGAAATATCATCGGCTATTTTTGAAATTACATCATCAACTATTAGAATATCTTTTTCCTGTACTATTCCCTCATTAACAATTGTACCGTTCTTCAATACTATTTTACCCATATTTAAAACTTATTTTTCAGAAATAAACTTCTCATTTTCATTATAAACACTCCCCAAATCGCTTCACTAATGATTGACGAGCTCATTTTTGATTTTCCCAATACCCGATCTCTAAAAATAATGGAAACTTCTTCTATCTTAAAATGTTTTAAGTACGCCCTAAATTTCATTTCTATTTGAAATGCGTAGCCTACAAAACGAACCGAGTCTAGGTTAATAGCTTCTAACACCTCTCTCCTATAGCAAACAAAAC
This sequence comes from Maribacter dokdonensis DSW-8, assembly GCF_001447995.1. NCBI lineage: Bacteria > Pseudomonadati > Bacteroidota > Flavobacteriia > Flavobacteriales > Flavobacteriaceae > Maribacter > Maribacter dokdonensis. The sequence continues at coordinate 744,024 of NZ_LDPE01000002.1, read as the reverse complement.
CCGCTGTTGGATCATCTACCCGCATACCGGTTACCAATTTTACATAAATTGATGCACCATAGGATAACAACACCCTATACAAAGGCCAGTTCACCACATTCACCCCTTTTTTATAACGAGACCCCACTGCAAGATCCGCCCCGTTCTCACAAGCCTTTAAAAGCCTTAACAAGTCTGATGGAGTGTGCGAGAAATCCGCATCCATCTCAAAAATATAATCGTAGCCTTTTGCTATTGCCCATTTAAAACCGTGAATATAAGCAGTACCTAAACCAGATTTCTCCAATCTAGTTTCTAAAAAGAGTCTTCCTTTAAACTCTTCTTGCAGTCCACGAACGCAATCTCCTGTTTTATCTGGCGAATTATCATCTACTATAAGTACATGAAACTCTTTCTGCAACACAAATACAGCCCTAATTATAGCCTCTACATTTTCTATTTCATTATAAGTAGGTATGATTACTATACTACTGGACATAAGATAATTCTAGGTGTTTGGACAAAAGTAAGGTTTTAAAAGTCGTCTTAAAATGGCCTACAATATCTTTATGAAATATTTAAACTAGGTAGGTAGTCTTAAATTTGTAATTTTACCACTTAGTACTTTATGCAAATGTTGACTAAAATACCCAAGCAGTTTTATTTTTTTTTGGCTGCAATTTTCATTCTAAACCTTGTTCAATCTAGTTTTACGCAACTCATTTTTGATGAAGCTTACTACTGGTATTACAGCCAAAAAATGGCATGGGGCTATTTTGATCATCCACCCATGGTGGCCCTACTGGTAAAACTCAGCAGTTTCTTTTTTAATGGTGAGCTTGGCGTACGCTTTATGAGCTGCATTCTTTCTGCCGTCAATATTATTCTACTGTGGTTAATGATAGGTAATCCAAAAAAGAACGATTACATTACCCACTATTTTGTTCTGGTTTTTTCCATGACACTGCTAAATGCCTACGGTTTTTTCACCCTACCAGATACGCCTCTCTTATTTTTTACAAGTTGTTTTTTGTTGACATATAAGCATTTCATCAAAAAAAACACTTGGGGCCTGGCCATTTTAATGGGTGTTTTTATGGCCGCGTTAATGTACAGTAAGTATCATGCCGTTTTGGTAATTTTCTTTGTGCTATTATCAAACCTAAAACTTACTACCAACAAATATGCTTGGTTAGCGGTCATAGTTGCATTAGGTTGTTATGCCCCTCATTTTTACTGGCTTTATGAAAATGATTTTGTATCCATTAAATATCATTTATACGAACGCCCCAATGCGGCTTATAGTTTTGAAAAATACACTTTAGGTTTTCTCGTAAACTTGGTTGCTATCTTTGGTCTAACTTTTCCTTTTATCTATAAGGCACTTTTTAAAACCAAAGGCAACGATCTCTTTAATAAAGCCCTAATATATCTTACTTACGGAGTTTTGATTTTCTTCTTTATTTCTAGCTTCAATAGAAGAGTACAAACACAATGGATCATCATTGTCTGTATACCTCTTGTAGTTATTGCTTTTAACTACATGCTACAAAACAAACAAGCCTTAACTTGGATTTTTAGATTAGGACTCATCAATACCGTTTTAATACTTTATTTGAGAATGGGACTTGCCTACCAGCCCTTGCTCTTTAATTTCTATTATGAAAGCCACGGCAATAAAGAATGGGCAAAAGCCATTGAAGATGAGGTTGGTAACATACCGGTAGTGTTTGAAAACTCGTACAGAAACGCCCCCATGTATTCATTTTATACAAATGGCACACCTACGTTTTCCTTAAACAACTTTATGTACCGTAAAAACCAATATTCTATAAACGATACAGAAGAGCAAGTGCGCGGTAAAGATGTTGCCTATGTTTCTAAATATTTAAACAACCCTGCATTTACCTATACAAGGGAGGATGGCGGACTCTACAAAGGTAAATACATTTCTAACTTTCAATCATACCGCAAATTAGATTGTATAATTGAGGATGATGAGGTAAAATTGCATACGGATAAGGCTATGGACCTAAAAGTATATAATCCTTACAAAGAAGACATAGACCTTAAAAAATTGAAATTTGCCGTAACGTTCATGGATAACTATAAACATCCATTAGAAACCTTACGAATATCCCCAGAAACTTTGCTTAATGGCATTACAACTTTGAAAAAGCAAGATACTACGGTATTTAAATTTCAACTACCAAAAACTAAAACAGAAAATATTGGCTACTTTAGGGTTGTGATTTCTGAAAATGACCTTTTATACGGTCTAAACGGAAAACCAATTCCCATAAAATAATGGAACCCATTGCAAGAACATTTGGACAAACCGATTGGATTACCATAACCCTTATGGCTAGTCTCTTGTTCCCTATAATTGCAAAAAGCATCTATTATCCACGTTTTTTAAATTTTATAATACTACCGTTCAACAACAAGTACATTAGCATGTACACCAAGAAAGAAAAACTGTTTAATTGGTTTCATTTTCTAATGAGCGTGTTTCAAGTTATCAATTCTACACTTTTTATTTTTTTTATTTGGCGTTCTTATTTTAATCCTACCGAAGCAAAAAACCCATATATTTTTCCTTTACTACTTGCAGGGGTTTTCTTATTTATTGGTGCAAAAACCATGGCTCAGCTTTTTAACGGATTCATTTTTAATTCATACAATACGTTTAACGAGCTGATATTTAAGAAATTAACTTACTTAAATTATTCCGGAATTATTCTGTTTATAGCCAACGTATTTTTAGCTTATGTTTTTATAGACTCAAAAATTATCATAATCATAGCTTTAATTTTATTTTTAGTTATCAATATAATTGGTTGGATAACAGTTCTGAACAACTATCAAAAATTTATAAGCAGCTATTTTTTCTATTTTATTTTGTACCTTTGCGCACTCGAAATTGCACCCTTAGTTATTATGGGAAGCTTTCTAAAATAGTGCAGCATATGAAAGTAAAAACGATTTTGGTCTCTCAACCTGAGCCAAAAATGGAAAACTCCCCCTATTCCAAGCTTATCGACAAAGAGAAAGTAAAGGTTGATTTTAGACCGTTCATTCATGTAGAAGGAGTTGACGCAAAAACAGTTCGCCAGCAAAAGATAGATCTGAACGATTTTACCGCGATTATCTTAACCAGTAGAAATGCAGTAGATCATTTCTTTAGAATTGCGGATGAAATGCGCTTTAAAGTGCCAGATTCAATGAAATACTTCTGCCAATCTGAAGCGGTTGCCTATTACCTTCAAAAGTACGTGGTCTATAGAAAACGTAAAATATACGTTGGAAAAAGATTATTTGCCGATTTGGTACCATTGATCAAGAAGTACAAAGATGAAAAATTCTTACTTCCTTCTTCTGATGTATTAAAGCCAGATGTGCCCGAAACATTAGAATCTTTAGGCATCAATTGGAAAAGAGCAATTTTTTACAAAACCGTTATAAGCGACTTGTCCGATTTAAGAAATGTTTATTATGACATTTTAGTTTTCTTTAGTCCGTCCGGTATTGAATCTTTACTACAGAACTTTCCAGATTTTGACCAGAAAAATACTAGAATAGCCGTATTTGGAAATTCTACCGTAGATGCTGCAACAGACGCAGGGTTAAGAATAGATATTAAAGCCCCAACGCCAGAAACACCATCTATGACTATGGCGTTACAGAAATATATTATGAGCGTTAACAAATAACGAACTACATACATAAAAAAAGCCTTGCAATGCAAGGCTTTTTTTATGTCCTAAAACGCGTACCGTTGTGGTCCGCCCCTTCTAATTTCTTCACTGGCATAGCTTTCAAACTTTTTAAAGTTTTCCCTAAAAGCATTTGTCAACTTAAACGCAGTGGTGTAATATTTTTCATCATCGTTCCAAGTAGCTCTAGGACTCAAAACCGATGTTGGTACCCCAGGACACTCCCTTGGCTGCGCAACACCGAATACTGAATGTATATGGTATTTATCATAAGAATAAAGACCTAACTCTCCACTTAAGGCAGCTGAGATCATTGCTCTTGTATACTTTAATTTCATTCGAGTTCCCACTCCATAAGGACCACCTGTCCAACCCGTATTTACAAGCCATACATCTACACCAGACTCTTTCATTTTCTTACTTAGCATTTCTGCATACTTAGTTGGGTGCAAAGGCATAAACGGAGCTCCAAAACATGCAGAAAATGATGGTACCGGCTCTACAACACCAGCTTCTGTACCTGCCACCTTTGCTGTATAACCAGAAATAAAGTGGTATGCAGCTTGACTAGGAGTTAATTTAGATATTGGAGGTAGCACACCAAAAGCATCAGCGGTCAAAAAGAAAATATTCTTCACATTCTTACCAATTGATGGCTGCTGAATATTATCAATATGATGAATTGGATAACTCACCCTTGTATTTTGAGTAATTGAAGTATCTGAAAAATCAACATTACCCTTATCATCTAAAACCACATTTTCCAGAATTGCCCCTGGCTTAATGGCACCATAAATTTCTGGCTCTTGCTCTTCAGACAAGTTAATGACCTTGGCATAACAACCGCCTTCAAAATTAAAAACGGTATTTCTACTGGTCCAACCGTGTTCATCATCACCTATTAGTTTTCTATTGGGATCAGTTGACAAGGTTGTTTTACCCGTGCCTGATAGTCCAAAAAAGATAGCTGTATCACCATCCTCACCAACATTTGACGAGCAATGCATTGGCAATGTTTCTTTATATACCGGTAAAATAAAGTTCAATGCAGAGAAAATTCCTTTCTTAATCTCACCCGTATAACCTGTACCACCGATCAAAGCAATTTTATCGGTGAAATTTAAAATAGCAAAGTTATGTTGTCTTGTACCATCAACAGCAGGATCTGCCATAAAACCAGGTGCATTAATTACCGTCCATTCCGGAGTAAAATCTTCCAATTCCGCATCGGTAGGTCGTAAAAACATATTATACGCAAACATATTAGACCAAGGATACTCATTAATGACCCTTATATTCAGTTTATAATCTTCATCTGCACAAGCATAACTATCTCTAACAAAAAGTTCTTTTTCGTTTAAATAGTCTATTACCTTAGTATATAGTGCATCAAATTTTTCTTTTTCAAATGCAATATTGATATTACCCCACCAGACCTTATCTTTTGTGATATCATCTTTAACTATAAATCTATCCAAAGGAGATCTGCCTGTAAATTCACCGGTTTTGACCGCAAGTGTTCCGTTACTGGTTTCAACTCCCATGTCCATTTCCAGAGTTGCTTTTTGAAGCTGTTCAGGGGTTTCTTGATAATGAAAATTGGCGTGTGTAATCCCATAATTTTTTAGGGATATGGTATTCGCATTTGTCATTGAGCTTTTCATGCTTTAGAAAATTTGTTCGTGTAAAACTAAAAAAATAAAAGCTGAACCTCTGATTTTCAGAGTCCAATTAGCACCTTTTCACGAAGAAATACGAATTCAATTAAAGATTGAGTAAAAAGGAAAATTATTCGCAGGCACTTTATATTTTTCAATACACATTATAAAGCAATAACGTATTATAATTGCATTATTGTTATTTACACCTTAAAATTTTAAGAAATAAATAAAAAAACGACTTTTTTTTACTAATTTTTAGATGAAATATTCTGCAGTTTTAGCAGATAAAAGTTGGGCGGCATTCTTCATATTATAATCAAGATCCTTACTGGTATCTTGTATTTCCAATACATCAAAAACACCTTTACCCTTTAAAGCATCTTTTGATATTTGTAGTGATCCACAAATTGTGATTACCGGAATTTTATAATTTTTACCAAGTTTAATTACTCCTTGTAATAATTTACTGTTCAGGTTTTGCTCATCTATTTTACCTTCGCCAGTTATGATATAATCAAATTTTTCTTGATTCAACAGTTGTTTTAATCCAGATAATTCAACACTAAAGTCCATGGCTCCCAAACCTTTGGCACTTAAAAACGTTTTCAACCCAAAAGCTGCTCCACCCGCAGCCCCTGCACCCGGCAAATCATTATAAAATACTTTATATTTTTCTGAAACTACTTTGTTCAGCCTTATTAAACCCTTATTCAATTCCATTATAGAATTTTCGCTTGCCCCTTTATATTTTGCATAAACAAAAGCTGCACCGTCTTTACCAAATAATGGATTAGCAACATCATGAACCATAAAAATGTCTACATCTTTCAATTGTGCTATAACTCTAGATTCATCTATGGATTTAATTAATTGCAAACTTGACCCCAAAGGCATTAGCACTTCTCCCTTATCATCTAAAAAATCATATCCAAGAGCACTGGCTATCCCAATTCCACCATCATTGGTAGCACTTGCGCCAAGACCTATATAAATATGTTTAATACCTTTCTCTATAGCATCTTTTATTTGTAATCCTGTTCCATAAGTACTAGTAAGCATTGGGTTTCGCTCATCATAGGACAACAATTGCAGACCAGAAGTATTTGCCAATTCTATATATGCGGAATTACTCTGCTTATTATATAGGTAGTACGATCGTATTGGCTCACCTTTTGGGTTTTCACTGATTACATCAACAGAAATACATGGCCTATATTTTGCCACGGTATTTAAAAACCCTTCTCCACCATCGGTTGCCTTAATATACTGGGTACTAAAAGGCTTCCCTAATTTTTTCATACCGGAAACAAATGCTTCTGCAAAAGCTTCACTCGTTAGAGAGCCTTCAAATTTATCTGGAATTAGTAATAGTTTCATTTATTTAAATTTCTGGGGGAAACTATTTATTGAGATATCCCATAATTCTGGGAGAATAAAATATACAAAAAAGGTCAATATAAAAATAGAAATTATATTCATAAATAAACCCTTACCTACCATATCCGGAATTCGCAGGTAACCAGAACCAAAGACTACGGCATTGGGTGGTGTGGCAACCGGCAACATAAAAGCACATGATGCCGCAACCGCCGCCCCTACCATTAACACAAAAGGGTGCACATCTATGGTCAAGGCCATTGGCGCCAATACCGGCAGTAACATTGCGGTCGTAGCCAAGTTAGAGGTTATCTCGGTTAAAAAATTGACCGAAGCTATCAATACCAATATGAGTATAAGTATTGGTAGACCCGATAAAGTTGTCATTTGACTACCTATCCACTCGGCAAGTCCACTAGATTCAAAACCTTTGGCCAAAGCCATACCGCCTCCAAAAAGTAGAATAATTCCCCAAGGCATTTTTACTGCCTCTTCCCAGTTGATCACTTGCTCACCTTTTTTCTTTGAAGGAATTAAAAACAACACAATAGCAAAAAATATGGCTATTATGGTATCATCAAGCGCTGGTAGCAGTTTTTGTAATAAAACTGACCGTGTAATCCAACAGAATGCGGTCAAGGCAAATACCAAGGCAACGACCTTTTCTTCATAAGTTATTCTGCCAAGACTTGACAATAAGCGTTGTATTTCTTGTTTCCCGCCCGGAAAAGACTTTTGTTTAAAGCTAAAGGCATATTTGGTCAAGTATTTCCAACAGATAAAAATTAGGATAATGGAAATAGGCAAACCAAAAGCAAACCATTGCATAAACGTTATTTCATAACCATAGGTATCCAATATCACCCCTGCCAACACTAAATTGGGCGGAGTACCTATTAAGGTTGCAACACCACCAATAGATGCACTGTAGGCTATTGCCAGCATCAATGCCTTACCAAAGGTCTGGTTTTCATCTTCTACGGTATCTGGGTTATCCTGTAATTGTTTAATTATAGCCAAGCCAATGGGCAACATCATCACTGCCGTAGCCGTATTGGAGATCCACATGGACAAAAATGCAGTTGCCATCATAAAACCTAAAATTATCTTTCTAATATCAGAACCTATTAATTTGATAATATTCAGCGCTATTCTTCTATGTAGATTCCATTTTTCTATTGCAATGGCGATTATAAAGCCCCCCATATATAAAAAGACATACTTATGACCAAACGCGCCAGATGTTGACGATAGATCCAAGCCACCTGATAACGGAAACAACACCAAGGGCAGCAATGCAGTTACCGCAATAGGAATTGCTTCGGTTATCCACCAAATAGCTATCCAAATGGTAGATGCCAATACGGCATTTGCCTGTACGGACAAACCTTCGGGACGAAAAAAGAACAGAATAAGTATAAAGGAAACAGGACCCAAAACCAGACCCAATAATTTAGTTTTACTCATAAAAGCACCATTAACGGGTTGAAAATACGTTATTTAAGAACTAACTAGGGCTATTTAGCCGGCTATTTCACAATTTTAGACCTTACTATATTATAACCCAAGATCAACCATGCCGCTATCAAGAAAAGTCCTCCGATCGGTGTTAGTGGTCCAATTACCTTGAGGTCAATACTAAATAGCGAATTCAAAGACAACAGGTATATGGAGAATGAAAACAATAGCACTCCTATAACCGTGCATATATAAATTGTTTTTTCTGACTTTAGAAATTCTTTTGGCAACAGACCAAGCGCAAATAAGAAAAAAGCATGATACATTTGATACCGCACCCCGGTTTCAAACGTCGTTACTGCTTGGGTATCTACCAATTTCTTCAACCCATGTGCACCAAAAGCTCCAAACACCACCGCCAGCATTCCAAATACGCATGCAGTTGTTAAAATTGTTTTTTTCATAACTTTAACTATAACTTTTTTTATAAATGTAACAATTTGATACCTTAGTAAATCCTTACCAATCAAAAATACTGAAATCGTATGATGCGAAAAATTCTTGTTATAGGCGCAGGTAAATCTACCTCCTATTTATTAGATTACCTATTAGGCAAAGCAACCACAGAAAATCTACATATTACTATTGGCGATATAAATCCCGCTGCCATACCAACATCTATTGCCAATCATAGCCATTGTACCGTTATTGGTTTAGATATTTTTAATGACACGGAGCGAAAGGATTCTATTGCAGCTTCTGACTTGGTTATTTCTATGCTACCTGCCCATTTTCACATTAAGGTTGCAGAAGATTGTGTTCAACTGAAGAAGCATTTGGTCACAGCATCTTACGTTAGCCCTCTATTATTGGCCTTAAATGATAAGGTAAAGGAAAACGGATTGGTTTTTATGAACGAAATAGGTTTAGATCCAGGGGTTGACCATATGAGTGCCATGCAAGTTATAGACCATATTCGTGAAAAAGGAGGCAAAATTATACTGTTTGAATCTTTTTGTGGCGGTCTTGTTGCCCCTGAACATGATAACAACCTATGGAACTATAAATTTACTTGGAACCCAAGAAATGTAGTGCTCGCAGGACAAGGTGGCACCGCTAAGTTTTTACAGGAAGGCACCTATAAATACATACCCTACCACAGACTTTTTAGAAGAACAGAATTTTTTGAAATTGAAGGTTACGGAAGATTTGAAGGTTACGCCAACCGTGATTCACTGAACTATAGAGAAGCTTACCAATTACAAGACGCCCTAACCATATATAGAGGTACCATGCGCCGTGTAGGGTTTTCCAAAGCATGGAACATGTTTATACAATTAGGGGTTACAGATGACACTTACTCCATTGAGAACTCAGAAAACATGAGTTACAGGGAATTCATTAACCTATTTCTTCCCTATTCTCCTACAGATTCCGTAGAACTTAAACTAAGACATTACTTAAAACTTGACCAAGATGATATTAGATGGGATAAATTACTTGAACTCAACATATTTGATCAAACTAAAGTACTAGGTATACCAAACGCCACCCCAGCTCAAGCACTTCAAAAAATTCTTGAAGATAGCTGGACACTTAAAGCCGAAGAAAAAGATATGATAGTTATGTACCATAAATTTGGTTATGAATTAGATGGAGAAAAAAAACAAATTGATTCTAAATTGGTGGTAACAGGTGAGAACCAAACCTTTACCGCAATGGCAAAAACAGTTGGTTTACCCGTAGCCATGGCAGCATTAAAAATACTTAATGGCGAAATAACAACACCGGGAGTTCAAATACCCATTTCTAAAGAGGTTTATGAACCCATATTGAAGGAACTGGAAACTTATGGTGTAAATTTCAAGGAGTATGAGGTACCTTATTTAGGGTACAACCCCAATTCTGTAATTACATAAGGTATTTTAACTATCATTCTGAAACCAAATAAGTACATTTATGTTTTGATTCCTTATTGAAGATGCAATTTCTTTAAGGCTTTCCTTGAAATAATAAACATATTCATAAGCTCACCTCCAATCTATGGATTGGGGTTATTGATTTAACGTTACATGAAAACATCTACTTCTTTGGCTAAAATTGACGGAATTGACAAAAAAATCTTACGATTTCTAATGGAAGACGCTCGTAAACCAGTACTAGAAATTGCTAGAAGTATTGGTATATCTGGGGCGGCTATACATCAGCGACTAAGAAAACTAGAAGCATCTGGGCTTTTATCAGGTTCTAAATTTATTGTCAATCCCAAATCATTGGGTTATACTACCATGGCATATATTGGCATTTATTTAGATAAAGCTATGAGCAACCCAATGGCAGTAAAACAACTTGAAAAAATACCCGAAGTGCTAGAGTGCCATTATACTACTGGAAACTGGTCTATTCTTATCAAAGTACTTTGTCGTGACAACGAACATTTAATGCAAGTGTTAAACAAAGAAATTCAAGCAATAGAGGGAGTTTCAAGAACAGAAACCTTTATTTCATTGGCACAACAGATCGACAGACAAATCACTATTTAATATTTTGATTTAATCTAAATAAGCTTTAGATTTGCCCTATGAAAGTGGTTTTTCAATCTAAATTTTATACGCTTTATCAATCCGATAAAGAGAAATGTCATTACCTTGACATGAACCAAAAGACCATTAAATTATCTTTTTGCCAGTTGCTTGCCCTACGCACCAAAGTGCAAAATATTTCAATAGAAAATCATTTTGATTCTGACCTTAACAAACATGGTTTTGAAGTATTAATGCTTTGCAACAAAGAGCACTTATTCATATTAAATACCATTGAGCTTTTAGACTTAAAAACGTTGGTAGACTATAGTTTTATATCGCTTGATATAGACCACATAGTAACCACATCTTAAAGTTTACCCAGTTTTCTTATTTATAATTGGTCTTAAATCAAATTCAAATTAAGACCCAAATACTATAATTCATATTATAGTCGTTACTTTTATACTAAATTTTAAGAGAAATGAAAGATATAGCGAGATTAAACATGAGTATTAAGGTAACATCTTTAGATGCCCTTAATGACCAAATACAGATGGAAGGCAAGGCTTCTTCATCTTATTTAGCAATGGCATCATGGTGTGATCAGCATTCATATACCGGTAGTGCAGAATTTTTCTACCGACAAGCAAATGAAGAACGTGAACACATGATGAAAATTTTCAAATTCATCAACGATTGTGGTGGCAATGCAATTTCACCGGAAATATCGAATATAAATCATGATTTTTCTTCTTTAGAGGAAATTTTTGAAACTGCATTAGAGCAAGAAATTGCCGTAACCAATTCGATCAACAAAATCATTTCTTTGGCGAAAAAGACCGAAGATTTTGCTGTTGAGAATTTCTTACAGTGGTTTGTAAAAGAACAATTAGAAGAAGAGAAATCTATGAGAGATATTCTAGACCTATTTGAAGTAATCGGTAGAGAAGGAATTGCCCTCAAATTAATTGATGAGCGTATTAAATAAATAACTTATCTAACTTAAAAAAAGGGAGCTTACAAAAGTAAGCTCCCTTTTTTTATACTTATACTTTACGTTTAGTCTCTTCCTCCAAATACTTGAAGTCCCCAGTAGACCAAAGTTGCCAATGACCCGATAGCAGCAACTAAATATGTACGTGCCGCCCATTTTAGAGCATCCTCTGAGCCTGCATACTCCTGTGGGGTAACAACGTTCTTATTCTTAAGCCATGCCAATGCCCTATTACTTGCATCATATTCAACAGGCAAGGTTACAAAACTGAACAGTGTTGCCATACCCATCATTATTAGACCGGCAACAGCCACCCAATAACCAAAACCAACACCGGCTGCGGCACCCAATGCCAAACCACCAAATACAACCCACATAGACATCCCAGAAGTTACACTAACAATAGGTACCAATTTAGATCGCATACCCAACCACTCATAGGCTTGTGCATGCTGTACGGCATGCCCTACTTCGTGAGCGGCTACCGCAGCTGCAGCAGCATTTCTTTGATTATACACACCTTCGCTTAAGTTGACCGTTTTATTTTTTGGGTTGTAGTGATCGGTAAGCATACCAGCAGTAGATACCACTTTTACATCGCGTATGCCATGATCCGCCAACATCTTTTCAGCAATCTCGGCACCACTCATTCCATTTTGCAAATGCACCTTAGAATAATGCTTGAACTTACTCTTTAATTTATTACTAACTAACCAGCTGACCAAAGCTATAGCCCCAATCAATATATAATATCCCATCATAACTTTTCTAATTTTAAATCGATTAAATATACTAAAGATTCATACTTAAATATGAATCTACATGTATAAAAGCAAAAACCCCGCCAAATTCCTTTCGGATATGACGAGGCATATTTTACTGACAATTTGTACAGATTAGGCTACAATCTCTTCCCAACCAAAAGCTTCCATTATCTCTTGATATACCACTTTGCCTTCTACAATATTTAATCCTTTATGTAAAGATGCATCTTTTTCACAGGCTGCTTCCCAACCTAAATTAGCCAACTTTAACGCGTAAGGCAAAGTTACATTGGTCAATGCCATGGTAGACGTATAAGGTACCGCACCTGGCATATTAGCTACAGAATAATGTACCACATCGTCAATAATATAAATAGGATCTTCATGCGTGGTAGGTCTGGTAGTTTCAACGCATCCGCCTTGATCTACGGCAACATCCACGATTACGGTTCCGGGTCTCATTTCTTTCAACATGTCTCTAGTAATCAAATTAGGAGCTTTAGCACCTTTCAATAAAACACCCCCTATAATTAAGTCGTGCGTTTTAATTAATTTTCTAATATTAAACTCGTTTGAGAATTCTGTTACCACATGTGGCGGCATTACATCATTTACATAACGTAAACGCTTCATGTTAATATCCAAAATAGTAACATGCGCACCTAGGCCTGCTGCCATTTTTGCAGCTTGTATACCCACTACACCTGCACCCAACACCAAAACCTTACCTGGAGCAACACCTGGAACACCTCCCAAAAGTACTCCACGTCCTTTTACAGGTTTCTCCAAATATTTTGCACCTTGTTGTATGGCCATTCTACCTGCAACCTCTGACATGGGCGTCAAAAGTGGCAAAGTCCCTTCTTCATCTTCAACGGTTTCATACGCTATACAAATGGCTTTTTGTTTGATCATTGCCTTTGTCAATGCCTCACTAGATGCAAAATGAAAATATGTAAATAGTATTTGCCCTGCTTGAATTAGATTGTACTCTTCTTCTATAGGCTCTTTTACCTTTACGATCATTTCGCTCATGGCATATACCTGCCCGATCGTATCTAGAATTATTGCACCAGCTTGTTGATAATCTTGATTGAAAAAACCACTGCCTTCACCAGCCTCTGACTGTACATATACTTTGTGGTTGTTCTTTACCAATTCGAAAACACCGGCCGGCGTCATACCTACCCTGCTTTCATTGTTCTTAATTTCTTTTGGAATACCAACAATCATGCTTTATCATTTTATATTACACTGCAAAATTGATACTAATTAGTCATATATCAAACAATAATTCGATAAAACACAGGGGTCTCATATCATAATTATCATTTTATAACCACTATACCCCTATTTTTTAGGGGGTGCATTTCATTTAATGACAAATAATTCAATTAAATTTCAAAAATTAGCTATTACCTTGATGAATATTTAACGCAAAAAAAAAGAGGCAATTCCCATTGCCTCTTTTCTAGTTATCCTACCTAAGAATCAACCAACGATATTTACAATTTTACCAGGTACTACAATCACCTTTTTAGGAGTACGCCCTGCCAATTGTTGTTGGGTTTTTTCATGTGCCATAACCGCAGCCTCTATTTCATCTTTACCTAAATCTAAAGACAACTGCATGGTAAATTTCATTTTACCGTTAAAGGATATCGGATATTCTTTATCACTTTCTTTGATATACTTTTCTTCAAATTTTGGGAATGGTGCCGTAGCAATAGAATCTGAATGACCCAATTTGCTCCACAATTCTTCCGCAATATGTGGCGCATATGGCGATACCAATATTGCCAATGGCTCCAACACTTTTCTGCTGACACATTTTTGAGCTGAAAGTTCATTTACACAGATCATGAAAGTAGATACCGATGTATTAAAACTGAAGTTTTCAATATCCTCTTCTACCTTTTTAATGGTCTTGTGCAATGTTTTCCAAGATTCTTTAGAAGGCTCTTTTTCACTTCGGCTACGCTCAGTGATCGCGGTTTCATCTAAAAATGGCGTGTACAATTTCCACAGTTTCTTTAAGAAACCATGTGCTCCGGTGATACCTGCCGTGTTCCAAGGTTTAGATTGTTCTAACGGACCTAAGAACATTTCATACAAGCGCAGACTGTCCGCCCCATATTCTTCACAAATAGCATCTGGATTTACTACGTTGTATTTGGATTTGGACATTTTTTCGACTTCGCGACCTACTTTAAATGTTCCATCCTCTTCAGTGATAAATTCCGCATCAGCAAATTCATCCCTCCAACTTTTAAATCCTTGAATATCCAACTCGTCCGATGCATTTACTAATGATACATCTGCGTGAATTGGAGTTACATTTCTTCCTTCTATTAAGCCTTTAGAAATCAATGTTTTTCCATCCTCATCTCTATACACAAAAGCACTAGTCCCCGTAATCATTCCTTGATTGATCAGCTTTTTAGCAAACTCATCTTTAGGCACCAAACCTTTATCGAACATGAATTTTTGCCAGAAACGGCTATATAACAAATGCCCTGTTGCGTGCTCGCTTCCACCTATATATAAATCTACATCTTGCCAGTAATTAATGGCTTTCTCTGAGAATATTTCTTCGCTATTATGCGGATCCATATACCTATTAAAATACTGCGAACTACCCGCCCAACCCGGCATAGTATTCAACTCTAGCGGAAATACTGTGGTATTATTTATCTCGCTATTATTGACAACCTTATTTGCAACGGTATCCCAAGCCCATACCTCAGCGTTACCTAATGGGGGTTCGCCGGTTTCGGTTGGTAAATACTTTTCCACTTCGGGTAACTCAATTGGCAAATGTTCTTTTGCGATCATCTGTGGCATACCATCTACATAATATACAGGGAAAGGTTCTCCCCAATATCTTTGGCGACTGAAAACAGCATCGCGCAAACGATAATTTATTTTTCCTTCACCATGTACTATTTTCTCTAACTCATAGATTGCCAATTTCATGGCTTTCTTATACGGTAATCCGTTCAAGAAATCAGAATTTGCAATAACCGTTTTTTCCTTATCGGCAAAAGCTTCCTCAGAAATATCTACACCTTCGAATACATTAGGAATATCAATATTAAAATGCTTTGCAAAATCATAATCGCGCTGATCACCACATGGCACGGACATTACCGCGCCTGTTCCATAACCCGCTAATACATAATCACCGATCCAAATAGGAATAGGCTCTTTTGTAAATGGGTGCTCTGCATAGGCACCTGTAAATGCACCGGAAATGGTTTTTACATCTGCCATACGATCACGCTCGCTACGTTTTGCCGTTGCCTCAATATATGCCTCTACCTCAGCTTTTTGCTCTGCCGTAGTTATTTTACCAACCAATTCGTGCTCTGGCGCCAAAGTCATAAAAGAGACACCGAAAATAGTATCGGGGCGAGTAGTAAACACTTCTATTTTTTCATCATGGTCTTTCACATTAAAAATAGCCGATGCACCTTGTGAACGACCTATCCAATTCGTTTGCGAATCTTTCAAGGGCTGGGGCCAATCTATCTTATCCAGTCCGTCTAACAAACGTTGTGCATAGGCAGATATACGCATGCTCCACTGGGTCATCTTTTTACGAACCACAGGGTGACCACCACGTTCTGACACTCCGTTCACTATTTCGTCATTTGCCAAAACCGTACCCAATGCCGGGCACCAGTTTACCTCGGTATCCGCTAAGTACGTTAATCTATATTTTAAAAGAATTTCTTGCTTTTCAACATCAGAAAAATTGGTCCAGTCCTCCGCAGAAAAAATAGCAATATCATCATCGCAAATCGCATTTACATTGGCATTGCCTTCTGCCTCAAATCCTGAAATTAAAGTATCTATATCTTCCGCCTTATCCGTATCGGTATTATACCAAGAATTGAATATTTGAATGAATATCCACTGTGTCCATTTATAATACTCAGGACTAGAAGTTCTTACTTCCCTGCTCCAGTCAAAAGAGAAACCTAATTGATCTAACTGCCTTCTATATGTTTTAATATTGGCTGCAGTGGTTATTGCAGGATGCTGACCTGTTTGTATGGCATATTGCTCTGCAGGCAACCCAAAAGAATCATACCCTTGCGGATGCAATACATTAAAACCTTTATGTCTTTTGTAACGTGCATAAATATCACTGGCAATATACCCTAACGGATGACCAACATGGAGTCCCGCACCAGAAGGATAAGGGAACATATCCAGCACATAAAATTTTTCCTTTTCAGAATTATTCTCCGCTTTAAATGTTTGGTTTTCTGCCCAGTATTTTTGCCATTTGGCCTCAATTTCGTTGAAATTGTATTGCATGATAGTTACTTCTTTTCTGTAAGTCGCAAAAATAGGTTGAATCGTTGAGAGTTAAAAAGATATTGCTAATTAACAGCTTTACTTCTACAAACTATAGAACTATTGCCTATTGACTAAATTTGGTATCTTACAATCGTGAAATTAATGTGTCCCAAAAAATTAGTCTTTTTACTTTTCATATTCTGTTTGGTTTCCATAGAAATGAAAGCCCAATTAGGATTTTGCGGTGGCAATTCTGGCGACCCTATTTTTACAGAAGATTTTGGTGCCGGGACAAATAACGGCCCAGCTTTGCCCGCTGGCACAACCACATATAACTTTACCGCCTTTACCCCTAATGATGGGGATTATACTATTTCTAGCACCACAAATTACTTTGATTGGCTATCATTACAGGATCATACCCCTGGAGACACCAATGGAAAAGCATTTATCGTCAATGCCAGTTTTACTGCCGGGGAGTTCTATCAACGTGAGGTTACGGGATTATGTGAAAACACTACCTATGAATTTTCTTCTTGGCTCATTAACCTTCAACCTGCAAATAGCTGCGAAGGCAACAGTATACCCGTTAACGTTCGTTTTCAAATTTGGGACGAAACTGACACTAATCTTCTAGCCCAAGGTGATACAGGAAATATTTTCAATACCGGCACCACCGAGTGGAACCAATATGCCTTGGTATTTAAAACCGAGCCAGGCCAAACATCTGTCATTTTAAAGATGAGAAACAATAGTAATGGCGGTTGTGGCAATGATTTAGCCATAGATGACATTTTATTTCGATCATGCGGAGACAACGTTACGGTCTCAACACCATCTAACGAAGTAAGTTTAGTGGTATGTGAAACCCAAGGCGGAGTCTCAAGAACACTTACGGCTACACCAGATTCTTCTGTTTTTAGCACACACGCTTACCAATGGCAGCATAGTACGGACCAACAAAACTGGACAGATATTCCTGGTGAGAATAGTGCCATTTTAGATACTCCATTAGTAACCACAACTACCTATTTCAGGACAAAAATTGCCGAAGATGTAGTCAATGTCAATAACGATCTTTGCAATGTGGTGTCCGATGTTTTTAATATTACCGTTTTACCTATACCAGCAGCTCCAACAAGTAACGGGGACATTATGGTCTGTGAAGGAGAATTGGGAATTTTAACAGTAGCCACTCAAAATAACTACACCGTTAATTGGTATGACGCCCCTACCGGTGGAAATTTAATTTTATCCAATAGCCAAAATTTAGAAATTGGTGTCGCCGGCACCTATTATGCCGAAGCAAACTCAACTGAAATAGTATGTGCATCTACCACAAGAACAGCAATAACGCTCACCGTAAACCCCTTACCAATAGTACCAGATGACATGAGCACATTTTTATGTGAAGATTCTTTTACCACTTTAAATGCCGAGGTTGAAAATGTCGCCTATCAATGGAACACGGGTGAAACCACACAACAAATTGATGTTACCACACCGGGCGATTACAATGTGGTCATCACCAATGCAAATGGTTGCTCTACCATTCGAAATTTTAATGTGGAACAAATAGATCTACCCAGAATAGACAACATTATATCCGATGGAGCATCTATACGCATAACTACTATTAACGATGGAAATTTTGAATATTCCCTAGACGGAATTTCATTTCAACCAAACCCCACTTTTGATGCTGTTGAAGGTGGATTTTATACTATTTACGTGCGGGACAATACAGATTGCGGCGTAGTAACCCAAGATTTTTATCATCTGGTGATTCAAAAATTCTTTACCCCAAATGGAGATACGTTCAACGATTTTTTTGAACCTGACGGATTTGAGGTTTTTAGCAACATCACCATTTCTATTTATGATCGTTATGGCAAGCTTATAAAATTTGGGAACACAAACGCCACCTCTTGGGATGGCACCTTTAATGGAGAAGATATGCCAGAAGATGACTATTGGTATCTAATTGAAGCAGACACGGCTCAATTTAAGGGGCACTTTAGTTTAAAACGTTAAGGCTTATTTTTTTAAGTACCATTTCACTTTACTTTGCTATTTTTACTGCACTTTTAAGCACTATGGCTAATTCTTTCGAAAATTATCAAAGACGCAAACTTATCTCCTCGTACTTTTCTGTGGTGTTAAGTATTGCATTGGTCTTATTCCTATTGGGAATTTTAGGACTACTGGTTTTAAACACCAAAAAAATGGCAGATCGCTCTAAAGAGCAGATTACCATTTCTGTATTTCTAAAAGAAAATACCAAGGAAATTGAAGTGGAACAACTTCAAAAAACCTTGGCAATGTCAGAATACACCAAGTCTTCTACCTATGTTTCTAAAGAAGAAGCTGCAAAACAACACAGTGAAGAAATTGGGGAAGATTTTGTAGACTACTTAGGCTACAACCCTCTTAAAAACTCGATAGATGTAAAGCTAAACGCTGATTTTGTTACCGCAGAAAAAGTTGAAGAGATTGCCGCAACACTTTCTGAAAAAAGTTTTGTTGACGAGGTCAGTTATGATAGGGTGCTGGTTAGCATGGTAGCAAAAAGTGTAGAACAGATAGGTTTCTGGATTTTAGTAGCTAGCGCCATTTTCACCTTTATTGCCGTATTGTTGATCAACAGCTCCATACGCCTTTCTATTTACTCAAAAAGATTCATCATAAAGACCATGCAAATGGTAGGTGCTACCAAAACGTTTATCCGTAGACCATTTATATGGCAAAATATTAAATTAGGTATGATCGGTGCTACTATTGCATTGTTGGCCATTGGTGGTGTCGTATACTATGTAAATACTAATTTTGAAGACTTAGGGTTACTAGAAGAACCTTATATTTTAGTTACCTTATTTATAGGCGTTTTTCTACTGGGTATACTTATTTCGTTCATTAGCACCTATTTCGCCACCCAGCGCTTCTTAAATCTTAGAACGGACGAATTATATTATTAAATTTGCGGCATGAGTAAAAAGAACAAAATTGAACAGCAACCTAAACAGGAATTTATTTTTCAAAAGAAGAATTACATGTTCATGTTCATTGGACTTGCCTGTATTGCAGTAGGATTTATTTTAATGAGCGGTGGCGGCAGCGATGACCCCAACGTTTTTAACCCTGAAATATATAATTTTAGAAGAATAAGACTTGCCCCTACTTTAGTGCTTATTGGCTTAGGTATAGAAATTTATGCCATTTTGTTGAACCCACACAAAAAGAAAAATTAATTGGATACTTTAGATGCTATTATACTCGGTATCATACAAGGATTGACCGAGTTTTTACCTGTTTCATCAAGTGGTCATTTAGAATTGGGTAAAGCTATTTTAGGTGATAATTCTGTACAGGAAGAAAGTTTATTGTTCACCGTTGTACTTCATTTTGCTACCGCACTAAGTACCATTGTAGTCTTTAGAAAAGATATTTGGGAAATTATAAGTGGTTTGTTTCAATTTAAATGGAACGAAGAAAGCCAATTCTCTGCTAAAATAATTGTCTCTATGTTACCTGCAGTATTTGTAGGCCTGTTTTTTGAAGAGCAATTAGAAGCTTTTTTTGGCGGCAATATAAGGTTCGTAGGTTTTATGTTGATCATTACCGCTGTACTCTTATATTTTGCCGATAAAGCCAAAGACACCGATAAAAAAGTGAGTTTTGGAAATGCCTTTATAGTTGGCATTTCTCAAGCCATAGCTATGCTGCCCGGTATTTCACGAAGTGGAGCTACTATTTCTACCTCTGTACTTTTAGGCGTAGACAAATCTAAAGCCGCAAGATTCTCTTTCTTAATGGTTGTTCCATTGATCTTTGGTAAGATCGCGAAAGACCTTATGAGCGGAGACTTAACTTTTGACGGGGAAAACAACGTTGCAATGGGTGCCGGATTCATTGCCGCCTTTGTTGCCGGACTTGCCGCTTGTACTTGGATGATCCAATTGGTACGTAAAAGCAAGTTATCCTATTTTGCCATCTATTGTCTTATTGTAGGATTGATCGCCGTTATTTACGGATTTACTAATCCGTAAAACATCAAAAACACCCAAATTCATGAAAGATTTGACCAAAGAAGACTATTTAAACGGTCAAGTATTATTGATCGATAAACCACTGGAATGGTCCTCTTTTCAAGCGGTCAATAAATTGAAATGGGCGATTAGAAAAAAGTTCAGCTTAAAGAAATTTAAAATAGGTCACGCAGGTACGTTAGACCCTTTAGCAACAGGTCTTTTGGTGATTTGCACAGGTAAGTTCACCAAAAAAATTACCGAATTCCAAGGTCAGGAAAAAGAATACACAGGTATAATTACCTTAGGCAGTACAACACCTTCTTATGACTTGGAAACCGAAATTAATGAGACTTTTTTGACCGATCATATAACGCCAGAGCTTATAAAAGCTGCCACCCATGAATTTATTGGTGAAATAGAACAAGCCCCGCCTGTTTTTTCCGCATTAAAAAAAGATGGTAAACGTTTGTACGAACTGGCAAGAGAAGGTAAAACTGTAGATATTCCAAAAAGAAAGGTACATGTAAGTGCATTTGAAATTACCGACATAGACAACTTGAACGTGCATTTTAGAATTTCATGCAGCAAAGGAACATATATAAGGTCTATGGCGCACGATTTTGGAAAAGCATTAAACTCCGGAGCACATTTAACGACCCTTAGAAGAACCAAAATAGGTGATTTTAACGTAGATAAAGCCCAAGACCCTTTGGACTTCGCCGATTTATTATTGGCACCAGAAGAAAATAAATAGCAGATTTTGAAATGCCATTTATCGATCTTCTAAAATATTTTGGTATTATTAAGGTTATATATTCATGAATCTGAACAGAAAACAATTATCATTACTTGCCACTACCTTTAGCTTGTCTATTGTAGTGCTGGTTTTGTTTGGTATTCAGTTCGGTGGTCAAGAGGAATCTCACGAAGACTATGTGGTTGAAATGATCATGGACCCAGAGGTATTGGAAGAAATTCTCAAAGAAGAAGATCCGGTTGATGAAGAAATGAAAGCCGATCAAATAAAAAGTCATTTAGCTTTTAACGAAACCGCAAAACCTAGCTACGGTAACCCAGAACCATTACAGACTTTAGAAGAGCTGATGGAAGAACGTAGTGAAATGAGTGACGGTGACCCTACTGAAAGTATGATTTCCGATTCTGGTTATTCCGAAAGGGTAAAGGCCTTGGCCAAAAAGAGAGAAGAAAAAAAGCAGCTTTTAGGAGAAAAGGAAGCGCAAAAAAAAGAATTTACCAATAACCTTGCCGCCAGACGAACGTCTGTATCCTATTCTTTGGTTGATAGAAATAACTACAAATTACCCCCACCAATATACACTTGTATTGAAGGGGGAAAAGTTGTTATCAATATAGAAGTAAATGCACTAGGCTATGTAACCGAAGCAGATTACAATGCAAAAAGTTCTGGAACATCTAACGGATGTCTTGTTGAAAACGCCATTAATTATGCTTTGAAAGCAAGATTCAACAGTTCTGAAAAAGATTCCCAAAAAGGCACCATTACCTATTTATTTCAAGGGAAGTAATTCCAGCCAATCTTGAACTATACTTTGCCCCTTATCCTTATTGTAAAAAATTTGAAGATCCTGTTTAAATTCAGGCGTTAGTTTACCGTACTCCGACTTATAATCTTCCACTAGCTTAGTTGCCTTTTCAGATCTTGGACCCCATGTAGCCGCAACCGTATTTTCCTTAACATCAACCGCAATTAATTTTGGTATTGACCTACCTCCATTGGTCAAAAATTGATCCATAATATGTAAGTTCTCATCTCTTAAGATTATGGATAATGCTATATTAGGATTGATTTCAGTGAATTTATGCATAACTGGCAGCGCAGGAGAAGCATCGCCACACCAGCTCTCCGATAATACTACCCATAAAACTTTTTGATCCACAGACTTTATCTTGTCAACAACCTCATCGGTAAATTTTAAGGTTTTATCCCACCTACGCATACGGCTGTTATTCAATTGGGTATATTGTGAAAGTGCTTCAGTTTGCTCAGGGCCGGTAGACGCTCCTTTTTCAGCAAGGTCAGAAACCAATGCCCTATACTCGGCATAACTATAACCGTTTTTTAATCCCTTTGCTTTAATATCTTCCAATGATAACTCCATAATGCTTACTTTAAAATATCTTGATCGATCACATTAGTAGCGTTACAAATAGAATACTTACAAATTTTCAGGATTGACCGCCAGACTGTTGAATAATTTGGCCTTCGCCGTAAAATATTTATTTTCTACTTGATTCTGTTTTAAGACCGCATCTATTAACTTTGATTCCCTTGAATTGATCAAAAACAACGAGCTCTCCCCAAAACTGAATTTTCGTTCTTCCGCTGCTAGCAACGCCTCATAACTGGCAACGATATCATCTATTAAAATATTCTGATTTTCAAAAGAAGCCAACTCATTATATATAGCCAATACCTTATTTTGAATTTGCACCTCGGCGTTATCTAACTCAAACTGTGCATCCCTTAATTTCAGTTTAGCCAATTTCAAATCTCCCCGTTCTTTTCTTAAAAATAAAGGCAACTCAAAATTTAAACCACCCTTATAATTTTGGGTTTCCAATGAATTTAAATACTCGGGCGTTTCAGTAATAAACTTATACTCAACGTCAATTTTAGGTAATAGTTTATTTGTTTTTAATCGCTTATCTACGCGTAAACCATCTATTTTATACCCTAAGGATTTTAGCTTAGGATGATTTTCAAGGTCAAAACTATCTAAAGGTTTACCTAAAATTTCCAAAGCTTGATCTATCTCTACATCTAAAGACAGTTCTGGCACCACACCTGGTTGTAATTCCATAGGTATATTTTCTCCCATCCAGAGAAAATTGGAAAGCTCCAATCTTGCGTTACGTAAAACTACATTAGCCTGCTCTCTTTCCAAAGCTCTGTTTTGTACGGCAATTTTAGCCTCAACGGTATCAATAGCAGCAATTTCACCAGCGTTGGCACTTTTATTGACCCCCTCTAACCTTACTTTAGCGTTCTCTAAAAAATCATTGAACAATATACTATTTCTATAAGCCTGCAACCAATTGAAATATGCCAATGAAGCATCGAACAAAATTTGATTGACCAATAGATCCCTATCGGCTTTAGACTGCTCCCTAAAAAACTTTGCTTTCTTTACGGTTGCCATACGCTCATTGATCCATGAACCACGTCCTAGAGAAAGGGCAACCCCGGCACTGTACAATCCATCATCAGGTACATTTCGCTCTGCGTTCAAATATTCTCCAGAGTACTGCTCAAACTCGCCTTTTAATTCAATACCATACCAAGTAGGAATTTTAAACGTAGTATTTAAAAGACCATAATACTCCGTTCCCTTAAATTCTTTAGTTGCATAATCTACCGCTATTTTGGGATCAAACCCACCACGGGCCTTCATTAGATTTGCTTGCCCAACGCTCATTACCATCTCAGCTTGTTTAGTTATAGGATGGTACTTTTTTACATATCCTAAATACTCTTTAAACCCTAGCTGGACAGAATCTACCGTTTGGGCCGAAACAAAAAAACCGGCACATATACAGAAAAAGAAAAAAATGCTTCTCATCATTATTTTTTTACGGGTTTGTCCTGGGCACCTTCAGGTTGGTAATAGTTAGGCGGAAAACCATTTAACTGACGCCAAAGCTCATACCAAATAGGCACATCTTCCAATAAGGCAATAGTATTTGCCCCTGAACCAACACGCAAGGCATCTGGCCATGCTTGATCTTCTTCATCCGGAGATAACAGCACCCTATATTTACCATTAGGGTTTATAAACGTTTCTATAGCTACCACCTTACCCGCATAGGTACCATATGATGCATTTGGCCATCCGCTAAAAACGATAGCCGGCCAACCATCAAATTGTATTCTAACACTTTCTCCTAAATGGATCAAAGGCAAGTCTATTGGTGCCACAAAAGTTTCAACCGCCATATCATAATCTGCCGGCATAATACCTACCAACGGCGTACCTTCTTTAAATGTTTCTCCTATACCTGCTGTTAATACCTTATTGATATACCCATTTTGCGGTGCCTTAATATAACGCAGCTCACTCCTCATCTTATAATTGGTATAATCATTCTCCAACTTACTGACCTGAGCCTCAGAATCAAATTGATTGGACATCGCCGTAAACTTATCGCTCTGTGCCTTTGAGATCTTATCTGTATATGATGCTTGAACACTATTGATCTCTACTTCCGCATTGATTATTTCGTTTTTCGCCGCCAATAATTTGTTCTCTTGCGAGAGCAACTTTGCTTGGGTTTCTTGCAATTTCAACCGTTTTGCCTCAACATCTGTTACCGCTTTTAAACCTTCGCTCTCTAATTGCACAGTTCTTTCAAACTGCCTTTCAGCAATTTGAATATTTGTCTTAGCGGCCTCAAAATCAATACTATCGCTTTGTGCCTTTAATTTGGCCTGAAGCAGCTTGTTCTTCGCTTGCTCAAGTTTTAACCTTCTTTCATTGATAAGTGCCGCAACTTGATTGTCCAATGACTTCACCTTTTCACCATATGAGGTTACAGATGAACTCTTAGATTTTAATTGTTGCCCAGTACGCTCCACTAAATCTGGATCAAAATATTCTGATTTCACTTCAGAAATGAACAATATGGTATCTCCTTTTTCTACATAATCCCCTTCTTGTACATACCATTGTTCTATTCTACCCGGTATTTGTGATTGAATGGTTTGGGGTCTTTGCCCCGGGGTCAACGTAGTTAAATTACCTCTAGCGGTTATGGTCTGCGTCCAAGGCAAAAACAGTACTATGACACCTACCACGGCAAATGCCAAAAGAAACCTATTAAAATGCTTGTAGTGCCTCTTGTGGTTTACCTTCTGTACCGATTTGAATCTATCTATAGAGACTTTCTGGTTAAGTTTGTTATGAGATATATTAAGCATCTTTTCCTTGGATTTCGTTAATAATCTGTCCTTTTTCCATGGTTATGATACGCGAACATTTTTTGATCCACTTATCGTTCTCACTTACTACAAGTAATGCCCAACCATTAGCTGGATCACTTAAAAAACTCAAAATACGGTCTGCTTCATCTACATTGAACTGATCAAGCGGGTCTTTAAGAATGAGCAGTTTTGGCTTACGGACAATACTTCTAGCCAACACTATCTTTTTTGACACGGTATATGGAATCTGTTTACCTTCAGGGTACAATACCGTATTAAGACCTTCTGGTTGTTTTTTTACAAAATCCGTAAGTCCTACTTTATCTAACGCCCAATACACTTGCTCATTTGTGGTCTCTTTGTCACCAAAGGTGATGTTGTTCAAGATCGTACCCTCAAATGGGGATTCTTCCGGTAATGATTGACCTAAGTGCGAACGGTAATAATTAAGGTTCATACCTTTTAACGAAACTCCGTTCACGTACACACCACCACTGTCTGGCTCAATTATACCTGCTATTAAACGTAACAATGTATTTTTTCCGGAACCGCTGTTTCCTCTTAACAGAATGGTACATGTAGGAGAAATGGTTAAACTTAAATCTTTAATTATTTGTCTTTTTGGCTGTGGTACACTGTAAGATATTTCACTTAGCTCAACAGTAAAGGCCTGGTTCTCCATAAATGGTTTTTCTCCTTCTTGAGCCTCTAATTCTTTATCTACCACTTGCCCCATCTTTTCTAGAGATGTCAATAAATCATAAAACGTTTCCAATCCTAAGATTAATTTTTCAACCGAACCGATTACTAAAAGAATAATAATTTCTGCCGCTACGAACTGACCAATGTTCATCTCTTGATTAAGCACCAATAACCCACCAATCAATAAAAGACCTGCGGTGACCAAAACCTTGAACCCGATCATTTGAATAAACTGCAATACCAAAACCCTAAAATGACTTTCCCTTGCATTGAGGTAATTGACTACGAGGGTATCATTTTTATCCAATGCATGAGATGTTTTACCAGATAACTTAAAACTCACTATAGACCTGGCTATCTCTTGAAGCCAGTGTGCAATTTTATATTTACTCTTAGATTCATCTAAACTCGTATCCAGACCTCTTTGAGCAGTAAACTTGAACACTACATAAATCAACAACAGCAACAACATGCCGTAAACAATAAAAAATGGGTGATAAAACGATAGTAGCAATAACCCAAAAACAATCTGCAGTAATGCCGCTGGAAAATCTATCAATACTTTTGATAATGATTTTTGAATAGTCAAGGTATCAAAAAACCTATTTGCCAATTCTGGCGGATAGTAATTGTGCAGTTCGCTCATCTTAATTTTAGGAAAACGATATGCAAACTCAAAAGATGCCCTAGTAAATATCTTTTGCTGTACATTTTCAATTATTCTTATTTGCATAAGCTGTAGCACCCCAACAAAAGCAACACCCAATGTCACCAAAATGACCAATACGATCCAAGATGAACTAATTTGGGCACCTTGCATTAAGTTTATTATTGCCTGTATACCCAATGGTAACGACAAATTGACAACCCCCGCGAATATGGCATAATAGAAAACTTGAAAAATATCCTTTTTATCTAGTTTTAACAGTCCTAAAAAACGCTGCCAGGCAGTTAGTATGTTTCTACTCATTTAAGTGTTGTTTTAATGTATTGAATACAAGGTGGGTCAAATATTGTGTTGGTGTTACCTTCTTATTACAGTCTGTAAGTGACGGAAAGTGCTCTCTTAAATAATGTTGGTGCAAACCATTTTCCAAAATGGTACTTGCTAAACTCGTAGGATATTCATAATCTGCATCAACCTCGGAAATCATAGTAGACAAACGCCCTACCAATCTTTTATATATAGCGTAATAACCTTCTTTATTCTCTTCGTCTACTTCTTTGGTCAAATAGGCTTTAGAATATTCATTGATTACAATTTGATTTAAAAAGACTTCATTGACATGAGAAAATGCGGAATCTTCCTTGATTTCCCTAGTTATGATGATAATGGACTTTAATAATTTTTCTTTTGGATTTTTAATACTGTGTGTTGCAAAGACCAATTGATATTCCATCCACCCCCAGTACCAAGAGGTTAGGTAAACAAGTAATTTATGTTTGTTTTCAAAATACCTATAAATAGAACTCTCGTTAGAACCTATTTGATGACCTAGCTTTTTAAAAGTAAACCTTTCAAAACCAATTTCGTTGATCATTTGAATACTGTACTCAACGATTTTTTTACCTAGTCCAGAAGATTCAGGGTCCTTTAAATAAAGTTTCTCGTTAACTTTTATCTGCACCCCTTGCAACAGCATATCCATAAAACTATTAATTACATAACATGTAAATATAATAGTATTACTATCAACTAATGATAGTTTAACAACTATTAACTTAAATTTAAACTTTCTTTAATGCGTCTCTAAGGAAATGTAGAGCTATACCATCTGATCAAAGAAAAAGGCAAGTTCTGATCTTTTTAAATACTTTTGTCATTAAAGAAACTTTCTATGGAACCAGTAAGATGCGGTTGGTGCAAGGGCGATACGCTTTATGAAACATATCATGACCAAGAATGGGGCGTACCCGTTAAAGACGATGATTTACTGTTCGAGTTTTTAGTGTTGGAAACCTTTCAAGCTGGTTTAAGCTGGATCACTATTTTAAAAAGACGAGAAAATTTTAGGGTTGCATTCGATCATTTCGATTATAAGAAAATTGCTAAATATCCTGAAACCAAAATCCTCTCTTTACTACAAGATGAGGGCATTATCAGAAACAAATTAAAAGTTAGGGCAACGGTGACCAATGCCATTGCCTACATGGAAATTCAGAATGAATTTGGTAGTTTCAGTAGTTATATTTGGGAATTTGTAAACAATGAACCTATTAAGAACAAAGTAGTAGATTACAAAGATGCCCCTGCCAATACACCCATATCAGATGCCATTAGTAAAGACCTAAAAAAGCGCGGTTTTAAGTTTGTGGGCAGTACTATTATTTATGCGTTTATGCAAGCCACTGGTATGGTAAATGATCATCAACTAGATTGTTTTAGATACACCGAAGTGTAAGTAACATAACACCGTTATCATGAAAAATATTCAAACGCTCTTACTAATTACCACTCTGTTTTTTTACAGTCAATTTGGACAGGCTCAGTATAAATACGAAAGGGAACATCGTATTTTAAAATCTCAGTTTCCTGCTGTTGCTATCTCTACCATAGAAGAAAATGTTACAGATTATAGGCGTATTAAGTTCTATAAGGAGACGGATAGCACTAAAGTTAGTTATGAGGCGAAATTGAAAAAAGACAAGCTTTGGTACAGCATTGAATTTGATAAAAAAGGCAATCTTGAAGATATTGAAATACTAATTAAACCAGACGATATACCTAATGATACCTATGCCAAAATAGAAAAGTATTTGAACAATAATTTCACTAAATATCGTATAAAAAGGTTGCAACAGCAATATCCTTCAAATACAGATCCTATTGATGACACTTTTAAAAACGCATTTCAAAACTTGATACTACCCTCTAACAATTACGAACTGGTAGTTGTTGGAAGAAAAGAAAAAGGCTATTTAGATTATGAGATTCTATTTGATGCCGATGGAAATTTTATGGATATAAGAACCTCTCTCCCTCCTAACTATGACCATGTACTGTACTAGATTTCGGTTCATTTTTACCTTATTGCTGTTCTTATGTGTACGTTATGTTAAATCTCAAAATAACACTGTTGCATATTGGGAGCCTGAAGTAGCTTTAAACTACAAAGTAACCCCTTTGCTTAAACAAAATTTTTCTTTATCAAATAGAAATTATACCTATCACAATAACAAATCTCAGTTAACTGTACGCCAAATAGAAATAGCCCATTTTTCCTCTTTAACAATAGATCCCTATAAGAGCATAGGCTTAGGAGTACAATATAGATTTAGAGAAGCATTTGAAAATGACAAGGAAAATGAACTACGGTTAACGCAACAATTCAACATTACCAAAATTACCAATAGCGTCCGCTTTGGTAACCGGTTTAGAATTGAGCAGCGCATACAACCTTCTACACTTATTCATCGTTTTAGATATCGTTTTGCCATTGACATTCCCTTAAAAGGTTTAAGAACAGATATTGGAGAACCATACTTAGTGGCTACCACAGAATCTTTATTAAGCATTGAAAAAAGTACCAAAGCAATGTATGATCAGCGCATAACATCGCAAGTAGGTTGGTCTATTTCAAACCATTTAAAAGCACAATTGGGCGTACAGTTCAGAATGGAGAATTACACTGAAAAAACTGAACACGTTTTTCTCTTTTTAAATAGTTTGGTTATATCACTTTAAGATTGCCATAAAATCTTTTCTTGCAATTTCTTTGGCTCCCATACTGGCCAAATGATCGGTGTGCAATTGGCAGTCTATTACCCTATACTCATTTAGAGACAATTCTTCCGCTAGTTTAATAAAGGCAAACTTAGATGCATTAGATGCTAGACTGAACATGCTTTCTCCACAAAACACATGACCTAGATCAACACCGTACAAGCCCCCTACCAGTTTATCTTCTTCCCAAACCTCATAGGATTGGGCAATACCATTTTTATGTAATTTAATATATGCGGTTTTCATTGCTTCGGTAATCCATGTACCGTCTTGCCCTTCTCTTGGTACGGAAGAACAATATTCTAGAACCTTTTCAAAACAAGTATTTTTAGTAAGCCTAAATTGCTTGTTTCGTATTACTTTTTTCATGCTTTTAGAGACCTTTATCTCATTTGGAAATAGCACCATTCTAGGATCCGGACTCCACCATAATATTATAGAATCGTTATCAAACCATGGAAAAATTCCGTTTTGGTAGGCCAACAACAACCGCTCTGGGGAAAGATCGCCACCAACGGCCAACAAGCCTTCAACATTGGCATTTTCCACGGGCGGAAAGACAAGTTCATCAGTTAAAAAGTACATGCTTCTTTTGAGGCTTTTTCGTTTTTGTTCAAATTAACCAAAGGTGTGAAAACAAAAAAACTTGTTCAACTTTTTAAGCTAAACAAGTTTTTTATTTAAAGGACAGTACCCCTTATTTTATTGTGTTATAATTATTAAAACGGTAGATCATCATGATCCTCTTCGTTTAAATTATCAGCTGGTTCAAATGCCTCCATTGGTGGTACTGGTGGCATACCTGGTGCCGGTGCTTGTTGAGATAAATTTTCTATCCTCCAGCCTTGAATTGAGTTGAAATATTTTACCTGACCTTGAGGATTTGTCCACTCTCTTCCTCTAAGATTAATACTAACTTTTACATCTTGCCCTACGGCATAACTGTTCAACAAATCACATTTATCTTGAACAAATTCTATCATGATATGCTGTGGATATTGCTCGTCTGTAGTAACGACCAACTCTCTTTTCCTAAACCCATTAGACCCAAAAGTTTGGGTTTCACCTATCAATTTAACTTTACCTTCTATTTCCATCTTGAACTCTTTTTACAATAGATTTCAAAAATACATAAAATGAAGCGGTAATAAAACACGGTACATAGATTACAACACAACAATTATTCACAATTAGGGTTATCTTTAGTATTAGATAACTATTGGATGAACTTTATTCCTAAAAACAAAATTTCCAACATTTTTCTATTGGTAGGCTCCTTTGTTGTGGTTAGTCTAATCTTATGGAATACCAATAGTTTTTTTAAACAATTTAAAGAGGAAGAGCGTTTAAAAATGGAGATCTGGGCTACTGCGCAATCAGAGTTTTTGCAATCCTCTGAAACTGTAGATTTAGGCAGTCTTCATTTAAAGGTATTCCAAAACAACACTTCTACCCCAATGATCCTTATAAACAAAGACAAGTCTATAAGGGTGAATAATTTTCCACCAAACAAAGCACAGGACTCCGCCTACATTCAAAGTCAACTAAAAAAATTCAAGAATGAAAATACCCCTATTTCCATTGATCAGCAAGGCGAACATTTAGCCACGTTATATTACGGCAATTCTGACGTTTTAACCAAGCTGAAGTTTTACCCTATTGCCTTACTTCTTATTATTTTTCTTTTTGCCGCCGTAATCTATTTTCTGTTCAAGACCAATAAAGCTGCTGAACAGAATAAATTATGGGCAGGTATGGCCAAAGAGACCGCCCACCAAATTGGCACTCCCTTATCCTCTCTTTTAGGATGGAACGAACTTTTAAAATCTGAAGACATTAACCCAAGTATTACCAAAGAAATTGAAAAGGATATTGACCGGCTACAGACCATTACCGAACGTTTTTCCAAAATTGGATCATTGCCAAAACTTGTTGAAAGTGATATTGTAAAAGAAACACAAGATGCTTTTGATTATTTGAAAAGAAGAAGCTCTAAACTTATTCACTTTTCATTTAGCTCTAAAGTGGACCACTTACCCGTTATGCTCAACAGTTCATTATACAATTGGACTATTGAAAACTTGGTTAAAAATGGAATTGATGCTATGCGAGGCAAGGGCAGCATTGCCATTGAAATAGTACCAGATCATAAATTCGTGAATATTTTAATTGCCGATACCGGGCACGGTATTTCAAAAAGCAACTATAATAGTATCTTTACACCCGGTTTCACCTCAAAAAAGAGAGGTTGGGGCTTAGGACTTTCTTTGGTTAAACGAATTGTGGAAGAGTATCACGATGGAAAAATAAAGGTGTTATCATCTGGCAAAGAAGGAACTATAATGCAAATTTCTTTAAAAGTGGTTCACTAAATATGGCGATGGAAAAATTTGAAGTTATTAAAGAAGCTCAACTGACCAATAACTGTCCGGAGTGTTTTAATCAGGATTTAAGTCTTACTTTTTATCAAAAACACACCTACGGTAGCTTTTTTCATAAGATTACCGGAGACCTCAGCAATAAATTAGTTTGCAATACCTGCCATACTACAATCTACCCAGTAAGTTGGACGGATGATATAGAGCGTATGTTCAACTATTATCAAAAAACGGCTGTTCCAGCTAAAAAATCATCTCAACCAACATTATTATTTTATGGGCTTTTGTTAGCTATGATCGCCTTGCTCGCAGGAGCTGTTTACCTTTTTATTTCTGGTGCCATTTAAATCTTAGCTCCAATTTCCTGGGCCAAGTCTGCCAGCTCTTCATTACTTAATTTTACCTTGTGTTGAAAAGTTGCATCTTTCATTTCGTTCAACGGAATTAAATGAACATGCACATGCGGTACCTCTAACCCAATAACAGACATACCAATTCGCTTACATTCAACAGTTTTTTCCAGAGCCTTGCCCACTTTTCTTGAAAATGACATGAGACCCAAGTACGTTTCTTCATCCAAGTCCAAAATTTTATTTACCTCTTTTTTAGGTATACACAAGGTGTGCCCTTTAGCGTTTGGGTTGATATCTAAGAATGCTAAGAAATTTTCATCTTCAGCTACTTTAAAACATGGTATTTCACCATTTATGATCTTGGTAAAAATCGTTGGCATAATTGTTTACTATTTAATGGAAATAAAAAATCCTACCCTTTTCAAAAGGATAGGATTAAATATAGTTATTTAAAAATTTTAAGCTCTTGTTATTTCAAGAATTTCAAATTTTATTGCTCCGCTAGGAACAGTAATTTCAGCAGTATCTCCCACTTTTTTTCCTAAAAGACCTTTACCAATTGGTGAGCTTACAGATATTTTACCCGTTTTAAGATCCGCCTCACTTTCCGCTACCAATTTATAGGTCATTTCCATGCCATTATTTTGGTTTTTTAGCTTTACGGTAGAAAGTACCAATACCTTAGAGGTATCTAATTGCGACTCATCAATTATACGTGCATTGGCTACGGTATTTTCCATCTTGGAAATTTTCATTTCCAACAAACCCTGTGCTTCTTTTGCAGCATCATATTCTGCGTTTTCTGACAAATCGCCTTTATCTCTTGCTTCTGCAATTGCTTGAGACGCCTTTGGGCGCTCAACATCTCTTAAATGATCTAGTTCTGCCTTTAGTTTTTTTAACCCTTCGACAGTATAGTATGATATATTACTCATAACTTCCTCGTTTTATAAATAGACAAATCCTCTGCAAATGCCTGTTAATTCGGCTTTTTAAGAGAGGATTTAACACAAATATACATAAATTTTACGCACATTTGTTGAAGTTATTGAAAACAAAATTATAGCATGTTCAGAAGATTAAGTATCCTAATTCTATTGATTATCACTGCTTGTAGCAATGATGGAACCAACAGAAATCCGTACTTACAGGAAATAGGCTTTCGTTTTGAAGCTAATTTAAACTTGCCTTCCTACAGCCCACTTACAAATACGGGTAGTGCCGTATATATTCAAAGTGATCTTGCCGGTACACGAGGTGTTTTTGTCATCAATGCCGGTTTTGATCAGTTTAGGGCATTTGAGGCCAGTTGTCCAAACCATGCACCTAACGATTGCTCTACCATGCAGCTAAATGGACAAATTGCAACGTGTTCTTGCGAAGATTATGAATACAGCTTATTTACCGGTCAATTATTGAATAGACCAGATGATGAAAATCGATATTATGACATGCTTGAATATCGTACTACCTTTAGTGATGGTAGTGTAATCATCTCTAATTAAGCATTATTCTTCAGCGCGGTATTTCTCCATTATTTCCTTGAACAGCTCACCTGTGCTTGGTGGTGTATACGATATTGCATTTGCCCCGGCATCTATTGCTGCAACTATAGAATCATCAGATTTTCCACCCGTGGCAATGATGGCAACCTTATCATTTAAATCCCTAATTTTTTTGATGATATCTGCAGTTTTAGCTGCGCCGGACACATTGAATATATCTACACCTGCATCTATTCTACCTTTAATATCATCTTTTTCCGAAACCACCGTAATGGTTACCGGTATATCAATTTTTTCCTTAAGCATCGTAATAAGGCTATTAGGGGTAGGCTTATTTAAAACCACCCCTAAAGCACCTTGAAATTCTGCATGTATTGCCAACTCTAAAGACCTTACCCCGGTTGTTAAACCGCCACCGACTCCGCAAAATATAGGTTTGTCGGCAGCCAATATCAAAGCATTTGATATTACCGGTTGCGGTGTAAACGGATATACCGCTATAATTGCATTGGCATTGGTATTTCTTATAATAGCTACGTCAGTACTAAACAAAAACGACTTTATAGATTGCCCAAAAACACGAATGCCAGAGCATTGAGAAATGACCTCTGGCACCGTTACTATATTGTTTCTTAACCTACTGCCAAAAACTGGAATATTGCGCTCCATAACCCTGATAATTAGTCTCCTAATTTAGATTATTCCACTATGCGCCTTACATTCTCAACAAATATTTAAGACAACTTTATATCTTTCTATTATCAACTAAAAATTCACTGTTGCACCTAACAAAAAGTTAGTTCCTGCTTGTGGATAATAACCCTGTACTTCAAATGAATTACCAGGTGTAGACCAACTATCTACATAAGTATACCCGTTAGAAACATACTTTTCATTGAAGATGTTATTTACCAAACCTGAAAACACGATAGACTTAACAATGCTAGTCATGTTAATCTCATAAGTAATATTGAAATCTGTGGTAAAATAAGAGTCTAGCTTAGATGCCTCTGTATCTGTATTGCTTAGATATTGCTCACCTACAAACTTTGAATACAGCGAAATATTCATAGCATCACATGGCATATAACTAAGAACGTTACCCGCCACCAAGCCCGGAGAGTAAGCAATGTTGGTATCTCCTAAACCTTGTAGCATACCATCTCTATCAATAAAGAAATCTTTGTTCTTATTTTGACTGATGGCAATGTTAGGTCTTAGGCTGAATTTTTCACCCAATATTATATTGGCATCAACTTCTAAACCTAGCCTGTAACTATCTCCAATATTTTCCCTTAATGGTGCACCAACGTCATTTAATTCGCCAGTAACCACTAACTGATCTTTATAGTTCATGTAATATACATTGGTATTTACCTGAACTGAAGGAGAAACATACCTCCATCCCAATTCAAAATCATTTAGTTTCTCAGGTTTTGGATTACCATTTTCATAATCGTTCCTATTGGGTTCCCTATTGGCAAACGCATACGACAAGTAAAAATTATTATTCGCATTAAGATCAAAGGTTACTCCTGCCTTTGGATTGAAAAAATTGAACGTATCATCAACAAGACCGGTATCTTCCCCGTTTGCTTTATACCCAACTGTTCTATACTGAACATCTCCATACAATGACCATTGATCTGTTAATTGATAATTTGCCTTTGTGTATAAATTAAAATCTGTTTTAGATGAACTATCATCATAATAACGATCTCTGTAACTACTATTACTAGCATATCTAGCCCAGATTACCTCACCAAAATGATCGCCTTCGTATTTATTAAGACCACCACCTATTATTAAATCTAACTTTTCTTTCTTGTAATTTGCAGAAAAAACGGTTCCGTAGAAATCATTATCCAACCATCGTCTTCTAATTAAATCGGTAGTATTCACTTCTTCACCATCTACAATCAGTGGCTCAAAACCATAGGTAGAAAAATCATCGGCTTCTCTATACTGCTCAAAATAACCTCTACCTCTTGTATAGTGCAACGCAATATTTGTACTCCAAAAATCAGAAATCTGTTCGTTCCATAATAATTGTGCATGGTCTTGCTTGTAATTATCCACTTCATTATCATAAAACTGGGTATTACCATCTAAATCAGTATAAATACCTGAAGGATTAAAAGTTCTATTATCCCTCAAAGTTTGACCATCTATACCATACCAAGCTTGGTACGTAATTTCATGACCCCCAAACATCAATGCCTTGATCAAAGTATTGTCATCTTTATAAGCCGCTTGTAAAAAATAAGATTCCAAATCCGATCTTGCCCTATCTATATAACCATCTGATTTAATTTTAGATAGTCTACCTGAAATTTCAACATGATCATTTAATAATCCGGTACTGAATTTTAAATTATTTCTTAATGTACCATAGCTACCTATAGAAGTTGATATTTGACCATACGCGTCTTGTGAAAAACCGTCTGTCAACAAGTTTAAACTTGCCCCAAAAGCACCGGCACCATTGGTAGATGTACCTACACCACGTTGTAATTGCAAACTCTCAGTTGAAGAAGCAAAATCGGGCATATTTACCCAAAAAGTACCTTGAGACTCCGCATCGTTATAAGGTATTCCGTTAATGGTCACATTTACACGTGTAGCATCACTACCTCTTACTCTAAGCCCAGTATAACCTACACCGGCACCAGCATCTGTAGTAGTTACCACAGATGGTAAAAAGTTCATTAATACAGGAATGTCCTGCCCAAGGTTTCTTGGTTTAATTTCCTCTTTTGTAAGATTTGAAAATGTAACCGGAGATTGCTTGGTTACCCTTACCGCAGAGACGAACACTTCGTCTAAGACTACTTTTTGACCCTCCAGAGAATCAGTTACCTGTTCTTGGGCACTGACTCCAAGACTAAACGCAAAAAACGCCGCAATTGTAAAAATAGTAAGTTTCATTCGTAAAATAATTACGAATAAAAGGGGCTATTATTCTAAGTAAAAATTGATTTTGCCTATTTAAAGACTTTGTTTTCCAAAATGAAGTCAGCCATTACACTGGCTGGCCCCTCGCTAAAAATGTCCACCGGACATTTTTTTAACGCTCGGTCCCTTGGCAGCATTACCCGCCCAGGTTCTTTGGGTATAATCTCAGCTTTGTCCTAAAAAATTTCAGGATTTTGGCACCCCTTTGAGATGCCGCAAATGTAATGCAGTAATTCTAACTCTCATAAATAAATCTGAAAAAATAACATCTTGTTTAATTAACATCATTTTAGAACTTATTATCCCTGTTTTGTCGTATTTAACTATACATTTCAATCTGTCTTTACTATACAATTAGAAATATTACATGGATTCCAAGAAAAACAAGTTCACCCTTAAAATTACTATTAGCTACTTGCTTTTGGTCATATTGGGCATTATTGCATCATACTATATCTATACGGAGGTTCAAGAATACATTGCTACTGAAAACACAACGGAAAAAGACAACAAATTACTTAAAACAAACTCCTTTTTAGCCCAGTTATATGAAGCTGAAAGTCTCTCTAAACTTGCATTGCAAACCAAAAGTAAAATTAATTTTAGCGCCTATGAGAACAAAATAGACTCCATACGCACCAATATTCAAGAAATAAAAACGCTAACGGACAGTGAATATCAACACAACCTTTTAGACAGCCTTAGCGCACTTTTAGATAAAAAAGTGACAAATATTAATGCCTTAAGAGCCATTAGACTTAAGGACCAAACAGGGACCGCTATAAATTCTGCGCTAGCGGAATTTGATAAGTTAGAGGAATCTTTAGGAATTATTAAACCGGAAGGCTTAGCTCCTAATTTAGAAGAACTTTCACCCAAGGCCCAAAGTACCATAAAAAAGGTTGCGGATTATCTTAATGCCAATGTCCCCACAAACGGTAATTCACAAAGCAATACACAGACTATGGACAGTGTTCTACAAGTCTCTAAAAATCTTTTGAAAGATGTTAAACAGGAAAATGCCATAAACGAAAACACCTTGGCCCTTAGAGAGACCAATATCAATAAAACCGATCTTGAACTTTCGCAGCAGTTACGTACCATCCTCTCTTCATTTGAGCAAGAGATTATTACGAACAGCATCAACAACTCCATTAAAAAGGAAACCTTGTTAAAAAGAAGTATTCGCCTTGCCGTTATTGCAGCAATACTCGGTTTTCTAGTGGTTGGTATTTTTACTTTTATTATAAATAGAGATTTCTGGAAAGCAAATGTATACAGAGAGAAACTTGAAAAAGAGAAGGCCTACTCTGACTCTTTATTAAAAAGTAGGGAACAATTGATTGCAACGGTAAGTCATGATTTACGCACCCCATTAAACACCATAAGCGGTTACACCAATATAATAGAAGAAAACGACCATGGAACCGTTAATAAAAAGCATATTGACCAAATAAAATCCGCTACCACATATGTGAACAATCTGGTAAACGATTTGCTGGATTTTTCTCAATTGGAGGCCGGTAAAATGGTAGTCAAAAAATCTACTTTTAAGGTAAATGACTTGATTTCCGAAACTGCTAATAGTATTGCTGCACAGTATACAGCCAAGGATATTGATTTAATTCTTCATTTAGATGAGTCTTTAGAACATCCTGTTATTTCAGATGCTTTTAGATTACGTCAAATTATTACAAATTTACTGGGCAATGCCTATAAGTTTACCGATAAAGGCTCTATCACCTTTACGGGCAATATCATTGAAAAACAAAAAACAAAACAACTTTTCCTGAAAATTTCCGATACCGGCATAGGGATATCAAAAGAGAAGCAAAAACTAATCTTTAAAGAATTTACACAGGCAGAAAACGATACCGACAAAAAGTACGGCGGCTATGGATTAGGACTCACCATTACCAAAAAACTTACCGAATTGTTAGGCGGTACGCTCTCGCTTGAGAGCAATTTAAACAAAGGCAGCACCTTTACCCTTAAAATACCTATTGCTTATGGTGAAAAATCATCTGTTGAAACAAAAATCGCTTTAAAACCGGATAGGTTAAAAATTATTGTTTTTGATGATGATGCTTCGTTTTTGAAACTAATTGGGGAAATGCTAAAGTCAGCCGGAATAGAAGTTTTACTTTTTACCGATTTCAATACTTTTAAACCCGATTCAGATTTTAAATTCAATATGATTTTGACCGATATTGAAATGCCTACGGTCTCCGGCTATGACATTGTTGACCGACTTAAATCTGGAACATTTAAACATTATGAAAATCAACCCATTTTAGCGATGACCGGAAGACGAGATCTTACGGTAGATCACTTTATCGAAAATGGATTTACTGGATTAATTCGAAAACCATTTTCAAAAACCGATCTTTTACAAAAACTAAACAACATGTTTGAAATGGATTTTGAACATACTCATGAAAAACCTTTCATTTCTAGAAATGACAACGAAAACCTTTACAGTTTAGAAACCATTGAACTCTTTTTAGGAAAAGACAAAACCGCTATTGACGAGGTATTGCTCACATTTAAAAATGATACAGGGAAAAATTTAAATGAATTAAAAATGGCGGT
Organism: Maribacter dokdonensis DSW-8; assembly: GCF_001447995.1. Taxonomy (NCBI): domain Bacteria; kingdom Pseudomonadati; phylum Bacteroidota; class Flavobacteriia; order Flavobacteriales; family Flavobacteriaceae; genus Maribacter; species Maribacter dokdonensis. Next base: position 704,045 of record NZ_LDPE01000002.1, on the reverse strand, counting down.
AACCACAAACAATATTGCACAAATAAATAGTACTGCACATAGAATGCTACCTATGTTCAGGCAATTGCATGTGAACAATATTGTACCCACTTTAGAAACTTTTGAAACCCTGAAGAAAAATGATTTAACCCATAAAACGATATCAGAAATATACGCGAAGCTGGAGCAAGAAATAAGCGATGTTATGGAAGTAATTTCACAGGAAATCTCTACAGGTCTAAATCATAATAGTTAATTCTATTATACAGCGTTTTTCTGGTTACTTGTAATAACTTGGCCGCTTTAGACTTGTTGTAATTAGTACGTTTTAAAGCATTAACAATTTGCTCTTTTTCAAAATCTGCTTTAGACACGCTACCTAAGTCGATTCTTTCCGGCTTTGATCTCATTAGCTCTTCTGGCAAAGTATTCACTTGTATCTCATTGGTGGTAGTCAACAACACTGCACGTTGAATAACATTCTGCAATTCCCTAATATTACCTGGCCAGTGGTATGTATTAAAAGCATTCCAGACCTCATCTGAAAAATCAATAATCTGCTTGTTTAATTTTTGGTTGAACTTTTCCAAAAAATGAGATGCTAGCACAGCTAAGTCTCCCTGCCTGTCTTTTAAAGCCGGTATTTGAAGAGAAAACTCATTTAACCTATGATATAAATCTTCTCGAAAATTACCTTTTTCAACTGCTGCTTTTAAATCTTCATTGGTGGCCGATAAAATTCTGACATTAACCTCCACTTCAGTATTGCTACCGATCCTTTTAATTTTACGCTCTTGTAAAGCTCTTAATAGTTGTATTTGATTCTCATAAGAAAGATTACCTACTTCATCTAAAAACAACGTTCCCCCATTTGCCGCTTCAAAACTTCCTATTTTATCGGCTATAGCCCCAGTAAAACTTCCTTTTAAATGACCAAAAAATTCACTAGCGGCAAGTTCTTTAGGTATTGCCCCACAATCTAGCGCTATAAACGGTTTTTCTTTACGATTGCTTTTTTGATGAATTGCTTTAGCCGTAACCTCTTTCCCAGTGCCACTCTCACCTATAATTAAAACAGACATGTCTGTAGGTGCCACTAAGGCAATATGTTCATCTAATTTTTGCGCAGCTTCACTAAGTAACTCCAAGTCATTAGAAATTGACGACTTATCTTCATTTTCTACAATTGATTTTGAGTCATTTTTTGTTGTAATAGCCGTTTCTTTCGAAATAATTGGTTTAGCGTGTAATGCACCATCAATTACGGCTAACATTTGATCTGGCGTAAATGGTTTTGAAATATAATCATACGCACCCATTTTCATGGCTTTAACTGCGGTAGATACTTCCGCATAACCCGTCATTACTATTACCGGAATACTGTCCTTTAGTTGAGAAACGAGTTTAATGCCATCATAATCCGGTAAACGCAGATCTGTAATTACTAATTGAAAATTTTGCTCTTTGAGTTGCTTTTCACCATCTAACCCGGTCTGACTTACCACAATGTCAAAACCATTTCTTTCCAAAAACTTTTTTAGCATTTGGGCAAAAGAAGTATCGTCTTCTAAAATTAAAATTTTGGACATAGTAAGTTTGGTATTCTAAGTATTTACGTAAAAATACCATAAGCCGACTATTTGTATTTTAAAATTATCATAAAGCTTAATTAATCAATTCGATAGAGCAAAAAAAAAGGAAAGAATAGCACTTAGCTATCCTTTCCTGACCAAACCAACTTGAACAAACAAGTTTCTCTATAATTACATATCTATCCAATTCCCATTTTCATCGGCATATACGGTTCCTTGTGTACCATCTTCAAGAGACAGTACCAACTTATACTGTTTCTCACTGTTCGTATATGCTTTATCTAGACTAGCAGTCGGGAAATTCTTAGCTACTGCATCTGATACTGCTTGAGGAACTTCTGCTACCGAAATTTCCTTGAAATCATCGGCCACGACCAACATTTCATTTACTTGATTATGTTGAATTCCGTTTTCTGCTATTAATGCATCTTGTGCGTTCATTGTAAAACCACCTAATGTCATTGCTCCTAATAAAAATAAAGTCTTCATCTTTCTAATATTTAAGTTAATACTACTTTTCAATACTATTAACTAAGAAAAAAGAATGCCATTATCTGTAAAAAACCAAAAACACTGATACATAGAATGTTACATATACTGCACCTATCTTAAAGTTGTGTAAAACTGTACCCAATATTAGTATCTGTATAATTTTTACCCAATAAAACAGTCACATTTTCTTGTGACCCAGAACTTATTTGAAAACAAAAAAAAGGAGCTGCAATGCGCAGCCCCCCTCAAACCACCTATCAAACTCTTGTTTTAAAATTTTTAATCAACACCTTAATCAATTCAACAACAACTAATACTGGCAATGCTAATCCGGGGGATTATTTTAAATACAATTATTTGGTGGCACTTTCATAGTTAACGGTTAGTGTTTACGCGAAAGTGATATTATTGCTATTTACTTCTCTAAACATAGTTTCGATATCATCCCTAAAGAAAAAATTAGAACTGTGCCTAAAACCGAAATAAATACTAATGTGACCATTGTTTCATAATTTGCTTCACTTATTTAGACACAACATTTTCTGGTAGGTCACATTTTTAAATAAAAAAAACCGCTTTTTGCAGTTTTTTTTATTTTGAAAACTTTTTTTCAGGTTATTTTTTATTGATCCAATTACCGTATTGGTCTATATAAACGGTTCTTCGGGTACCACTTTTAAGTACCATAATCAATTTAAATTCTCCTCTATCATTTTTATAAGCTCCACCAAGTTTAGACGTTGGGTATTGTTTTAATATTTCTTCAATAATCGGAGGTGTCAACTCACTCGATTTTATTTTTACGTACTCATCTGTATTGATAACAATTTCTTTTTCTATAAAATTTGAACCAGTCATTGCTGTACCGTTCAATGTTATTCCTAAAGTCAAGAATACTAATAATGCGTAATTCTTCATGCTAATGTTTTAATCGTTAATAACTCTACTTCCATAATTATTTACGGAAGAATCTGACATATGGATTATCCATTGCCATAATTTAAAGGCGCTAAATTGAAAAAAGCTGCCTAGGCAGCTTTTTATAAACAACTAACTCAAACTTATAATTTCTACATTTCTAACCAGTTACCTTCTTCATCTGCATACAATACTACAGAAGAACCATCTTGAGAAGTAATTTCTAATTTATAGTTATTTTCATCATCAACATATGCTTTATTCAGCATTGCACCTTGATAATCTGACGCTAGGGCATTTACAATTGGTGCCGGTAAATCTGAAGTTGCTATCTCGGTATATTCTTGGAAGAATACATCTTCCATAATACCATCATGAAATATAATTGGTGTAGCTGCAGTACCTATTGTTAAACTACCTATTGCTAAAGCTGTGGCAAAAACTATTTTTCTCATCTTTTTACGTTTTTAAATTAAACATTCTTGATAGGTATATTAGAATAATTATGCCAACCTTGAAATCTAAAGTTTTTCATTTATAAACTACTGATTTACAACAACTTTATGTTTTGACTATACTTTCCTTCCCTGTGTAAAATTGTGCAGAAACAAAAAAAGTGTGTAGAATCTACACACTTTTTTACCTTATGTAAGTATTGATAGTTATGCCTGATGCGAGTCTTTTAAAAGATCTACTACACTTTTTACCGGATTGAAAGTCACTAATGGAACCTCTACAAATATGGTGTTCCAAAACGCCATTGCCCCATTCCATAAACCTGGAAGCTCAAGTGCCTTTAATTCTTTACCGTCTTTGGTCTTACCTGTTATAAAACCTTGTTTTTCATCTACGAACTTCAACAGGTCATATTTCTCACCTTTATAGTTACGCACAGCACAAACCAAATCTACTGGATTAAAATGCGTTGCATTCTTTAAAATATCCGCTTGTTGAGAATTATTCATATCAATTTGAGCAGATTCAATAATCTGTAATGAAACTTCTCCCTTGCTATTAGTAACCCAAAACGGTCCACCACCAGGTTCACCTTCATTCTTTACCATACCGCAAATACGAATAGGTCTATTTATCTTATCTTTTAAAATATTTACTTTATCAGAATTTGATTTTGAATCGAACCCTTCCGAAAAACGAACATTTAGATTTGTTTTTAAGAAGTTTTTGATGTCTTCTATAGTTGCATCATCCGCTTCTCCCTTATCCAATAAGGCAGCAAATTCAAATGCTTTTTCCTGCTCTTTCAACAAAACACCTGCCAATACCTTTTTGCTATCCGCAACGGCCTTTGCATCTTTCATTACGGCTACGTTATCTATATTCTTAATAAAAATAATATCGGCATCTTGCTCATTTAAATTTTGGATCAGAGCACCATGACCACCCGGTCTAAACAAAACAGAACCATCTTCATTTCTAAAAGGTTCATTGTTCATATCTACTGCCAAAGTATCTGTTGATGCTTTTTGAAAAGAGTAATCCACATCATAAGTAACTCCTGTATCTGAAGAAACTTTAGGTCCAGATGCTTTAAATTCATCGCCAAACATTTCTTCGTGTTGTTCAGATATCGTAAAATGTAGTTTTGCTTTTCCGTTAGAACCGGCATAAAGGGCACCTTCTTTTAAATGCTCTTCAAAAGGGGTAGCCGTAGAATTGCCATATTTATGAAACGGCAATAGTCCTTTAGGGTAAAAACCATAATTTAGTGTGTTATCTCCTAAAAGATCAGCAACGAACTTGTAGACTTTCTCTCCTTCAGATTCAAAAGAAGTACCTATACTTTCCATTACTTTATCATAAAACGGAAAGCGTTCTAAACCAGCGGAAAATTTCAGTATATCCTTGTCATTTGTTCTTTCTAAATATGCCTGTAATGTTTCATTATTTGGGTCGTAAGCATTTAAAAATGCGAACAAAGCCTTAAACATTCTAGATGCAGCACCAGAAGCGGGTACAAATTTTAAAATATCTAAATCCTTCAATTTTGAGTCGTAAAAAGAAATAAGTTCTTTTTCTTCTTCATCGGAAAATTTAAGAATGCCGTTACCTATAACAGCAGCATTCTCTAAATTGACAAAAGGTATACCTTCTTTAAATGTCTGGATATGACCCAGCATTGTTTCTTTAGAAATTCCTTTACTCTCTAGTTGCTTTTGATCTTTTTCTGTAAGTTCTATCATTGATGTAATAAGGTATCTATATGGTTAATGGCTTTATTTAAACGTTGTTTTTTGTCTCCTTTCAAGGTAATAAAATTTTTACCGTATTTTTCTAAAGTATCTTTAAAATAATTGAACATTTTTTCCCTCTCGTTGGGCTTATCCCTTAGGTCATCTGCTTCCCAAGGGATATCTATATACGTCAACAAATAAAGATCATATGTATTCTGCAATGCATATTTTTCTAAAACAGGATCACAATTACCTATGTAATAGGCTTCTGAATATACTTTGGTTTCCAATAAATCTGTATCGCAAATGAGAATATCTGTAGCTTTTTTGGCCAGCTTGTTCTCTAAACGCATTTGCCCTTCGGCAATTGGCAATAAGTCATGAGGTTCACAAGTTTTACGTTCGTTGTTCCATTTATCTTGTAGATATTCCCTAGCGTATTCCGGTACCCAAACGGTATGGTAATGTCTTGCCAATTGTTCTGACAATGTGGTTTTACCCGTAGATTCCGGACCAAAAAGAACAACTTTTAAGACATCTGAAGGCTCTTGTCTGTATTTTTCTTCCATGCGTTATAGCCGTAAACGGCCAATATTGTAAAAATGAGATATTGAAAACTTGTAAACGTAAATCCCTTGTAAAAATATAATGGTACAGATATAAGATCCCCAATGATCCAATATATCCAATTTTCTACTTTTCTCTTGGCCATCAACCACATACCCACAAAAAATATAGCTGTTGTTATAGTATCAACATAGGCGGTCCAGCTATTCCATTTATCAAAAACCTGATACACGGTAAACACAAAAACAAGCGTACTTATGAATATAATGACCGAAATTCCATTTTCTTTTTTCGTTGTTCTAGTGATTGGTGTATAATGGTCGGCATCAACCTTTCTTGTCCAAATGTACCAACCGTATAAACTCATTATAAAATAGTATGCGTTGATCATCATATCACCCAGCAATCCCCATTTTAAAAGGAGATATACAAAGATTGAAGTACTTATCAATCCTGTAGGATATACTAAAATGTTGTTTTGCTTAGAACATATTACAGATAATAAGCCAAAAATAACGGCTACAATTTCAAGTGTAATATCTAATGTACTATAATCGGCATATTGCCCAAAGAGATAATCAAAAATGGGGCTCATAGTCGCTTCTATCAGATTTAACTATTTTCATGAATAAAAGCCCGCGATCCATAAGTTCAAACGCTGTTTTTATCTCGGTATTCAGCACTTTCATCACTTCATCATAAGAGCCGAACACCTGTGTACTTAAAGGATTTTCAAGTATGGTTAATCCGCTAGCCCTTAGTTTTTTTATAAAATCTATAATGTGTTGCTCAAAATCGTCTTGTAAGGGCGAAAAAGTCAACTCTACCGATATGTCCATATAATGTAGCCTAAATATTAATTTTTATTTCTAATGGCATAAACACAAGTGAAATCCTCAAATTCCAAAAACTTGATTCCATAGTCCGAAGATTGCCCGTTAAAAATTATTTGCGCCGTTGTCCGCCCTGCGTTAAATATAAAATCTTGAACGTTGATGTGATGTAAGAAACTTACACCTCTATGCCCATAAATTTTATATAAAGATTCTTTGGCGCCCCACACTATGGTCAATTTTCTGATTATTGCTGCAGTATTAGCCAAAGTTCTATACTCTTCAAACGGTGTAAATTTGTGTGCAATTCGCAATATTTTATCGCGCTGCATTTCAATATCTATACCTACTTCTTCGGATTCACTTATTATAATCGCCGTGAAATTATGGGAATGCGTAATAGAGATAAAATTTCCGTCCTTTAAATGTGGTTTCCCATTATCATCATACTCCAGATCGGCATCTACATAATTATACAAGGCCAATAAATGTCTAATGCTTAAAAATGCCTTACGGTGAAGATCAGACTTCATACCATTGAACCTATTTTGACAATGATCAGTAAGTTCAACTCCTTTCCAAAGATGTTCTTCTGTCTCTTCTACCTTCCATATAGCTACAGAGGTTTCTTTGTTTACTGTTATAGTTTTGTAAAGCGGCATGGGATTCTTAGTGTTATTCGTACCTTTGCACGAATTAAAAATTGCTGTACATAGATTAACGAAAGTATAAAATTATAAAGATATGAGCACGAAAACTATTCCGTATGTGCCTTATAAGGTAAAGGATATTTCCCTTGCCGATTGGGGAAGAAAAGAAATTGAATTGGCAGAAGCTGAAATGCCAGGTCTAATGGCCCTTCGTGAAGAATACAAAGACGAGCAACCTTTAAAAGGGGCACGTATTGCAGGTTGTCTTCATATGACCATACAAACTGCCGTTTTAATTGAAACTTTAACCGCATTGGGTGCAGATGTTACTTGGAGCTCATGTAATATATTCTCTACCCAAGATCAAGCCGCTGCCGCTATTGCTGCCGCAGGTGTACCTGTTTATGCCTGGAAAGGTATGAACGAAGAGGAGTTTGACTGGTGTATTGAGCAAACCTTATTCTTTGGCGAGGACAGAAAACCATTGAATATGATCTTAGATGATGGTGGTGATCTTACCAACATGGTTTTAGATAAGTATCCAGAATTGGCGTCTGATGTTAAGGGACTTTCAGAAGAAACCACTACAGGAGTACACCGTTTATATGAGCGCGTAAAAAATGGTACTTTACCTATGCCCGCTATTAACGTAAACGATTCTGTAACCAAATCTAAATTTGATAACAAATACGGTTGTAGAGAAAGTGCTGTTGATGCTATACGTAGAGCTACGGATACCATGCTTGCAGGCAAGCGCGTTGTTGTAGCCGGTTATGGTGATGTTGGTAAAGGTACCGCTGCTTCTTTTAAGGGTGCCGGTTCTATTGTTACCGTTACGGAAATTGATCCTATTTGTGCATTACAGGCTTGTATGGACGGATTTGAGGTTAAAAAATTGGAAACGGTTATTGGTAACGCAGATATCGTAATTACCACTACTGGAAACAAGGATATTATTAGAGCCGAACATTTTGAAGCTCTAAAGGATAAAGCCATTGTTTGTAACATTGGTCATTTCGACAATGAAATTGATATGGCTTGGTTGAACAAAAACCACGGAAACACTAAAGATGAAATTAAGCCTCAGGTAGATAAATACACTATTGATGGTAAAGATATTATCATTTTGGCAGAAGGTAGATTGGTAAACCTAGGTTGTGCTACCGGACACCCTAGTTTTGTAATGAGTAATTCATTTACCAACCAAACTTTGGCGCAAATTGAACTTTGGAAGAATAGTGAAAACTACAAGAACGAAGTATATATGTTACCAAAGCATTTAGATGAAAAGGTTGCAAAATTACACTTGTCTCGTTTAGGTGCAGAATTGACCGAATTAAAGAAAGACCAAGCTGATTATATTGGTGTTACGGTTGAAGGTCCTTTTAAACCTGACTACTATAGATACTAAATTATAGTCCTATTAATAAAAAGGTCTCGATGTTATCGAGACCTTTTTTTATTTTAAGCTTTTCCAGTTAGTTGTTTTCTGCCAACATACCTTCCAAATAATAACAATCTGTTTGCTCCTTTAATTGAGCCAAACCTTGTTCTTTAGAACTTAACGGATCAATTTTCACCTCTTTACCGTTTGGCATGTAAACAATATAAAAACCTTCTTCAAAAGATGATAATTTTATAATCTCACCATTAGGTCTTACCGCATTCCATGATTTTTCACTTGGCTTATATACCAAATCAATTTTCTTACCTTTTTTAGGCCCATCGACAACAGTTACCTGCATCCTATTTTTAGTAGCGGTCATTTCAAAGGTATTACCGTCTCTTTCTACCATTTGAGTTTCAGACTCTCCTTCTTCCATAGCAATTGGGTTAGATCCGCTCCAAAATTCGATAACATTGAAAATAATTGCATCACCCAAAAAGAATAGTCCGTAAACAGGAATTATGTTCAACCCCCAAAATACCAGGTTATTTACAAACTTACTATCAGAGACTCCTTGGTTCCAGTCCTTTAAATTATTGAAAGCGCTAAAAGAGCCCAAGCAACTAGAAAATAATAATGTGCCGGCCATAGCAATACAGATAACTGATTTTTTCATGATTTTAATTGTTTAGAATTAGTTGTACAAAATAATCATTAACCCCAAAAATTGTAATCTGATAAAAATCAATTATTAACGGTATCCATTATTATTGAAAAACGGGCATTTTATAACATACTGCTATCGTAACAATATTAATAACCTTGACCACTTTGCATACCCTCATTCCATTTTCTTACGAACTCCTTAGACCATGCATCCCATCCAATTGTGCTCAACGTCCAAATGGTAATACCAATTACTATAATATTTAAAATTATCCCTATAATCGCAATTATTTTACCCCTTTTTATAATACCATAATTGTCATAACCATCAGGATTCATTCTATAAATTCCTTCAGATTTTGAAGCTAAATAATAAGAAATTACTGCGGGTATAATGCCAAACCCGCCAAGACAACAGATAATACAACTAAGAACGGACAACACATAAATGAATGCAGAATTCGGTAATTTTTTACTTTCCATAGAGATATTTAATTGAAATGTTTTCTTAAAGTTATTCATTAAGTTTTAAATCAATCTTATATTTTCCTTAAGATTAAAGTCATAAGCACATACAATTGGGTTATCTCTTTTCTCTTACCTACATTTTCACGTACTTCGTTTAAAATATAGCACTATGATAATATTTGTTGATATGGACGAGGTCATAGCCGATACCTACGGTGCCCATATAGAGATTTACAATACAGAGTTTAAAGGTGAGCTCACTTCAGAAATATGTAAAGGATCAGAGGTATGGCATATGGTGCCAGAAGCACACCAGGACAGTGTTAGAAAGCACGCCACTAGAAGAGGCTTTTTTAGAAATTTAAAGCCGATTGCCGGCAGTCAAGAAATACTTGCACGATTAGCCGATAAGCACGAGGTATATATAGCATCTGCAGCTATGCAATTTCCTAATTCATTAGAAGAGAAAAGTGAATGGCTAGATGAACACTTTCCTTTTATTCCTTGGCAAAATCGCATTTTATGTGGTCATAAGCACATTCTTAAAGGAGATGTTCTCATAGACGACCGTAGTTTTAATTTAGAGAATTTTGAAGGCAGAAGCCTACAATTCACCTCTCCACACAACGTAAATACAGAAGGGTTTGAACGTGTGAATACGTGGTTTGAGATTGGGGAGAAGTTATTGTAACTACTCTAAATTATTTATATTTAAAGTGAATTACCTTGTTCATTACATTCTTACGCTATGGCCCATCTCAAAATTAAGAATACAATAACATTTACAGATCAGTATGGCGAGCATTTAAATTTATCCAAAAGGCAGATTCTTGAAATTGATGAACTAACCTATAAGTGGCTTAAAGATTATACATGGAGTATTGATCCTGATTATGATGAAAAAACAGAACGCTGTCGTTATTATAAGACCATTTACAGAAAATTAAACGTTAAACAAAGAAGTCAATTTAGAGAAATAAAACAAGAGGTAAAAAGTAATTACGAAAAACAAGATTTTGAAAAAAGAAGATTTGAAATCAAACAAAAGGAATACGCTTCTTTAAAATTGAGTGACAATGAATTAGTAGAACTTCAAGAAATACTGCAAAAAATTCAATGGGAAACAAGTGATAAATCTGGTTACAAAGTAGAAGATTATAAAATAAACCATAGACGTAATTTATATTTAAAAATAGCCCATGAAAAATTAAAAACTTTCCTAAACCAAGAACAATTAAAAGAGTTTTACAGGGTAGATCAATTAAATGAAGATTGGATTAAAAAAGGTCAAATAGAATTGATAGTTAATATGAATGAATCTCTTAATTTAACAAACGAGCAAGCCGAGTTAATTTATAATTACAGAGAAAACAAAACCAGTAAAGATTCTAAAGGAGAAATTTTAGGCGAATTTGAAGAATGGGAATTAGAAAAATCTTTTAAAAAATCTATATTAAACGAACAACAATTTAAGAAATATTTAGAATGGCAAGAGCATAATGAAAAGCTTAGAATCTCTTATTTCGATGATGAGAATAAAGGGAAAATTCAAAAAATAAAAGAAATTGAGAGTTATTTAGATTACCTAATCAAACACCACTTGCCTGTTTTATGTAATTGGCGAGAAACTATTGAAAAGGACATTCCTAATAATATTAAGTTAGAACTAGAAATTCTACGGAATACTTATCAAAACGATTTAAAAAAAAGGTTATTGGAGCATTTAAAAGCTCACAAAAGACATACCAGAGATTACGTACCGAAAGGAAAAATTCTTATAAAGCTAGAATTCAAACAACGAGCACTAATACCTTCAGTGTATTGTCTAAATAAAAAACAAAAAACTATTATCAACAATCTTTCAAAAAATTTGATTAAACTAATCGACAATAAACAAATAGAATTAAAGGATTTATATATTAAAAAGCACAATTTTTATATTGACAATTACGAGGAATATGGTGGTACCTACGGAGCTTCTATAAAGGTAATCCGGAACAACGAGCCGAATACTAACATCCAATTGATTAATACCCTACTTCTACATCCACAACTCTCCAAGAATATAGAGTTTGCTGACTCAATTTAAAATTATACCATAAAAAAACCCTCTTCAGTACTGAAGAGGGTTTTTTAAATAAATTGTCTTAAGCTTAAGCTTCAAAAGGCTCAATGGAAACATATGATTTTCCACCTGCTTTCTTTTCAAACTTCACTAGACCATCTACACGTGCGTGTAATGTGTGATCTTTTCCTGCATAAACATTTTCACCAGGATTATGTCTTGTTCCACGCTGTCTAACGATAATGTTACCAGCGATAGCAGCTTGACCACCAAAAATCTTAACTCCTAATCGTTTCGATTCTGATTCTCTACCGTTTTTAGAACTACCTACACCTTTCTTATGTGCCATTGTCTGAGGTTTTAAATATTATTATACTTTGATGACCTAGCTTATTTAGCTACACCACCGTCTAATTCGTCTTGCCATTTCTGTAACTCGTCCCATTTACCGTCAGCAGCTAATTCAGCTTGCTTTGGCCAAGTATCGGTTACGTGATTTCCACGAACGTCAGCAATAATTTCAGAAATTTTAGCTGCGTCTGTTTTTGCTAAATCAGCAAAAGTAGAAATACCTGCATTATTTAAGGTTTCAGCTATTTTTGGACCAATACCTTCAATCTTTTTTAAATCATCACCTTTACCAGAAGCTTTCTTTGCTTTTGGTTTAGATGCTACAGAAACATCAACTGGTGCCGCTTTACCATCTGCCTTCTTAGCTTTTGGTGCTGCTTTCTTAGTTTCTGCTTTCTTAGCTCCTTTAGAAATAATAGACTCGATCACTATCTCGGTAAGAGATTGACGATGTCCATTTTTCTTTTTGTAACCTTTACGTCTTTTCTTATGAAAAACGATTACTTTGTCACCTCTTAGGTGCTTCACGACTTTAGCCTCTACTGCGGCTCCGTCTATAGCCGGGGCGCCGATAGTTACGCTCGAACCATCATCTAAAAGAAGAACGTTGTCAAAAGTAACTTTCTTTCCTTCTTCTACTTGCAAACGGTGAACGTACACTTTCTGGTCTTTTGCAACTTTAAACTGCTGCCCTGCCATCTCTACAATTGCGTACATATTGTTAAATGTATTATTAAACCTGATGGATTTTTTCCATAGGCGGGTGCAAATATAGTTCTAAATCGTGAATTTACAAGCGTTTTTGTAGAATTTTATACGCTCTTTATTTTTGTAGTATTCGAAGTCTTAAACAGTTGCATAAAAGCAAGTGTTAAAACCAGGCTTGTTGTAAAGCCCATAGTGGCTACTACTAAAAAAACAATAGCCTCAAAACTTTTATAGGTATTTGCCCACCTTGTTGATAATTGTTCTAAAAAACCGGGTTGCAGCTCTGTGGAATATATGGCAAAGAAAAGTGTAAATAGCAAGGTTGCTACACCACCGGTGATTAAACCGGCCATGAAACCGCCCGAGTAATTAAACGTATCTCCCTTTTTTAGTTTATAATATTTTATGGCCTCATAAATGGCAAACCCTGTAATAACTGCATTGAACAGGCTATAAAAAACGTTTACATGAAGACCAAACAGAGACAACACCAAAAAATAAGCGATTAAACTACCACTGGCGGCGATACCAAATCTTATAGGAAGGGCGAAATTGTTCATCTGAATTTTATTTTTGTTTACTCTTTTAAGATAATGAATAAACAATAAATAATTTGAAATTATATGTTAAAGAATACTAAATTTGAAGATTGTTCCTACAAAACAAAAATTATTGTAACAAAATGGTATTTAAATATACCAATGGAACAAAGTATTTAAACACTAACCTAATACAGTTTCAATGAAAATGAAATCACTACTGGTTTCGGCAATGTGCCTTTCCATTTTTGCCGGAATCTCACAAGAGGTCGCTTTTGAAGAGTATGACCTAGACAATGACCTACATGTAATCTTACACCAAGACAACACCGCACCGCTAATTTCCATTTCGGTGCTATACCATGTAGGATCTAAAGATGAAGATCCACAACGTACGGGCTTTGCCCATTTTTTTGAACACCTACTCTTTGAGGGAACCGAGAATATTAAAAAAGGGGAATGGGACAAAATTGTTTCTTCTAACGGTGGCTCAGGAAACGCTACCACTGATGAGGACAGAACCTACTACTACGAAGTATTCCCCTCTAACAATTTAGAATTAGGTCTTTGGCTAGAATCTGAGAGAATGCTGCACCCAGTTATCAATCAAAAAGGGGTGGACACTCAAAATGAAGTAGTTAAAGAAGAAAAGAGGCTTCGTGTCGATAATTCTCCCTATGGTAAATTTATAGAAAATATCAAGAAAAACCTTTTTCAAAATCATCCATATAAAGAAACCGTAATTGGCAAAATGGCAGATTTAGATGCCGCTACTTTAGACGAATTTATTGCTTTTAAGAAAAAGTTTTACTCTCCAAACAATGCCGTATTGGTCATTGCCGGGGATTTTGAGAAAGACAATGCCAAAAAATTGATTTCCAATTATTTCAAGGATATTCCAAAAGGTGCAGAAATCACCAGAAATTTCCCTAAAGAAGACCCTATAACTACCGAAATCAATGCAAAAGCTTATGACTCCAACATTCAGATTCCGGCTTCTATGATCGCGTATAGAACCCCGGGGCTCAGAAATAGAGACAGCCAAGTTTTAGAAATGATTTCCACCTACCTCAGCGACGGACCATCATCCAAACTATATAAAAAGATGGTAGACGATGAAAAGCAGGCTTTACAAATTGGTGCCATACCCATTACTTTAGAAGATTATGGTATGTACATCATATTTGCGCTACCCGTAGGTGAAACAGGTTTAAACACTCTTAACAACTCTATTGAAGAGGAAGTAGAGAAATTGAGAACTGATTTAATTTCCGAAAACGATTATCAAAAACTACAGAATAAGTTTGAGAACCAGTTTGTAAACAGTAATTCTAGCGTTGAGGGCATTGCAAATTCACTTGCTGAATACTATATGCTCTACGGCGATACTTCTTTGATCAACAAAGAAATAGAAGTTTATAGATCCATAACTAGAGAAGAGATCCAAGAAGTGGCCCAAAAGTATTTGAAACCCAACCAAAGATTGGTACTAGAATATTTACCTGAACAAAATACCGCAAACTAAACACGACCATGAAAAATACATATATATTACTCTTAGCATTGTTCTCCTTTATTGCCATACAGGCACAAGTAGACCGTACAGTAATGCCAACACCAGGACCTGCTCCTGAAGTAAATTTAGGCACACCACAATCCTTTAAACTGAATAACGGTTTAAAAGTACTAGTGGTAGAAAATCATAAACTTCCAAGGGTATCTATTCAATTATCCATTGATAATCCTCCAATTTTAGAAGGTAACAAGGCCGGTATGTCCAGTTTAACCGGTAGTCTTTTGGGACAAGGCACAAAAACCATAACAAAAGAAGCCTTTAACGAAGAAATCGACTTTTTAGGTGCTAGACTTTATTTTAGCTCACAAGGGGCATATGCTCAGTCGCTTTCAAAATACTTTGCAAGAATGATGGAACTTATGGCGGATGCTGCTATTAATCCAAAATTTACGCAGGAGGAATTTGATAAAGAAAAAGACAAACTTATTACCGGACTTAAATCTGAAGAGAAAGTGGTTTCATCTATATCAAGCAGAGCGCAAAGAGCCTTAGCCTATGGTAAAAATCATCCTTATGGGGAATTCACGACCGAGTCAACCGTAAACAATGTTACCCTAGCCGATGTTGAAGACTTTTATCGAGAATACTTTGTTCCCGCCAATGCTTATTTAATTGTAATAGGTGACGTAAATTTTGATGAAGTAAAAACAATGACCGAAACATACTTTACCTCTTGGACCAAAGCGGTACCACCAAGTTTCTCTTACTCCCAACCAAAGAACGTACCAAATACCCAAATCAATTTTATTGATATGCCCAATGCGGTTCAATCTGAAATTACGGTACAAAATATCGTAAATCTTAAAATGAAGGACGATGACTATATCGCCGCACTTTTAGCCAATGAAATATTGGGCGGAGGATCTGATAGCAGGTTGTATTCTAATTTAAGAGAAGACAAGGGTTACACTTACGGTGCCTATTCTTCTATTGGGAACGACAAATATGGCCCGTCTAGATTTAGGGCATCTGCAGAAGTTAGAAATATGGTAACCGATAGTTCCGTAGTTGAAATGTTAAAAGAGCTTGAGCTTATAACCTCTAAACCTGTTACAGATGAGGAATTAAAAAACACCAAAGCGTTATATGCCGGTAGTTTTATTATGGCTCTTGAAGACCCAGAGACTATTGCCAGATATGCCCTGAACGTTGAAAAGGAAAATCTACCAAAAGATTTCTACAAGACTTTTTTAGAAAAATTGGAAAAGATCAGCAAAGAAGAAGTTGAGGCTGCCGCAAAAAAATACTTCAATGTTGATAACGCCCGTGTAATTGTTGTTGGTAAAGGAAGTGAGATTCTAAGCAACCTTCAGAACGTACAATTTAAAGGTAAAAAATTGCCTGTACTTGCTTATTCAAAAACTGCAGATCGCGTTGAAACACCCAACTATGAAGTTACCGTACCGGAAGGTGTATCTGCACAATCGATCATTGAAAAGTATGTAGCAGCTGTTGGCGGAAAAGACAAGCTAGAAAGCGTAAAAACATTCGCCATGATGGCCGAAGCTGAAATGCAGGGCATGAAGCTTAACCTAAACATCAAAAAAACATCTAATTACCAATTGATGCAAGATGTACAAATGATGGGGAATTCAGTTAGCAAGCAAGTTCTTAATGGTGATAGCGGTTATATGGTTGTACAAGGTCAACGCAAAGATCTTGGCGAAGAAGAAATTATTACTTTCAAAGGAGAATCTACCCCCATATCCGAACTTCGGTACCTAAAGGCTAAATCACTTACTTTAGAAGGAATGGAAATGGTAGGCGATAAAAATGCCTATAAAGTTACGATCAACGAAAAGAAATCTGCTTTCTATGATGTGGAAACTGGATTGAAACTACAAGAGATCACCACAAATGAAATGCAAGGACAACAAATCTCAAGCATCACTAATTTTGAGGATTACAAAGAGGTGTCTGGCATTATGTTCCCTTTCAAAATTATACAGACCGTGGGTCCTCAGTCATTTGAATTCATAGTTTCTGAAATCAAGATCAACGATGGCGTTTCTCCATCCGATTTTGAATAACATAGCATACCATCACTAAAAAAACCCGCTAAAAAGCGGGTTTTTTGTTTTAATCAATTACTTTCTTCTAACCTATCTTTCTAATTCTGGCTTCGCCAAATATTAAGCCCTTGTCCACATCTGGGTTACCGGTATAATTTACATTTGTTTCTCCATAGCAAGTTACCTTCAACCTATCTACTACGTTCACTCTAAAATTGCTTTCTCCGTAAGCAGTAATTTTAGTTTCATCGGCAATCATACTTTCGGTATTTACTTCACTTTCACCATAGGCCCTAAAAACCTGACGAGCTACATTACCTCCACCAATTTCCAAATAACTACTACCATAAATTGCCACGGTCAATTCGTCTATAGAAACCTCATCAAAATAAACTTTTGCCTCACCATACAAAGACATTTTAAAATCATCTGCATTAAAAAGATTTTTACATCTTACAATCTCTTCTCCCCTTACAGAAAGATTTTCCAATTTTCTATATGTGACGGTAATAGTAGCCATGGTACCATTGTACAAAGGTTTACTACCGCGCCAGTTATCATTTGAAATACGTTCAGATTTTGTAACCACTTTAGCCCCTTCCAAATACAGTCTTAAGGTTCTTCCTTCAACTTCAACATTTATCTTTTCTAAAGGAACTTTTGCATTGTCAATAACCACATTTTCCTCTTCACCCTCTACAAGATTCAATTCAATGTGCGGACTTACAATTAGTTTATCAAATGACTTTACGTTGAACGTTTTTTCTTGAGAATGAATATTACCGATCGCAAAAGTGACCGCCAATATGACAAATACTATTTTTTTCATGATCTTCAGTTTTTTGATTAGTTCTATTCAAAGACAACCATATGATGATATTGTTACAGTTCACGTAGTTATTTTTGCCGAACTAACTTTTTTTCTATTCACTAGCCATACCCCAAATAAGATAATAAGACCACCCAACAATTGAAGTATACTAATATTCTCTCCATCCAAAAAACCCCATAAAACAGCCACCAAAGGAATTAAATAGGTTACCGATGCCGCAAATACCGGACTAGATAACTTTATTAATTTATTGAACAGAATATTTGCCAAAGCGGTACCTAAAAATGCCAGCGCCATAACATACCACACCGCTTCATACATAGCACCGTTACCGGCAAACTGTCTAAATACTCCAGAATATATAAGAATGATCAAAGCAGGAAAAAACGCAACACCAAAACTTGCCGTGGTAACCGCCAACGGACTCAAATGAGACAAATATTTCTTAATAATATTAATATTGAATGCGTACCCTAATGCAGAAAATATAATAAAGAAGGCATACCAATAATTTTGATCCGTATTATTTTCCATACCGGCAGCTATTAACACCACAGTACCAAAAAGACCAATGAGAACACCAATCACCTGTCTTCCTTTTAACGCTAAACCAAAAAGAGCAATACCTACCATTGTTGTAAACAAAGGTGCTACCGAGTTTAAAATTGAGGTGATGCCGCTACTGATTTCCGTTTGTGCAAGTGCAAAGAAAAAAGGTGGAAAAAACGAACTACAGAGCCCTGCTATAACAACCCATTTCCAATCTGTTTTAGATAAGGTTTTCAATGATCTATATCCCAGCACAAACAAAAGCAATGATGCAAAAACAATACGCAACCCACCTACCTGTAATGGCGTATAACCTACTAATGATCTTTTAATAAGAATAAAGGATGAACCCCAAATAAATGACAGAATTACTAGGTAAATCCATTTTTGATCTATATTCTTCAATTGTTTAGATTTAGAACAAAAGTGAGGTTTTTTCCAAAAAAATCATCTGGTTAGCTACTTATTTTTACAAATGATTTTTATATGGATTTTACATAATTGGTATCTTTACGCTATAACTGAATTTACTTCACAGTAGCATTCATTAAATCTTAGCATCATGAGAATAAAAATATTGGCACTATTCATAAGTGTTTTCACCTTGACCACAACAGTTTCATTGGCACAAGAAAACCCTACGAGCATTATTAAATTAGAAAACAGAATAACTAAGTCTGTAGAAATTGGTATAGACGGTATGGCTTGCCAAGAAGGTTGTGCAGATAAAATAGCATCTAACCTAAAAGAGAAAGATGGCGTAATTTCCGCTGATATCAGTTTTAACAATAAAAATGGAAATATCGTTTTTGACCCTTCTTTAATATCAATTGAAGAAGTAAAATCAATTATTACCGGTACAAAAGTTAAAAACTATGAATACACTATAACTTCTGTTACCCCACAAGAAAACTAAAATGAAAAATATTCTTTACATAGCTACCATAGCCATCTTTATATCTTTTACCTCCTGCAAGGAATCCAAAAAGACGGAAACAGAAACTTCAAAAATGTCCGAAGTAATGGCCATCCATGACGAGGTGATGCCCAAAATGGGAACTTTAGGAAAACTTGTTGGTCAACTTAAGCCAATGGCAGATTCCTTAGGTGTGGAATCAGTTGAATTCAAGGCAATGAAAGATTTACAAGAAGCCAATAGATCTATGATGGATTGGATGCAAGGTTTTGGAGACCGCTTTGATGCCGATGAAATTTTGAACGGAAAAGATCTAAGCGATGAAAAGAAAAAATGGCTTTTAGAAGAGGAAGAAAAAGTAAAGCAAGTAAAAGAGAATATCAATTCCAGTATTGCAAATGCTGAAAAAATTCTAAGTAAAAAATAAACTTAGTGCTTAAAAGGGTAATTTAGAAAGGTCTACATTTCCTCCAGAAATAATAATACCAATTTTCTTATTCTGAAAAATTTCCGGTTGTTGCATTGATTGTTTCACAACCGCAGCTACCGTAACGGCACTAGAGGGTTCTATGATAATTTTCATACGTTCCCAGACCAATTTCATAGCGGTTACAATTTCATCTTCAGTAATTCTTACAATACCGCTAACGAGCTCTTTTATTATCGGGAAATTCTTATCTCCCAACATCGTTTTTAATCCGTCCGCAATGGTATTGGTAGTTTCGTTACTCTCAATTTTGCCACTTTGTAATGAACGGTAGGCATCATCAGCCTCAAATGGTTCCGCTCCAAAGACTTTACAGTTGTTACCAAAATATTTTACCGCCAAAGCAGAACCCGCAATAAGACCACCGCCACCTACCGGGCAAAATATATAATCTAAATCGGGTTGTTTTTCCAGTAACTCCAATGCAGCGGTACCTTGACCTAAAATAACATTATTATCGTTGGACGGATGCACGAAAGTTGCTCCCATTTTTAATCCTATTTCATCTGCCAAAGACTGTCTTGCTTCTACTGTGGGTTCACATTCATAGATTTTACCACCATACTCCCTAACCCCAACCTTTTTTACTTCTGGAGCCGTATTGGGCATTACAATATGGGCAGTAACACCAACACTCTGGGCTGCAAGAGATAAAGCCTGGGCAAAATTACCTGATGAATGGGTTACCACTCCGCTTTTCTTTTGTTCTTCGGATAATTGTAGAATAGCGTTGGTAGCACCTCGCATTTTATAAGCCCCAGCTCTTTGAAAATTTTCACATTTAAAAAACACTTGGGCATTAACTTCCTTATCAATTAATCTAGATGTTAATACGGATGTTTTGTGAACAAACGGAGTAATTCTTTTATGGCAATCTAAAAGGTCTTGGCGGGTCATATCAGTTACTTATTTTTCCACCTTAAGGTCTCAATGATACTTCTTATATCATTTTGAAGATATGAAGCAGCAGGAAGAATGGAGTCATAATTAGGCCGTGAATAAAAATATACAGAGCCCGTTAAAAAATGTTCAGTACTATCCGTTACAAAAAACTGGGATTGAGAAGCCGCATTGCCCTGCACCTCAAACAAGGCACCATACACTTTCTCATTTGGGTTTACATATGGCTGCTCTACAATATTGTCAGCTTTCGCAGCATGTTCATAACTTAACCTTTTAGAATCGTGAATTAACTGAGATAAATTACCATCAACTTTCTTATAACTTAAAAAAATGGCTCCTTTCATTTCAGGGTACGAAATGGTATATGCCTGATCGCCATTAGGTTCTGCTTCTGCCAACTGATTGTACTTAAAACTGAAGTTCTCGGTTTCTAAATCCGCCAATTTACCTTGTGGATACTCTAATCTCATTTTAGCTTTCGGCTTTGGAATTACCGGCTCATCTTTACAACTGAGCATTAAAAGAAATACTATAAAAAATCCTACTAATGACTTACTCTTCATGTGGTAAGGTTACTTTTATTTGTTTCAATCGTTTTTTATCCATGGCCTCTACTACAAAAGTGTATGACCCAAACAATATCTTTTCTCCACGTCTAGGAAAACTGCCAGCTTTTTCCAAAACAAATCCGGCCAAGGTTTCTGACTCTCCTTTGTTTTCCTCAAAGTTATCCGTATCCTCTAATTTGATAACCCTGTAAAAATCTTTTAAAGGTGTTTTTCCTTCAAAAACATAGTTGAAATCATCCAATTTGGAATAAATAAGGTCTTCATCATCGAATTCATCACTAATATCACCAACTATTTCCTCAATAATATCTTCTAAGGACACTAAACCTGATGTGCCCCCATACTCGTCAACAACAATTGCCAAGTGATTTTTCTTTTCTTGAAATTCGGATAAGAGATCATCTAATTTCTTATTCTCGGGCACAAAGTATGGCTCTCTTATAAGGGTCATCCAATTAAAGGTCTTTCTGTCTAAGTACGGAAGTAAATCTTTTACGTAAAGAACCCCTTTCACAGTATCTATATTCTCACCAAAAACAGGAATTCTAGAATAACCGTGCTTTTTAATTTCTCCCAAAACTTCAGGAAATTTCATTTGCTCATTTAAAGCGAAAATATCGATACGGGGACGCATTACTTGCTTGGTGTCCGTATTACCAAAAGTTACAATACCTTCTAAAATCTTCTTTTCTTCTTTTGTAGTATCTCCTTGTGAAGTTAAATCTAAGGCTTGGGATAAATGATCGATACTTAAATTAGATTTCTGTTTACCTAGCTTATTATATAAGAACAAGGTACCGGAGCGCATTGGCAAACTTAAGGGTGAAAATATAAAGTCCAATATCCTTAAAGGGAAAGCCATTAAGTGTGAAAAACTCATTCTATTTCTATTGGCATACACCTTTGGCAGTATTTCACCGAACATCAATATTAAAAATGTTGCTACCACAACTTCTAATAAAAAACGAACGGACACCACCCCGAACAATATCTGATTAACATTTTCAAATAACGTATCACCAATTACACTGAACAACAAAACAACACCAATATTAATAGCATTGTTAGCTATTAAAATAGTCGCCAATAGTTTTTTAGGGCGCTCCAATAGTTTAATGAGAATAGCACTTTTTGCCGTTTTCTCATCTTGCAATTCTTTAATTTCGGTTGTGGATAAACCAAACATGGCCACCTCTGCTCCTGAAATTAGTGCAGAGCAAAGAAGAAGTACACATAGTACAATTATATTCATTGCAAAAACACCGTTTACAACCAATGTTGTCATTAAAAACGGTATGGGGTCTGGATCCAATAGCTGCTATTTAATATTGTTAGAATGGCAAATCATCATCATCCTCTTGACTTACAGGTGCAGAAGATTTAGATGGCGTTCTATTTTCAGTACTTACGGGTTTTTGCTGACTAGGTGCAGCTCCACCGTTATTTTGCATACCTTCTTTTTTGGTAGTCAAAAACGTAAAATCTTGCACGTGTACTTCTGTTGAATATCTAGTATTACCATCTTCACCTTGCCATTGACGGTTTTTCAACCTTCCTTCAACATATACCTTATCACCTTTACTTAGATATTTTTCACAGATTTCAGCAGCTTTATTTCTCACCACTATATTGTGCCAATCTGTATTGGTAACCCTTTCCCCGGTAGATTTATTGGTATACGTCTCATTCGTAGCAATTGGAAACCTACCAATACTACCGCCTCCTTCAAAATAATGCATTTTAACTTCGTCGCCTAAATGCCCTATTAACATTACCTTATTTAATGTACCGCTCATAACTTAAAGATATAAAAATCAAAAGTACTAAAATTTAAATGCTTTTATAAAATCTGCGATCAAAACCGGCACAGGAAATTCAGTTACTTTTTCAACAGGAATCTTATTGGTTAAATCTGCCTCAATATCAACTATCCAAAATTTGGTATGTAAATGTTGATGGGACAATTTATGCACTATATCCATATCATTATATATATGTATATCTTTTACGACCGCCCCATCAAAAACAGCATTACTACCTGCAATAACATCATTGAGCTCCAAAGATGCTTTTGACTCTATTAAAGGAAACTCCCAAAGATTTTGCCAAATACCTTTACCCTTTCTCTGTTGCAATATGGTAAACTTATTATTTTTTGCATCCTTATATATAGGTATAAGATAATTGAAGTACCTATTACTAACTTTTGTCTTTTTAAGTTTTACTGGCAATTGATCAACTAGCCCTTTTTCTAAAGCAACGCAACTTTCACTCAATGGGCAAAGTAAACATAAAGGTTTTTTGGGCGAGCATTGCATTGCACCAAACTCCATTATAGCTTGGTTGTAGTCCCTTATATTTTTAGGGTCCATGACCTTTTGGGCCAAAGACTTAAAATATTTAATACCCTCCGTACTATTTATAGGGATATCTATACCATAATACCGAGACAATACTCTGTACACATTACCATCTACTACTGCATGTGGTTCACTAAAACAAATAGAGGAAATAGCACTGGCAGTGTAATCACCTACCCCTTTCAGTGTTAAAAGTTTCTTATAATTATCTGGAAACTTACCTTTATATTCGCCCACAACCATTTTTGCGGCAGCATGTAGGTTTCTGGCCCTAGAGTAATACCCAAGACCTTGCCAGAGTTTAAGAACCTGCTCTTCTTTTGCGCTAGCAAGATCACCAACGGTAGGGAAAGTTTCCACAAACCTTAAGTAATACGGGGTTCCCTGGGCTACTCGTGTTTGCTGAAGAATGATTTCAGAAAGCCATATTTTGTACGGATCAGTGGTTTTACGCCATGGTAAAACACGTTTATTTTTATGATACCAATCTAAAATTTTACCCGAAAATGACATGCTCTTCAATACTAAGTTATAAAAGTAGCAGTTTATACACTTAAAATTAACCCATTAGAAAGAAAGATTGAATTTAATTTATATATTTGCAACCCGAAAAAACATACAGAAAATCTAATATTGAAAGATGACGAAAGCGGAAATTGTATCGAAGATCTCAGATAAACTGGGAATTGAAAAAGGAGATGTACAGGCAACTGTTGAATCCTTTATGGAAGAGGTAAAAACATCATTAGAAAGTGGTGACAATGTTTACCTAAGAGGTTTTGGTAGTTTTATCATTAAGACAAGAGCTGAAAAAACCGGTAGAAATATTTCCAAGAACACAACTATTAAAATACCCGCTCACAACATTCCTGCATTTAAGCCTGCAAAGGTTTTCGTTGAAGGAGTAAAGAGCAACGTACACGTAAAATAATTAATCTTAAAAAAAGAACTTTATGCCAAGCGGTAAGAAAAGAAAGAGACATAAGGTAGCTACACACAAGCGCAAGAAGCGTAGAAGAGCTAACCGACACAAGAAAAAGTAGTTTTAAAAACTACTTTTTCTTTTTAAAAAACGTTCATTGACATAGAGATCCAATATTTGGATTTCGGCAAATACACTAGTATTTGTCTATGGTATTGTTTAATCAGTTTGTTCCCTATACAATAGTTGGAACAACTAAAAATATATTCAGGTGAATAGAGAATTAATCGTAAGATCTAGTTCGCAATCTGTTGACTTTGCCTTGTTAAAGGACGGAAAACTCACTGAACTGCACAAAGAGGAAAATAGTAATGATTTCTCTGTTGGAGATATATTTCTTGCCAAAATAAGAAAGCCCGTGACCGGTCTTAACGCAGCGTTCGTAAACGTTGGTTATGAGAAAGATGCATTTTTGCATTACCACGACCTTGGTCCTCAATTATCTTCAATGCTTAAGTTCATTAAACAAGTGAGCACAGGAAAATTAAAAGATTACTCCTTAGGTAATTTTCCGTTCGAGACCGATATTGACAAAAATGGTGTTATCACCGATGTCATAAAAGCAAACCAATCTTTATTGGTTCAAATTGTAAAAGAGCCTATATCCACTAAAGGACCAAGAATTAGTTCCGAGCTTTCAATTGCCGGACGTTATTTGGTAATGGTTCCTTTCTCTGATCGTGTATCCGTATCTCAAAAGATAGGTAGCAAAGAAGAGAAAGATAGGTTAAAAAGACTTGTTAGAAGCATTAAACCCAAGGGGTTTGGTGTTATCATAAGAACGGTCGCAGAAGGACAAAAAGTCGCAGAGCTGGACAAAGATCTAGAAAACTTGCTGAACAAATGGTCAGCAATGTGTAAAAAATTACATCGTGCCCAAACACCATCAAAAGTATTTGTTGAACTTAATAGAGCATCTTCTATTTTAAGAGATGTATTCAATGATAGTTTCACAGGAATACATGTTGATGACGCTACATTATTCAGTGAAATAAAAGAATATGTAGCCGAAATTGCTCCTGAAAAGGAAAGCATTGTTAAGCACTATAACACCAATGTTCCTATTTTTGAAAAATTTGGAATCGAAAGACAGATCAAAACGTCTTTTGGCCGCACTGCCGCTATGAGCAAAGGCGCCTATTTAATAATAGAGCATACCGAAGCACTTCATGTAATAGACGTAAACAGTGGCAACAGATCAAACAAAGCTAAAAATCAAGAAGATACGGCCTTAGAAGTAAATCTCTTGTCTGCATCAGAAATCGCAAGGCAATTACGCCTACGCGATATGGGCGGAATTATTGTAGTGGATTTTATTGATATGGTAAAACCACAACATAGAAAAAAGCTTTTTGAACATCTTAGAGATGAGATGAAAGATGATCGTGCCAAACATAAAATACTACCTCCTAGTAAATTTGGTTTAATTCAGATTACCCGACAAAGGGTACGACCTGAAATGAATATTAAAACAACTGAAGAGGACCCAAATAATTCTGGGAAACAGGTGGAAGCACCTATTGTTTTAATAGATAAAATTACAGCGGACCTTGAAAAACTTCTTAAAGGACCTAAAAAGGATAACAGTATAACTTTAAATATACACCCTTTTATAGCAGCCTATATTACAAAAGGTTTTCCATCAATGAGAACAAAATGGTTCTTGGAATATAAGAAATGGATTAAAATTCAACCGCGCGATGCGTATACGTATCTAGAATATCGTTTTAAAAATAAAGACGGTAAAACAATATATTAAACCAATAAGACTTTATACAACTAAAAGCGACTCTAAACAGAGTCGCTTTTTTTGTTTTTGGGTTTTTATGTATTTTAACAATTAAATTCCTAACCAACCATTACAAATGTCCTGCAAAAACTGCTCTTCTGCTCTAGTTCATCAATCATTTTACTGTAACCAATGTGGTGCTAAAATAGTCTTTGAAAGAATAACGATTAAACGTATTCTAGAAGACGCTTTTCAAAATTATATTGGGTGGGACAATAAGTACCTTGTTACCATTAAATACTTGATTTTAAGACCTGGAGTGCTTCTCAGGGAATATTATAGCGGCACACGTAAAAAGTTCTTAAATCCTTTTGCATTTCTAACTATAGGCATGGCTATTAACTTGTTTGTATTTAATTCTTTTGATGAAGAATTTATATCAGTTATGAATGATTTTAATAAATCTCAACTAGATTGGTATGCCGAAGTTATAGGAGGTCCATTTACAAATGAAGAGTTTCAATCAGAGCAATTGACAAAATCTGCTGAAAGTTCAAAATTCATGCTTAAGTATTTTAATATATTGGTAATACTTCTGCTACCAATATACACCTTAATGGCTTTTCTTATATACAGAAAGCCATACAATTATGCGGAACATATTGTAGCCAATTGCTACATTCAAGGTTTTAGTATGTTAACTACCTCTCTAATTTTTTTTATAGCTATTTGGATTCATCCAAGTCTGTACCTCTTAATTTATCCATTACTTATTCTCTATTATACTTATGTCTATGGGAAGCTTTATAAGCTAACAATAGGACAGTCAATTTTGAAAATTATTTTATTTTTAGCCATTTTAACAGGAAGTATATTAGCTGTAGCAATCATTTCAGTTCTAATAGGTATAGCTATTGCATACATATTGGGAAACTTTAAATAAATTTCATTGAACCAAAAATCAAAAGGCTATACCGTTCAAGAAGCCACTAAAAAAATAGAAAGCTATTGTGCCTACCAAGATCGTTGCCACAAAGAGGTGGTTTCTAAATTAAAGGATATGGGTATGATACCGATAGCTATAGATACCATTATAGCCCAACTTATTGAAGACAGGTTTTTAAATGAAGAGCGCTTTGCCAAAAGTTTTGCTCGTGGCAAATTCAACATTAAAAAATGGGGCAAAAATAGAATTGTACGTGAACTCAAGTTTAGAGATGTTTCTAAATATAATATAACTACAGCTTTAAAAGAGATCGAACCCGAAGCATACTCAACCACCCTAGATCATCTCGCTAAAAAAAGACTAGATCAAATTACTGAAACAAATACCCAGAAAAGAAGAAAAAAATTAGCAGATTACCTCCTATACAGAGGCTGGGAAAGTCACTTGGTCTATGAAAAACTGCAAGAGTTAATTCCCTAAGAACCTTTAGTTTTCATCTAATGCCTCAACATTTTTATTGGTGTCAGTAATCGCCCTGATATTCTTGGCATCTATCCAATCTTGACCTTTGAGTTTTCGCATTAATACATCATAATAGCGCATTATCAAAATGTTGTAAAATGCCTTACCTAAATTTTTGGGATTACGTGCCAAAGCACGCAAACTCATAGAAAAACCCGGGGTTATATACTTCATATAATGCCAAAACCCTTCTGGCATATACAGTACTTCTCCATGTTTTAATGTTGTTTTAAAACCGTTAGCATGTCTTAGTGCAGGCCACTTTTGATAATCAGGATTAGAGAAGTCAATGCTTTCATGTGTTATTAAAGAATGTGGTACTTTATAAAGCCTCTTTGTTTCAGATTGAGGAAACAACACCACTTCTTTCTCTCCATCAAAATGAAAATGAAAAATATTGGCTAAATCAATATCATAATGCATAAAGGTGTATGAATCTCTTCCGCCAAAAAACAACATTGGCAGCCCTTTTAAAAGCCTTAACCCAAAATCCGGAAAGGCATAGTCTTTCTGTAAGGCAGGTACTTCCTTTAAAATATTCCAAAGAAAAATTCTGTATTTGGTTGGCTCTTTTTTTAAAAGATCAACATAGTCCGCCATTTTCATTTTAGCATGTGGCTCGTTAAAACCGTCTTTATGCTGAACCGGTCTATTATCATATAAGGGCACAGTAATATCCCCTGCAACCTCTTTCATGTAATCTAAATTCCATTTAGTAAAGGCTGGCCAGTCTGCAATAGCCTGTTCTAACACAACAGGCTTTTGAGGCTTAAAGTAGTTTTCTATAAAGTCGTCCTTAGTAATATTTTTTACCCTAGGAATGTCTGCTAACTTCAATTACTCTTGGTTTTTTTAGGGATGCCAAAGGTAATTAACGTTAAGAAAATATTTTCTTAAAAATGTATTAATGTAGTATTAATCAACAATTTTAGCCTTTTGCTTGGCATTTTCATTACGCTCAATTGAATGACCCGGTCTTGACCATTTCGGTTTTTCGCCCATTGGTTTTAATTGAGAATCCTTTGCTTCAACAGTTTTTGGCTGTGATACTTTTGTAAACGGCTTTTGTGGGTTTAAGCCTAACATTTTGAACATTTCCATATCCTCGTTTACATCTGGGTTAGGAGTAGTCAACAACTTATCTCCCGCAAAAATAGAGTTTGCTCCGGCAAAGAAACACATTGCCTGCCCTTCTCTACTCATCTCTGTTCTACCTGCGGATAAACGAACCTGAGTCTCTGGCATAACTATTCTGGTTGTAGCCACCATTCGAATCATATCCCAAATAGATACGGGCTCAATATCTTCCATTGGCGTTCCTTCTACGGCAACCAATGCATTAATTGGAACTGATTCCGGCTGTGGATTTAATGATGTCAACGCCACCAACATGCCTGCTCTATCTTCCAATGCCTCTCCCATTCCTATAATACCACCACTACAAACGGTTACATTACTCTTACGTACATTTTCTATAGTATCTAAACGGTCTTCAAAAGCACGTGTGGAAATTACATCTTTATAATAATCCTCTGATGTATCTAAATTATGATTGTAAGCGTACAAACCAGCTTCTGCCAAACGCTTTGCCTGATTTTCTGTGATCATACCCAAGGTACAGCAAACCTCCATGTCAAGCTTATTGATGGTTCTTACCATTTCTAACACTTGTTCAAATTCAGGACCATCCTTAACATTTCTCCATGCGGCACCCATGCACACCCTTGAACTACCAGATGCTTTTGCACGTAATGCCTGAGCTTTTACTTGAGATACGGCCATTAAATCATTTCCTTCAATATCTGTATGATAACGCGCCGCCTGAGGACAATACCCGCAATCTTCTGGACAACCACCAGTTTTAATGGAAAGTAATGTAGAAACCTGAACCGTATTAGGGTCGTGATTTTTTCTATGCACCGTTGCAGCTTCGTAAAGTAGCTCCATTAAAGGCTTGTTGTAAATTTCTAAAATTTCTTCTTTTGACCAATTATGTCTTGCTTCGCTCATATAATCTTAGGTTGTTACCAGGGTTCAAAAATAACTGAATTTAAATTGAAAAAATAATTGTTGGTTTTTAAATTAATGATTTACACCTTCTATTCTTTCTTAGAAACCAAAATACTTACTGCATTACCACCAAATCCAACCGCATTTACAAGCACTTTTTTAAGGTCTTTTTCATGCGTTTTCTGATTCAAATAAGGTATTGAGACCATTTTATTATTCTGTAACATGAGTATTGCCAATTCTAAATTTAACATCCCCGATGTGGCAAACGTATGACCTATCTTCCATTTATTGGTGGTCAATTGCGGCATATCATCACCAAATACTTCTTTGATTGCATTATATTCTGATGAATCTCCTTTGATGGTTCCTGGTGCGTGCATTACAATGGCATCTACCTCAGCAGGATTTATCCCATCCAAAGCCTTTTTCATAGATTTTTGAAAGCAAACGGCATTTGCGGAAATTGATGTATTATGTTTTAAAATTTCCGTTGCAAACCCCACTCCTTCAATAACAGCCAGAGCATTGTCAACAATCCCTGTTTCCAAACACGCAACTGATGCCGCTTCGCCTAAAATCATACTATTGTATTCCTTTTCAAAGTTTAACGCTTGGCAAGGATAATTTTGGCTACGCTCAATTACTGTTGCCTTATCGACTACCGAATTCGAGTTTAACGTTGGTGCTTTTGCGTATATTTTTAACGCCTTCATTTGGGCAATGGTAAAATTGGTCAAAGGTGCTTCACTAGCTCCTACCAAAAACCTACTAGACATTCCGCTATTTAACCAAGCTACCCCGTTCAGCACTGAATGTAATCCTGTTGAACAGGTAATGGAATGTGAAATGTCCGGTCCCTTAGCCCCTAAATCATGAGACACCCATGAAGATATGTTACCTAGCGTGGTTGTTGGTGAGCTGAGTGTGGATGAAATACCTGTATTTAAAAATTCAGAATGATATTCTTCAAACAACTTGGTTGCCCCTCTTGATGAGCCCATATTGATTCCAAAATCAGAAGTATTGCTCCAACCAGATTGTTCAAAAGCCATCCTAGAGGCTACCATAGCAAATAACACACTATTATCTAACTTTTTATATTTACTATCAGACCCTCGTAATGATGCTACCATTACCTGTCCAGATGTTGCTAAAGGTGCAACCCAGGTTTTAGCTTCATTGATATTTTCAAGTGAAAAATAATGTTGGTTATTTTGATAGGCTTTCCAAATTTCATCTAGACTAGACCCCAGAGGTGAAATTGAAGCTATGGACGTTATTGATATTTTCTCTTTCAATGTCTATTCTAAAAAGTGTTCAATGCTTCCGTTATGACCTCATAAACCTTCTGAAGCTCTCCTTTTTTAATTACATAGGGCGGCAATACATAAACGGTATTCCCTAAAGGTCTTAATAAAACACCTCTTTCTAAAAAGAAGCTATATAGCTTATCTCTTAAATTACCGTAACGTTCTGTTTCTATATTTAAGTCAATGGCCAAAATTACGCCCTTAACCCTTACTTCCGCAACTTTTGGGTGTGATTTAATTTCTTGTACATAGGTATTGTGAGCCATATTAATAGCTGACCTTTTCTTCACAATTTCTGGAGAGTTCAATAATTTAATACCTGCCAAAGCTGCTGCACAACCTAATGGGTGAGCACTGAACGTATGAGCGTGGAAAAAACCTTTATGCACCTCATCACTTAAAAATCCGTTATACACCGCTTGAGAACAACTGGTAATACTTAACGGGAACATGCCTGCCGTCAAAGCCTTGCTCAAACACATGATATCTGGCTTGTTTTCCAAATAATCAGAGGCAAAATTTTTACCCGTTTTACCGAAACCGGTCATTATTTCATCGGCAATACATAAAATATGTTCTTCTTGACAAATTTCTATCAATTCATTTAAACCTTTAGCCGAATGGAATTTCATGCCGGCCGCACCTTGTACCAATGGTTCAAATACGAAAGCGGCGCATTTATTTTTCTTTAGTATTTGAGAGAGCAGCTGTTTAATCTCATCTAAATTGTCTTCTGTTGGAACGGGAATACGTTCTACTTTTAACAAAAAATCTTCAAACGGACCGTTATATGATGATAGTCCCGATGCACTCATTGCACCAAACGTATCGCCATGAAATCCATCCTCAAAAGCAATTAATGTATCTCTTTTCTCTCCTTTATTATGAAAAAATTGAAATGCCATTTTTATTGCTGCCTCAACGGCCGTTGAACCATTATCGTTAAAGAAAATCTTAGCCTGATTGTTAGGCAATATTTCCATTAATTTTTCAGATAATTCAATTGCAGGTTCATGCGTTAATCCACTAAACATTACAAAGTCTAAGGTTTGCATCTGTTGTGTAATCGCAGAAACAATCTGTTCATTGGCGTGGCCGTACATTACCGTATACCAAGAAGCGATCGCATCTATATATTCATTTCCATCTTCATCGAACAAGACAGCTCCTTTAGCCTTTACAATAGGCAGCTGGGGTTTTCCCAACTTATGTTGTGTAAGCGGATGCCATAAATGTTTTTTATCTCTATTGGATAGATTTTCTACAGTCATAGAATTTATAATTCGCCATTTTATCTATCTTGCAAAGATCGGGAAATAAACTGCAATAATCAGATGCCCTTAGAAAGAAACAGAAATGCACTTTTAGCTTTTTCCCAAATGAAGGATACTACGGTGTTCTTATTACTCTCATTAATTACACTATTTATTCGATTTCCCTTTTTCTTTAGAGACTATGTAGATCGTGACGAAAGTACCTTTATTCTTCTAGGTCAATCTTGGGTTGACGGATTTTTACCTTATACCCAGTTGTGGGACCTAAAACCACCTTTAACTTTTGCTTTTTTTGCGGCTATCATATCCATATTTGGCAAAAGTTTTGTTGCCATACGCTTTGCCGGTGTAGTTTTAGTAGCTATAACCGCATTCTTTACATATAAAATAGCATTGACCCTAGTCTCTAAAAAGGCGTCTGTATTCATAGGGATAATCTGTGTTGTTCTGCTAAGCCTATTTGGCAGCTTACAAGGGGTAATGTCAGAACATATTTGTATGGCTTTCTTTGTACCGTCTATCTATCTTTTACTTTCAAAAAATTCTAGCTTTTCCATATTTTTATCTGGTATACTAGTGGGTGCAACGGTAATGGTTAAGCTAAACATGGCTTTCCCAATTCTGTTCTTAGGACTTTTCTTATGCTATGAGTCCATTTTCACTAACAGAAAAACAAGCTTTGTACAGGTTGTCTTATTTGGTACCGGAGCCCTAACCATTATTCTAGCAACGGTAACCCCATATTTTTTGAACGATATAACGTATACCTGGTGGGAGTCCGTAATTCTTGCCCCTTTAGAATATACGGAAGCAAGACGTTATTCTGTTTTTAAACTAGCACCCATCTTCGTTATTACAGCAGTATTTTTGTTTTATGCCCATAAAAGTAAAAATCTAGACTTTAAGAATAGAAATATTCAGCTGTTATTGATTACCATTATAGGTGTATTATTCTCTTTTGCAAAAGGAGGAAGAATCAATGGCCATTACCTAATTCAGCTACACCCAATGCTTTTAATTTTAGTAGGTGTTGTTGTTAGCAACCTTATTACAGTTCATAAACCAAAAATACCGGCTTACTTAGCCGTAATTGGTCTATTGATTCCAGCCGAAAGTTATCTGGAGTATGTAAATGTTATAAATAATAAGATTGAAAAAGGCACTATTTTCAATGGTGAAGGTTTTTCTGCCCCACAATTCATTTTAGAAAATCAACTTGAAACCAAGAACGTACTATTCTTTGAATATCATATTGGTTATTGGAACTTAGGCACCTTACCACCAACTACCGCCTCTACACATCCTAGTAATATTTGTAGGGATGAACTTTTTACCTTTTTCAAAAATCCGAGAAAAAAGTCTATTGAAGAATTAAAATTTATCATGGAAGAACTACAACCAAAAACCGTTGTCATTAGAAAAGGTAAACGTATTTTAGATAAAAAAGAAGTTGAGGAAAACCAGTACATAGATAACTACCTTGCCCAACATTATACATTATTTGCAACGGTAGATAATGCCATTATTTTACAGCGATTATAAGGTTTGTAATATTCCTTGAAATTTGTCGGCATATTTTTTAACAACCTCTTTTGTGAATTCTTTTTCTTCGTCTATTCTACCAATTAACGACACACCGGTTTTATGCAGTATGATATTCTCCGTGTGCGGATTTGCTTCTCCACTGAACAATACCGAAACTTCATATCCTTTATGCAACAACCATTGTATTGTCAATAAAGAATGGTTGATACTGCCCAAATAATTTCTAGATACCACAACCACTTTATAATCTGGCATTATAATATCGAACATGGTATCTTCATCATTAAGCGGTACCAATATACCACCAGACCCTTCTATGATCAAATTATTATCCGTTTCTGGCTCGTTAATGTGAAACCTATCTATAGTGACACCTTCAATCTGGGCTGCAGCATGCGGACTCATGGGCAATTTAAGATTATAGCTGCTTGGGTGAAACTTAGACCTATCATTAGATATTAAACGTTTTACCTTATCCGTATCCGTATTATCTAAATCTCCTGCCTGTACCGGTTTCCAATAATCGGCTTTCAATGCCTCAACAAAAATTGCTGATGCAATAGTTTTGCCTACCTCGGTAGATATTCCTGTCACAAAAATCTTTTGCATATTTTCTTACTTTGAATTAGTGATCATGTTACAATTTAGGCACTTATATTTTCTTTTCTCGAAAAATGGAAAAAGTTTATAAAATATACCCTTACTGTTATAATATGGCTCTGACCTCCGGGCTTTGCAATTAGGACAAACAATGGGTTTTCCATTATTATCCAAGGCGTACGTTCTAATACTGTTATAGACAGCAATTGCCCTTTCTTTATCTTTAGAATATACTTGCAACTTTACACCACCAATGGCATTACTGATCAATGGATCTGAGTTCAAGGTGTTCTCATCCCTAAGAAAAACGGGTATACCCTCAGATTCTAGCTTACCTTTAACAATTTGCACATCGGCAACATATTCAAAAGATGCCAATTGATAGAATTTATTCTCCATAGACCACTACATATAACTAGCCAATAATTTTACCAAAAGCCCAATCTCTTCCTTTGAATTATAACTATGTAAACAAATTCTTAACCGTTCTTGTCCTACTGGCACCGTTGGCGATAGAACAGCTTTTAAATTAAAACCTTTATCCAACATCTTATTCGCTACTTCTTTTGCGTTTTTAGAACCAGGTATAATACAACCTTGAATAGCAGAATCACTTGGCAAAAAACAAGCTTCTAATTTATGCGATGCTACTTGTTTTTTAAAGTACTCAATGTTTTCAAATAGTAATGTTCTAGGTGCTTTACCAAGTTCATCCAAAAATTCATGAGCAGTTATAATTGTAGCCAATGAATGTGGTGTTAGACCAGTAGTATATATAAATGATTTTGCAAAATTAACTAGATAATCTTTCAAATCTTCAGAGCCAATTATTGCTGCACCATGGCAACCAAATCCTTTACCAAAAGTTACCGTTCTAGCAAAAACATCTTTTTCCAATTTCAACAATGGCACCATTCCCTCTCCATTATTACCCAATACCCCAACCGCATGAGCTTCATCCACTATTAGACAATACTCATTTGATTTCGCATATTTAGCAAAGGCTTTCAAATCAGGAGAATCTCCGTCCATGGAAAAAATGCTTTCCGTTACAATAAAAACCGAGTATGTTTCATGTTCATTTCTAGCTACATTCAAAGCTATTTTTTCTTTTAAGCTAGCAAGGTCGTTATGTGAAAAACTATAGGATTTGGCGTTACTTAAACGTAACCCTTCTCGTATACTAGCGTGTATATACTCATCATAAAATACCAGGTCACCTTTTTGGGGAAGAGTACTAAATAGCCCTATATTGGCATCATACCCAGAATTAAAAACCAATGCCGCATTAGATTTGTAAAAGGTGGCCAATTGAGATTCTAACCTAGTAAATAATTTATGATTTCCAGATAATAATCTTGACCCTCCAGAACCATTTGAGGCAACACTTTCAGTCAATAATAATTGAAAAGTTTTAGAAAATAAGGTCTCGTTAATAGCAAAACCTAAATAATCATTGGATAAAAAATCAATTAAACCTTCTGTGGTATTAAGTGTACGTAAAGTACCTTCTTTTTTACGTGTTTCTAAAACTCGCTTTAATCTATTAGGCAATTGGCTCATAGCACAAAAATAACTTTTCTATGAAAGGATTATAACCAAATTGAAAATTTCATGAAATTTTTCTACCATCTTATCAATATCTCTGACAATCCTTTAAGGTTTTGATTGAAAACGTTGTAAATATTCATTTATCAATCTGATAGATAACCACTTAGATGATCATGAAATTTAGGTTTATTGAAGAAAAAATCAATTAAATGCATTGATAAACAAACTTAAATACTATTTTTGCCTCTTTTTTTAAAGAAATTTCTTACTATTATTTTAGAATATTAGAATAAGTAACTATCTTCTTACCAAGATAACCATGAAAGGGAGAAATATTTTAGATACTAATAGATTAAAGGCATTGATTTCTTTTGATGTTATGGATACTAATCCAGAGGCTATCTATGACGAAATAACAACCCTTGCAGCTTCTATATGTAACACACCCACAAGCTTAATTTCATTTGTTGATGACAAAAGACAATTTTTTAAGTCTAGGCATGGCTTAGACAGTAAAGGAACACCTATTGAAGATTCTTTTTGCAAACATGTCATTATTGATGATACCAATTTACTTGTTGTAGAAAACACCCTGGTTGATAAAAGATTCAAAAACAACAAACTAGTTACCGGTGAACCGAATATTGGCTTCTACGCAGGTGCATCATTAACTACCGAAGATGGTCACCGCCTTGGCACATTGTGTGTTATTGATTACGAATCAAGACAACTTAGTAAAACCCAATTAGACGGACTACAAACATTGGCCAAACAAGTGGTTCATCTTTTAGAATTACGAAAAGCGAAAAAAATTGAACAAGACCAAAAAATTGAACTTGAGAAAAAGGGTCGACTTTTAGACAACATTGTTTCTGCCACCGGCATAGGGTTTTGGGAACGTAATTTCGCAAACGACACCTTTACTATAAACCAACAAGGCATTGACATTTTGGGTATAGATCCCAATACAGTAAAAAATTTTAAAACTGATGACTGGTTTAAACTGATTAACCCTGTGGATGTAGCTGAAGTTGAGAAAAAAATGCTCCAATGCTTACAATACCCATCTAAAGATTGTAGCGTGCAATACAGATTCCTACAAAAAAATGGGGAATTTAAATGGATACTTGAAAAAGGTAAGGTATTAAAATGGAACGAAGCTAAAGAACCGTTAGTTATGTACGGTACTTTACAAGATATAACAGAGAAAAAAAGCTTTACAACCGAGCTTCGTAGGGTCAAGAACAACCAAGAGGCTATGATCAATAGCACTAGGGACCTCATGTGGTCTATAGATTTGGATTTTAAACTAATTACAGCCAATACTGCATTTCACGAACTGGTTAAAAAAATCCAAGGTGAACCTTTCAATGAAGGAGACTCTGTTTTTTCTACAAGCGTACCTAGTAGTATTACGGAAAAATGGAAATCTTATTATACCAAGGCAATTAAAACTGGTAGTTTTTCGGTCAAACAGAAAATACAAGACCCCAGTAAATTTTGGACGACATATGGATTAACCTCCTTTGATTTAATGTATAACAAAGAGGGGGAAAAAATAGGGGTTACCTGTTTCTCAAAAGACATTACCTCAGAAATCTTATCTCAGCAAGTTTTATTAAGTGCAAAAGAGGAGATGCAAAAAATAATGGACACTTCTTTAGATATCATATGCACCCTTGATGAGGAAGGATACTTTTTAAGTATTAACAGAGCTGTAGAAGATATATGGGGGTATGCACCAAAAGATATTATTGGTACTAGATATAATGAACTGATACACGAAGAAGATATAATTTCAACAGAAGAAAATGCCGAATTTGTTTTGTCCGGAAACAAAGTAGTCAATTTTGAAAATAGATACGTTCATAGAGATGGTCATGCCGTACCTATGCTTTGGTCCTCTAACTGGGATGAAAAAGATCGTGTATATTATTGTATAGCCAGAGATAATACCGAAAAGAAAAAAGCGGAACTTCAATTAGAAAATAGCGAACGTAGATTTAAGACTTTGGTACAAGAGAGTAGTGATATCATAACTATACTAGATGCCGAAGGTAATTTCAAATATGTAAGTCCAAGTTCTACCAGGGTTATCCAAATTAGTCCAGAAGAATTTGAAGGACAAAACGCTTTCGATTACATACATCCAGATGATTTAGAGCGTGTAAAAACACAGTTCAACAAAATAACCCAAAATGGTTCTATAAAGATAGAACCGTTTAGATTTAAAAATAAACTGGGTGAATGGCGATGGTTTGTTGCCAATGTATCCAACCAAATACATGAACCTTCAATTCAAGGGGTTATTATAACCTCTAGAGATATTAATGACACCAGAATTGCAAAAGAACAACTAGAGCAAAGTGAACGCAGATATAAAACCTTAGTGCAAGAAGGCAGCGATATGATCTGTATTATGGATGAAAATGCCAACTTCACATATGCAAGTCCTACTTCCACGAAAATCTTGAATATTACGCCAGAACAATTTATAGGTACTAATGCATTCGATTATGTGCACCCAGATGATTACAATATAGTGTTTAATGAGTTTATTAAAATTCTAAAAGTTAACCAGGTAGCCATTAAGCCATTTAGATTTAAACATGGGGACGGACACTGGATCTGGTTAGAAACTATTGTTACCAACAAAATAGACGAGCCATCATTAAAAGGAATTGTGGTAAATTCTAAAGATGTTACCACCAAGGTTCAACATCTAAATGCCATTGAGGAACAAAATGCCCAATTGAAAAAAATTGCATGGACCCAATCACATATCGTTAGAGCTCCAGTAGCAAGATTAATGGGCTTGGTAGACTTATTAAGAGACGATAAAGAAAAATTAAAGCTTGAAGAAAGAGAGCAAATTCTCAATTATATAATTACATCGGCAGATGAAATTGACAATGTTATTAAAGATATTGTAGACAATACCATAAATGCCATCGATTTAGACGAAAATAAATGAATTATAAACTTATAATAATTGAGGACGATCCCATTTTTACATTTTTACTGGAAAAAGGAATTGATCATGCCGAACTACAGGGTGAAATAATAAATTTCTCAAATGGAAAGCCTGCAATAGAACATCTCAGCAATTCCTATTCGAAATCCCATAATTACATTATTTTTCTTGATTTAAATATGCCGATAATGAACGGCTGGGAGTTTATGGATAAATTAGAATCTATTGCAACTACAGATAATTGTATGGTATTTGTGCTTACTTCTTCTGCATATAGAGATGATATTGAACGTTTAAAGAAAAAGTCATTGGTATCGGATTTTGTAACCAAACCAATTACAGAATTTCATTTAAAAGGTATTAAAGGTAACATTATAGAAAAATTCGAAAAAAACGGAATTGTATAAGTCCCACCTACTTATCACCCCATATTTTCATTTTAGAATCCATTTTTCCAACATTCATTTACCAGCTTCATTATCTTAGCTAAAAATCTAAGATATGCGCTATCTCACCCTTTTACTTTTTTTAGGATTACATATTTCAAGTATTACCGCACAATCTAGTACCTATGTAATATCATTTGATAATGCGGTACATCACGAAGCCGATATTTCAGCAACCTTCAACGAAATAGTTGAAGACACTTTATCACTTAGGATGAGCCGTACATCACCAGGTAGGTATGCACTTCATGAATTCGCTAAAAACGTATATAACTTAAAGGCATTTGACAGTAAGGGAGATGCACTACCCATTTCAAAAAACAACCCATATGAATGGCTTGTTCCTAAACATGATGGCACTGTAAAAATCACCTATACACTTTATGCCAATAGAGCGGACGGAACGTATTCTCAAATTGATGAGACACACGCCCATTTGAATATACCGGCAACCTTTATGTACGCACCATCCCTAAGCACAAGAAAAATCACTGTAGATTTCAAAACCAGAGATGATTTAAATTGGAAGATAGCTACACAATTACCTTTAATAAAAAACAAAACCTATAGCGCTCCAAATCTGCAATATTTTATGGATAGCCCAACCGAATTAAGCAATCACAAACTAAGGGAATTCAATATAGACGGGCAAACCATAAAATTAGCGTTACATGATCCATGTACCGAAGAAGAAGCATCCACATATTTTGAGAAAGTAAAAAAAGTGGTTCTTGCCGAAAAAGAAATATTCGGAGAGCTACCCGCATTTGATTATGGTTCTTATACTTTTATTGCTTGCTATGTACCAAATGCTTCCGGTGATGGCATGGAGCATAGAAATTCTACAATTTTGACCAGCACCAGAACATTATCAAATGGTGGTATGGATAGAAATATAGGGACCGTTTCACATGAGTTTTTTCATAGCTGGAATGTGGAACGTATTAGACCAAAATCTTTGGAACCGTTTAATTTTGAAGAAGCAAACATGAGTGGTGAATTATGGTTTGCAGAGGGCTTTACAAGTTATTATACCAACCTTATTTTATGCAGGGCAGGCTTAATTACACCTGAAAAATATGTAGAAGGATTAACAGGCACTTTTAACTATGTGTGGAATTCACCTGCAAGACAATTCTTTAACCCTATAGAAATGAGTTACCAAGCTCCTTTTGTAGATGCGGCAACTTCCGTAGACCCCGTTAATAGAGAAAATACCTTTATTTCATATTACTCTTACGGCAGTGTTCTTGGGTTAGCTTTAGATTTACAACTACGTAATGAAGGTCTTAATTTAGATGATTTTATGAAGCTGGTTTGGTCAACCTACGGTAAAACCGAAAAACCTTATACCATTGAAAATTTGAACGAACTATTGAACACGTACGCTGGTAAAACATTCGGCAATAACTTCTTTAATAGTTTTGTTTATAAAAGCGAAATGCCGCAGTATAACGAACTATTTAAAACAGTTGGCATAAGTATGTCTCAAAATGCAGAAATAGCCTATTTTGGTGCCGCTGTATCTATAACAGATGATTTAAACGGTAAAATTGGAAGCAATACCAAAATTGGGAGTCCGGCTTACCTTGCCGGATTAGATAAAGACGATATCATTACTTCAATAAACGGAGAATCATTCCCTAATGGAATTCAATTTAATACGTTTATCAATGAAGGATTCAAACCAGAAGACACTCTTTCAATAACTTTTTTAAGAGATGGTATGGAAAGAAAAACTGAGGTCATTTTAACCTCTGAACCAAAGTATGCCATCAACTTAGTGGAGAAAAATGACAAAGCTCCTTCTAAAAAAGTATTAAAAGCCCGCCAAGCTTGGCTAAAAGTTGAATAAATGAGCTTAATATATACCACCGCCACAACCAAAGAAGAATTAATACAAATTCTTTCTTTACAACAGATGAACTTAAAATCAGCTGTTTCCGATCTAGAAATGCAACAAGAAGGATTTGTAACCGTACGTCACAATTTAGATGTGCTAACTAGAATGAACAACGCCTGCCCCCATATTATCGCAAAAGATGGTGATAAAGTAGTAGGTTACGCACTTTCAATGACTGATGATTTTAAAGATGAAATTTCAGTTCTAAGACCAATGTTTACCGAATTAGAAAATGTAAACATTCAAAATTTTATTACCATGGGGCAAATCTGTGTTGCCAAGACCCATAGAAAAATGGGTGTTTTCCGTGGACTCTATAACGCCATGAAAAAAGCCTCTTACCCAAAATATGATGCCATAATTACCGAAGTTGATGCTACAAACAGCAGGTCATTAGGTGCACATTACAACGTTGGTTTTGAGAAAATTTGCACTTATCATTCTTTGGGTCAAGACTGGGAATTGATTTCTTTGAGGACATCATAATTCAATAAATTTTATTTTTATTATTGTTTTTCGATAATTTTTATATATTTGTTATCGTTAAACAATAATATCTTTTATGAAAAGTCTTCTTACTGCACTCAAATGGCTTATTAATTTTTTAATTTTCTCCGTACTAATATCTATAATTATAAACTTAGGTGAACTATCAAAATACGTTCTAACAAAATCTGATTTGCTTCAATATTCTGGTGAAGAAAATAGCTGGATGCTAATGCTTCTAATTCCTTTACCAACTGTTTTATTACAAGGTTATATATTCTGGCTTCTTTTGAAATTTAGAAAAGTAATACCTGAATTTAAAACGGATACAATATTTACAGAAAAAAATAGTGCTATATTTAGAAAGGTCGGTAACGGACTTATAGCCTATTCTGTATTAATTTTCTTTATAAGGTTAATAGAAAAATCCTTTGAAATAACTTTAGAATATGGTGTCTCAGCTTCATATACCTTAGGCAAAAATTTTGGAACGGCACTAAGCGGAAGAATATCACTTTTAGTAATAGCTATTTTTCTACTTATTATAGCCCAATTAATTAAAGAAGGCTATCGTCTAAAACAAGAAAACGACCTAACTATATAATTATGCGACACACTGAACTGTTTAAAGTACTAATAGATATTCTATTTTATACCCTTTGTCTTGGACTTTTAGTAATATTATTTTTTGGTCCTTTAGGGTTGAATTCTATTGCTCAAGAAAATAATTTCGTCCAAGAATGGGATGCAATTTCATGGTTAATATTAGTCATATCTATTCTTGGCTATATCTTACTAATAATTGGAGTCAAATACCTAAAGAACGTAGCTGGGATAATGACAAAAAATATAGGTTTCAGTCCATCAGTTCAAATCAATCTAAAAAAATCAGGTAAGTCCTTAATATTTAGTTCACTTTTAAACTACCTAACTTACGCCTTAGTATTCGTGAAACAATTAATTTTAAATGTACCAGTTGAAATTATATTTGATAATAATTTACTCCTTCAAGTATTCATAACAATAGTTGGATTGTATTTTATTATTCAAAGTGATATTTTGAAAATGACATATAATATAAAAACAGAAAACGACCTAACCATATAATTATGAGCATTGTCGTTAACTTAAATACCGTATTAACAGACCGTAATTTAAAAAGCAAAGAACTGGCTGAAATGATTGGTATTACCGAAGCTAACCTATCCATACTTAAATCAGGTAAAGCAAAAGCCATTCGCTTTTCTACACTGGATGCTATTTGTAAGGCATTAGACTGCCAACCTGCCGATATTCTTGCTTACGAAAAGGAATAAAAAAAGGCTACACTTTTAAGTGTAGCCTTTTTAATTTATAATAAAATGTACTAATTAATCCGCTAGTACAATTACTTTATTATTCTTAAGTTCAATAGTACCGCTAGAAATTTGTAAAACTGTATTTCCGGCAGCATCTTTAGTGAACTTAGACGCATACTCTTTATCTAGAGTTATATTGCCCGCAACTTTCACCTTACCCTCTTGTAATAAAGAAACAATTGGAGCGTGATCTTTTAACATCTGAAACTCACCATTTATACCAGGTACTGTAACTGATGTTACTTCGCCAGCAAATAAGGTTGCTTCTGGTGATACAATTTCTAAATACATATCTTTTTTACTTATGAGTTATGAGCTATGAGTTTCAATTCTGAACTCTAAACTCTGAACTTAATTACGCTTCAGTCAACATTTTTTCACCAGCCTCAATCGCTTCTTCAATAGTACCTTTAAGGTTAAAAGCTGATTCCGGCAAGTGATCTAATTCACCATCCATAATCATATTAAATCCTTTGATAGTCTCTTTGATATCAACTAAAACACCCGGTATACCTGTAAACTGCTCTGCTACGTGGAATGGTTGAGATAAGAAACGTTGTACACGTCTTGCTCTACCTACCGCAGACTTATCTTCTTCAGATAATTCTTCCATACCTAAAATGGCGATAATATCCTGTAGTTCTTTATAACGCTGTAAAAGCTCTTTTACTCTTTGCGCACATGCGTAATGCTCTTTCCCTAAAATTTCAGCTGTAAGAATTCTTGAAGTCGAATCTAAAGGATCTACCGCAGGGTAAATACCAAGCTCGGCAATTTTACGAGACAATACAGTTGTTGCATCTAAGTGAGCAAAAGTTGTTGCCGGTGCTGGATCCGTTAAATCATCCGCAGGTACGTAAACCGCTTGTACCGAAGTAATAGAACCTCTTTTAGTTGACGTAATACGCTCTTGCATAGCACCCATTTCCGTAGCCAACGTAGGTTGGTAACCTACCGCAGATGGCATACGACCTAATAACGCCGACACCTCTGAACCTGCTTGCGTAAAACGGAAAATGTTATCTACGAAGAAAAGTACATCTTTCCCTTGACCATCACCTGCTCCATCACGGAAATATTCAGCAATTGTCAACCCTGAAAGTGCAACTCTAGCACGTGCTCCAGGTGGCTCGTTCATTTGACCAAAAACGAATGTCGCTTTTGAACCTTTCATAGCTTCTTTATCAACTTTCGTCAAATCCCATCCGCCATCTTCCATAGAGTGCATGAAATCATCACCGTACTTAATAATACCAGATTCCAACATCTCACGAAGCAAATCATTTCCTTCACGAGTTCTTTCACCTACTCCTGCAAATACTGAAAGACCACCATGACCTTTAGCAATGTTGTTGATCAATTCTTGGATCAATACCGTTTTACCTACTCCGGCACCACCAAATAATCCAATTTTACCACCTTTTGCATAAGGCTCGATCAAATCGATTACTTTAATACCAGTGAACAAAACTTCTGTAGATGTAGAAAGATCTTCAAATTTTGGAGCTTCTCTATGTATTGGAAGACCGGCTTCACCTGCTTTAGGCAAATTACCAAGACCATCGATAGCATCACCGATTACATTGAACAAACGACCATATACGTCATCACCTACCGGCATTTGAATCGCACTACCTGTAGCCACTACTTCAACCC
This sequence comes from Maribacter dokdonensis DSW-8, assembly GCF_001447995.1. Lineage (NCBI taxonomy): Bacteria > Pseudomonadati > Bacteroidota > Flavobacteriia > Flavobacteriales > Flavobacteriaceae > Maribacter > Maribacter dokdonensis. The sequence continues at coordinate 659,139 of NZ_LDPE01000002.1, read as the reverse complement.
CTCTACTAAGACCATCGGTAGAATCCATAGAAATAGTTCTTACCGTATTCTCGCCAACATGAGATTGAACTTCCAAAACCAATTTTGATTTGTCCTTATTGACAATTTCCAAAGAATCATAGATTTTAGGAAGATCTGCACCTGATTGAAATTCTACATCAACTACGGGGCCAATGATTTGCGAAACTTTACCTGTAACTTTTGACATTACTTATATGTTTATATATTACGTTTAATAAAACCTGAAAAATATGCTCTCATTTTCAGGCTGCAAAGATATAGTTTTCAATTTTAAAGAAAAACTGTTTTTTTTCTTTTTTACAAAAGTAAAAAGGTGCCCTAAAAGCACCTTTCCTAAATTCATATTTTACACACAATTATTGTAGTGTTGCCGGGTAATTCGTAGGATAATCTCCTACGTTCAACAAATTACCGGATTCTTCAAAATTAGAACCATACGTTGCATCTATTGCCTTCATGAATTCATTAGCCAACAATGCATATCCTCTTGCGGTTGGATGTATACCATCTAAAGAGAATGCGCTACCAGTTACCAAATTTGAGGTTAATGTAAAATCACCACTTGTTATTCCTCCATTCGCCAATTGGTTCAATAGTCCATTTGCATCAACCAGAGCTAAACCTGCTTGATTAGCCGTAGCTTCTATAATTTGATTAAAAGCCGCTGTAGCCACGGCAATTTCTTCTTGCTCACTAGGAATCAACACCCATTTATCTTCTAAAGGCAATGAAATACCTTCTACTGAAAACTGACCTGCCAATGTCTGTGGTAAACCTGCAGCCATAAGAGCAGCAACGGATTCTGTATTTACCGTTCCTATAATAGAAGAGCTTGGTAATACGAACAAATCATCTGCAGTTGCTTCTCTGGTTTGCCCATAAGTACTACCCAATAACCCCGCCACTAAAGGCGCAGCTTCTACCGGCAGTCCAAAAGATTGTACAAAAGCCGGAAATGTAGGACTTGCACTAAGTACACCAGCTATTTGAGCTGACAAATCGGTCAAGGTTTCATCTCTTATTACGACTTCACTTGCCGCGGTTGTGGAAAATTCTATGGAGCGCTCTGGCACACCCAAGAAAGCATACACTTGATTCAATTGCCCAAAAATGCCATTTAAAGTAGCAATTTGATCTCCAAAATCTGGATTGGTAGGATCTAATGGGTTATGTGGCACTGTTGTAAAATGAGGCACATCTGTAACATTAGGAATGTTGGCAACGACCCCTTGAGCACCACCTGCAGTTAACGTTGCGATCAAAGCTCCATAACTACCATCAAAACCTTGACCTGGCGCACCGGAAATAGGTGTAATAGGATCTGTTCCATCACCTCCTGTAGTGGCATATCCTAATACATCATTATTACCTATCCATAAAGAGAAAAAACTAGGGGACTGACCAACTGCCATTTCTAAAACGCTAATATCTGGCGTTGCACCGGTCATTCTTACAAAATAAGGATTAGCAAGACCTAATTGTACGTTAGCTATATTACCATATCCCGGCGCTAACAAATGAAAACTTTTTGCACCAGGCACCCCTAGGTTATTAAAAGGTCCTGTTGGGTTATTTAAAGCAATATCCGTGGTAACGGTTACATCCCCAATTAAAGATTCTAAAGAAACGGGACCCGCTCCACCAAATACTAGTCTAGGATCTTGTATTCTAGTACCCGCAAGTGCAAGACCACCAATATTATCATTGGTTAAAGGTTGACTAAAACTACCCCCACCTGCAAGGCTAAATTTTTGCGATAACAGATTGGGCATAGACAATGTCTGACTAGCTTGAAATAAAGCTCCATCTGTAAAACCTGCCGTTAAAGAGTTACCTAATGAAACATAATTAGAGAAATCTGCAGAACCAGCAGTTAACGCGGGCAATTCCTCTACAATGACCTCTGGTTCTAAATCAACATCTTCTGGGTCGTTACAAGCCGTAAAAGCCAAGACACCTAAAGAAATATATAAATATTTTAAGTTTTTCATTTCAACTTTTGATTTTAATTAGTTGTTAATTGTCCAAGAAACATAGTACATAGACCCAATAAGACCCGTACCGAACGCAGTGTTATATTCTTTACCCGTTAGGTTTGTACCCCCTAATTTGAAAGAAGATTTTATACTTGGAACTTCATAGTTAATTTGCGCATCAACTACATGAAATTCAGGGATTACACCATTACCAAAAGTAGCTTCCCAGAAATAATCATCGCTAAATCTATAGGACACATTAAACCCGAAATTTTCAAAAAGTTCCTTATTACCAAAAGAAGCTTTGAACTTGTGTTCTGGAGTATTGAAGTTCAGCATTACATCTGGATTGGCTTCACGATCAAAATCCAGTTTTGTAAATGTATAACTACCACCTAAATCAAAATTACCCAACACCTTAACATCAAGACCAATAGATGCTCCATAAGAATTAACATTAGCATCAGTATTGGTGTATGTACTATATGCCTGGAAATCTCCATTAGCTATTGCCGCAACTGAAAGTCCGCCATCACCAACTTCTCCATAGTAAGGAGCAACAACTACCTCTTGAGAGATGAAATCTTGATAGCTGTTATAGTAGGTACTAAAATCAATAACTAATTTATCGACCTTACCTCTATACCCGATTTCAAAAGAAGTTACTTTTTCTGGCTTCACTAAATCTGGATTTGCAACTTCAAGAACCGAAGGGTCACCTGTCTCAGCCAAAGCGGTGGCAGAAGCTGCGGAGTAAGAATTATTATATGCAGCTGCACCAGTTTGTGTAACCGACGAAGGTTGACCTAACAACTGACCTGTTGCACTAACATCAAAATTTCTTGAATATTGCTCTAAATTATCAGGTGCAGAACCAACTAAAATTGCTCTACCGGCATCCAAACCAATAAACAGATCCTGAGTAGTAGGATTTCTAAATCCTGTTTGAGCAGACGCTCTTATATTATGATTTCTGTTCAATGTATAACCTGCAGACAATCTTGGAGAATAAAAACCATCAAAAAACTCAGATTTATCATACCTGATAGACCCCGTTAGTTTTAAACTTTTTTCTCCTGCCATAGGCAAAGTCTTTTGAACCTGTGAATAAATTCCGAATTCTGAATAATCAATAGGTCCGTCTTCCTCTGAATCTGTATAAATAGTACCTAAAGAATTTAAACTATATTCTCTAAAGGAACCACCAACTTGTATTTCCGCCCAATCAATTAAATGACTAAAGTTATAATTGGCGTCAGCATGGTAGTATTTAGATTGATCATAGAATTGTGACCCTACACTTAAATCCGGATCCTTTATTACCCTATTAAATGCAGCTTCGAACTCTGGCGTACCTGGCAATAGTCTACCAGATTCAGCTTGTGCCCTTGCAGCAGCATGTGCCTGCTGATCAGTAGCACCTGCCAATGTTGCCTGTACATATGCACCCGTATATTCACCAAACCATGTATTATCATCTTTCCATGCTCTGTTAATATTAATTCCGGTAAAAACCATATCATAAGAATCACCAGCTTTATCACCAACTACATAACCCCTTACAAAAAAGTTATCATTTTTGATTTCCAATTTATGTTGTTCTTGAAAGAAACCAGCAATATTATATCTATTAGTACCTTGATAAATAGTATTACCTGTACCCACTTTACCTACATAAGAAATTTCTAAACTATTATCTTCAATGGGTCTATAATACAAGCCCCAATCCGCTTTAATACTTTCTGCATTGTAATTGGTAAGATCACTTTCATTATACCCGGTTCTACTAACAATTTCAGAAGGCACCAAAGCATTTGCCCCAGAAGGTAAAACACCTAAGCCCTCTAGCGTAAGTGCAACCTCTTTAATATTGGTAGCAACCTCGTCACCATAAACGTTAATACCGTCATAGTTTAGGTTATCACGCGTACCACCAACAGTGTTTCTATCATCTGTATTATTGGCAGCCCAGTCCGTACCTTTTAAGTAACCAAAATTAACCTTAGCCGCAAACTTATCGCTGAACTTATGTGCAGCCCTAATACCAAAATCAGTATAAGAATTATCTCCCGAAGCTTGTTGAGAAGTAATACCTTGCTTAATAGATACACTGATACCTTCATAGTCAAAAGGGCTTTTACTTCGCATAAATAAAATTCCATTAAATGCATTTGCCCCATATAGTGCAGATGATGCCCCAGGCAACAATTCAACACTTAACACATCTGGTTCTATAAGACCAACTAAATTACCAATAGGGAAATTCAATGCCGGTGTAGAGTTGTCCATACCATCTACCAGTTGCATAAAACGTGTATTGGCAAAAGATGCAAAACCCCTGGTGTTAACCGATTTAAATGTTAAACTGTTTGTGTTAACGTCTACACCTTTAAGATTTTCAAGGCCACCATAAAAATCGGCAGCCGTGGTATTCTTTATTTCTGAAATACCAATTCGCTCTACCGTAACTGGAGATTCAAAAATACGCTCAGGAGTTCTTGAAGCAGATATGACTACCTCATCCAAAAAGGTCTGAGATTCATTTAAAACTACAGTAATAGTTTGGTTTGCACTAGTAATATCTTCTGTACTACTTGTATAACCAATACTTGATATTTCTATTTTGAAAGGTGGCACTTCTGATGTAGCCAAATTAAAATTACCATCAAAATCTGTTACAGTCCCAATGGTTTTGCCAACAATAACAATATTGGCCCCGGGGATAGGCACGTTGTCTTGGTCAACAACATTACCACTGATATTAGTTTGGGAATACGTAAAGGTTCCCATAATCATCAATGCTAAAAGTAGTATTGCTCTCATTCTTAATTATAGTTTAAAATTAGTTGTGGGTTAAGATACAGATTATTTTATACCAATAATAGTAATTTGAAAAAAATTATGCATGCATAGTATTATTTTAATAATTATATAGCTGTTTTACTAGTAAAAACGCAATTAACTTTTCTTTTGCAATCAACTAAAAATCAACTTAATCTACCAAATTTATTATTTGACTGAACAAAAAAAGGGGTGTGATTGCGATCACACCCCTTTTTTAAATTATTATAATTTTCTTTTATTCCACCGTTACAGATTTGGCAAGGTTTCTTGGTTGATCAACATTACAACCTCTCATTACTGCAATATGATACGACAGCAATTGCAAAGGTATCGTAGTCAATAATGGTGTTAAACTCTCTAAAGTTTCTGGCACTTCAATTACATGATCGGCCAACTCTTTTACCTGCTCATCACCCTCAGTAACAATAGCTATTATTTTACCTTTTCTAGATTTTATTTCCTGGATATTACTAACCACCTTTTCATAGTGACCTTTTTTGGTCGCAATTACAAAAACTGGCATATGCTCATCTATTAAGGCTATTGGGCCATGTTTCATTTCAGCCGCTGGATAACCCTCCGCATGAATGTAACTAATTTCCTTTAATTTTAACGCACCTTCTAAAGCCACTGGAAAGTTATATCCCCTTCCTAAATAAAGACAATTAGTTGAGTCTTTATATACATCGGATATTATTTCGATCAATGTATTTGATTCCAAGGATTTTTCAACCTTTGTAGGAATTGTTTCCAACTCAGTTAAATATTCGTGGTATTTAGACTCTGAAAAAACGCCTTTAGCTTTTGCCAACTTTAGGGCCATGAGTGTCAATACCGTAATTTGAGTAGTAAAAGCCTTGGTAGAAGCAACTCCTATCTCCGGTCCGGCATGAGTATAAGCACCAGCATCTGTCTCTCTTGCGATAGAAGACCCTACTACATTACATACACCGAATACAAAAGCACCACGTTCCTTCGCCAATTTAATGGCCGCTAGGGTATCTGCTGTTTCTCCAGATTGTGAAATTGCAATTAGAACATCCTTATCGGTAATTACCGGATTTCTATACCTAAATTCTGAAGCATATTCCACTTCAACAGGAATTCTTGCTAAGTCCTCAAATATATATTCCGCCACTAAACCAGCATGCCAAGAAGTACCACACGCAACTATTATAATTCTGTTAGCATTTAAGAATTTTTCCATATTAAGATCAATTCCCGCCATTCTAATCAGACCTTGATCTGCTAACAAACGCCCTCTGTATGTATCCTTTATAGCTCTTGGCTGCTCATAAATCTCTTTTAGCATAAAGTGATCATAACCACCTTTCTCTATTTCTTCGAGATTCATTTGAAGCTCTAAAATTCTAGGATAGGCAACGGCATCATCCTTAATTTTTCTAAGTTTTATTTCTTTCCCAAGTCTAATAATAGCCATTTCCTCATCTTCAAGATAAACAGCATTATTAGTAAATTCTATAAATGGTGAAGCATCTGAAGCAATAAAAAATTCATCTTCACCAATACCTATCGCTAATGGACTTCCCAATTTAGCTACAACTATTTCGTCTGGTTTTCTTTTATCAAATACAGCAATAGCATATGCTCCCACTACTTGATTAAGTGCTATTTGTACAGCTTTTCCTAATTTAACATCTTCGGTTTTTTTAACCTCCTCTATTAAATTAACAAGTACTTCGGTATCAGTATCCGATTGAAAGGTATACCCACGTTTGGTCAACTCTTGTTTAATAGCCTCATAATTTTCTATGATACCATTATGTATGATGACCAAATCTCCGGAATTGGAATAATGCGGGTGCGAGTTTACATCATTAGGAACACCATGTGTTGCCCAACGTGTATGACCTATACCTATTTTTCCAGCTTGAGAAATTTCTTTTGCCTTATTCTGTAAATCTTCTACTTTACCTTTCGTTTTCGAAAGGTTAATTTGACTACCATCATATAATGCAATACCAGCACTATCATAGCCACGATATTCTAATCTCTGAAGTCCTTTTATTATTATAGGAAACGCTTCCCTATGTCCTATGTAACCAACAATTCCGCACATATTAATTTTTATTTGAGTATTTTGAGTTCAAATCCTAAGGCAACAAAATTAAATAATTGCGCCAATAGACTTAAACCATTTAGTGTAGACAACGTAAATTATGTATAAGTGGTATGTCAACATCCAAAATAATGACAAAAATAACTAGAACAACCTATTAATTTGCCTTGGTGTAGATGATTTCTAATTTTAAACGCTTATCAAAATTTGGATCGGTAGTCTCTAAATTACCGCCATACAAAATTGTACCCAAAGGTGTAACCGTAGAAGTAATAGGTAATTCTTCTTCACCATTGGTAACCTTTGCATCGGATATATTCCAATTCTGAATATTGGTTGACAATGTTAAACCAAGTGTAGCATTTGTTGAATCTCTCACTACCATATCATTGATATGATCGGTAATTTTCACAGAATAAAGCACCCCTTTCCCGTTCGTTTTTTGAATTACTCCATCATAATTCGGGTAAAAACTAAATAAATTTGGAGTACCAGCTACAGCTAAAGCCTGATCACTTGACGTATCAATTAAGGGAAATTTATTTTCGGCATTGTACAGATAAAGTCTTGGAGGCTCTAAAGTACTACCCACTGCATCTAATTGATCCCTATCAATATAAAAAACCAAATTTGCTTCATTTATCACCCAATTCTCACTTCTAATTTGCTCTAAAATATTTTCACCACCATCCTCTTCAAATAAATTAATTTCAGCATAAGTACCGGGACCTCCTTTTAAATATATTCTTGATGCATTTTCACCGGTATCTAAACTCTCTAATATTTGAGGACCATAATTCTCTGTAATTATAGTGTTCACCGCATTTCCAGAGATAACACCTGTAGATGTATTCTGTGTTAAAAATGAAAAGGTAAAATCTCTTTCTAAAATATTATTTGGGTTATCATCACTTGTATCATCAGTTGTACCATTGGTATCATAGTTTGTATAACTATACGTCATAGTAATATTTGAGCTTCTTAAATCGAACATAAAAAGAACATCATTACCATCACTATCAACAATTGAAAAATGAAGCCCACGAATAAATTCAGTAAAATTTGATTGACTGATCAATTCTGAACTACCCTCTTTATCCAAAATATTTTCCTGAAAAAAATCATTGTCCAATGCTACCCTTATTCCCGGTGGCAATTTTGTAAAAGTTTGTGACTCATCCACATCTTCAGTAGACTCATCATCTTCATTCCGAATTAAAATCTCCTCATCAATAATTTCTACATCCCCTTGGAATAATGGATCGCCTGTAACAAAATCCGGTGAAAACACCTGATTAGAATAATACTGTTGTGCTTCCTGAAAACTGGCATTTGGATCTAGATCTCTTAAAAAGAAGGTTGAACGCTCTACCTTTAGATTAAATTTTGGTAATGGAGACTTTGCTACATCATCATAATTTACTCCATTAATATAAATACTATCCAATTCTACCTTTTCCGCAAAATTGTCGGCAAATATAGTAGCGCCGTCCGGATCATTAAGACCATCTCGATCAGCATCTACGCTTGTGTCATCTAAGGGATCTGTATTCGATGCAGTTTCTATAATATTGGAAACCCCATCACCATCATTATCATTATCACTATTTTCTGGCTCGGCATCATACTCATCGGCAACACCATCTCCATCAGTATCCAATGAATTTGTTAAAAAAGGTATATATAAATAAACTTCTTCAACGGTCTCATTTTCCTGAACCGTAGTTATTGCTTCATCTGCAGTACCCGCCCTATCCTCTTTATCTTGCGAAAAACTACCGAAGGAAGGATTCGCCGTACTAAGAAATATTTGCGATGTTACAGAAGCTTCTGTTCTACCATAAACCGGATCGTTATACGTACCCAATTGATAAACTGCTAATTTATTGGTCTGTACCGCTTCTATATTTTTATTATAAGCAAAAACATCATAAACCTCTATACCCGTAGCAAATGGCTCATTACCAACTACTCCAGAGCCTATAGTAGTTAAATCTTGCTCGCAAGACACCAATAGACCCAATATCAAAAACAATCCCAAAAACTTAGGGAAAGCGGACTTAGCAATAAAATTCATTCAGATTATTTTAAAACTTCGGTGTTATAAAAATTTGCATAAGCCTCTTCAAATTCTTGAACAGGGACATATGGCAACACTGGTTTTTCTTGGTTGGTAATGTGGCTTTCCAATTCATCTGGAATATCTTCCGAAGCTAAAATAACAGCATCGGAGTAATCAACAGCCACCTTTAACAAATTATTATAGGTAGGTTCACCTAATGAAGCAATTTCCTCTTCAGGTATACCATCAAAAGAAATTCTTTTGATCATATCCTTATCCAAGGCACCTTCAAATGTTTTACCGTATACCGACAATACAATTTTACTGTCAGCAAAAAGTGGCTCATCAGCATAATACTTTTTCAAGTACAACGGCAATAAACTCGCCATCCAACCGTGAACATGTATAATATCTGGTGACCAATTCAATTTTTTCACGGTTTCCATAACACCTTTTGCAAAAAATATTGCACGTTGGTCGTTATCCGGAAATAAGTTTCCTTGTTTATCCGTAAAGGTTGCTTTTCGCTTAAAGTACTCTTCGTTATCAATAAAGTAAACCTGAATTCTTTCCTTTGGAATAGATGCCACTTTAATGATCAATGGCATATCCATATCATTAATGACCAAATTCATTCCAGAAAGTCTAATTACTTCATGTAACTGATGTCTTCTTTCATTGATGTTTCCATATCTAGGCATGAATATTCTAATCTGGCCACCATTGCTGTTGACCATTCTAGGTGCTTCATAAGACATTAAGGAAACTTCGTTTTCGGGTAAGTAAGGAACTAATTCAGAAGATACAAACAATATCTTTTTACCATTCATAAAGGTTATATTTTATTTTTCACTGGAACGTAACCGCAAAATTACAAAAAATATAGAGATTAGCAGTAATTATAGTAAGTTTGCTCGCTAATGCAATTTTCAATGCAGGTAATAAAGACGAAAAAAGTACTTACGGAAAAACTTAATAAACTTGGCAGCAGCCTAAATTTAGGTCTTGTACCTACCATGGGAGCGCTACATCAAGGGCATGCATCTTTAATAAGGAAAGCTGTTGAAGAGAATGATAAAGTCGTAGTCAGTATTTTTGTAAATCCTACACAGTTCAATAATTTAGAAGATTTAAACAAGTACCCTAAGACTTTAGATGCTGATTTACATTTAATTTCCGAAATATCTGAAGACATCATTGTATTTACGCCGGAAGTCTCTGAAATATATCCTAAAACCGTTGTTCCAAAAATTTACGATTTTGAGGGTTTGGACAAAGTCATGGAAGGGGAATTTAGAGATGATCATTTTAACGGTGTAGGCACCATTGTAGAAGAATTGCTTATTGTAGTACACCCTACTAGGGCGTACTTTGGTGAAAAGGATTTTCAACAACTACGTATTATACAGAAACTTACCGAAATAAGACAAATACCGGTTGAAATAATTGGTTGTGAAATTGTCAGAGAAGATCATGGGTTGGCCATGAGTTCTAGAAACGAAAGGTTAAGCAAAGAAACACGACTAAAAGCAGCATTCATTTACGAAACCTTAAAGGCTGCCAAAATCAAATTTGGCACGGATAATGCTCTGAGTATTAAAGAATGGGTAGTTAATGAGTTTAAAAGAACGAATGATTTTGAACTTGAGTATTTTGATATAACCGATGTCGAAACCCTAACACCCATAATTGAAAAAACAAATAATTTAAAATACAGGGCCTTTATTGCCGTTTACGTAGAGAACGTAAGGTTAATAGATAACATAGCCCTAAATTAATTGAAGTTATGCAAGTAGAAGTAGTTAAATCTAAAATACACCGTGTAAAAGTTACCGGTGCCGATCTTAATTATGTTGGCAGTATTACAATTGATGAAGATTTAATGGATGCCGCTAATTTTATTCGTGGTGAAAAGGTTCAGATTGTCAATAACAATAATGGTGAAAGATTAGAGACCTACATTATTCCCGGTCCAAGAAAAAGCGGTGAGATAACCTTAAATGGTGCCGCCGCAAGAAAAGTCGCCGTTGGTGATGTTTTAATTTTAATTTCCTATACTTGGATGGATATTGAAGATGCAAAGAAATTTAACCCTTCTTTAGTTTTCCCTAATGAAGAAAACAACCTATTAACTTAGAAGTTGACCGACACTCTGAAAAAAAATCTTAAAATTATACTCCCAATTGCCTTGGGAGTTTTTTTGGTTTGGTACTCTTACAATTCTACTACACCTGAGAATAGAAAGGAAATTCTATTTTATATTAAAGAAGCCAATCCGCTTTATGTATTCCTTTCGGTATTATTGGGCATTCTTGGTCATGTTTCCAGAGCTATCAGATGGAATTACCTTTTAGAACCTTTAGGGTATAAGCCCAAGCTTTTAAACAATATTCTAATAATTCTAACCTCTTATTTTGCCAACCTTGGTATACCCAGAACAGGAGAAATCTTAAGGGCAACCGCATTGACCACTTACGAAAATGTTCCTTTTGAAAAAGGCTTTGGCACTATCGTTACAGAAAGGGTTATAGACGTAATAATGCTGCTTTTAGTAGTTACTATAGCATTTTTTCTTCAAACAGATATCATTTTAGGACTTCTACAAGAACGTGGTTTTAACGCAACCACCCTAATACTTATGGCATTGCTAGGCGCAGCCCTGTTCTTGCTGTTTATATTTTTCATTAAAAAATCTAATAGTGCCATAGCCAATAAAATTAAAACCTTTGTAAAAGGATTACTTGATGGCGTGTTCAGCATTTTTAAAATGAAAAATAAATGGCTGTTCATTCTGCATACATTTTTTATTTGGGGCTGTTATATCGGCATGCTTTGGATTATTAAATTTACCGTGCCAGAAACCATTTCCCTGACACTAAGTCAACTATTGGTAGCCTTCGTTGCTGGAGCCTTTGCAATGGCAACAACAAACGGTGGTATAGGACTTTATCCAATAGCAGTAAGTAGTGCTTTGGCCATCTTTGGAATAAGTTCTGTATCTGGAGATGCCTTTGGTTGGATCATTTGGATCGCACAGACTTTAATGATAGTTGTTTTTGGTGCAATATCTTTTCTTCTATTACCGTTATTGAACAGAAGCAAGTAAGTTTTAGATCTAATCAATTACCCCTTATGCGTTATCTATACTTTTTTTTCGCACTATTATTTGGTTACACCTCTTATGCACAAGTGACCCAAGAAATTTTTGAATCTTTTAAACTGCAAGAGCGAAGAGATGTACATTACTACTTTCCAGAAAATTTAGATGAAACCAAAAAATACCCTATAATCATTGTACTTGATGGCGAGTACCTTTTTGAACAAGTTGTAGCAACATCCAAATTTTACAGTAGATTTCATGGTATGCCGCAAAGTATTGTTGTAGGTATTGACCAAAGCAAAAACGATCTAAGATATGAAGATTGTGCTTTTGACCCCGAAAACGGACTACCATCCGAAAAAGGCAAAAGCTTCTACGAATTCATAGGCATGGAGCTAATACCCTATCTAGACCTTAACTATAGTACCGCTCCCTTTAAAATGATAGTAGGATATGATATCACCGCAAATTTTATGAATTATTGGTTATTTAAAGATAATTCTATTTTTGACGGTTATGTTAGTATTTCTCCAACACTAGCACCAGAAATGGAAAGCAGGCTACCTATGAGATTAGGTACTTTTGACAATCAGATTTTTTACCAATTGATCGTTGAAGGGGAAGAGAGTAATGACAGGCAAAGAATTTTGGGCATGAACAATGATATAAAAGCCATTGATAAAGAGTCTCTACATTATTTCTTTGATGAATATACCAACGCAGATCATATTTCTGTAGCTACCTACGGTATAGGGAAAGCATTTGACAATATTTTTGGCATGTTCAAACCCATAAGTCCAAAAGAATATAAAACACAAATTCTTACCAGTGAAGAGCCTGTTTACAATTATCTTGAAAACAAATACCAAGGTATAGTTGATATGTTTGGTTTTAGCAAACCTGTAGAATTAAATGACATCATGGCAATTTATGCCGCTTCTAGAAAAAAAGAAGATTTTGAATCGTTAAAACCATTATCTGATCTTTGTAAAAAAGAATACCCAGAGACTATGCTAGGTTTTTATTTTGAGGCTGAGTATTATGAACAACTGGGCGAACCCAAGAAAGCATTAAGAACATTTGAGAAATCTTTTCAAATGGAAGAAATAGATTTTTTAACTAAAGAAATGGCCCTTGAGAAAATGGATGCACTGAAAGCCGATTTTGGTTTTTAAACAGAATTAATAAACGGCTAGTCCCAAATTAGCCTAACCTACTTAATTATGATTAAAATTGACGCAATGTACTTCGTGTTCTCCGGAGTGCTCTTTACTTACTTTGGATTAAAAGGAGAATTTAATCTGGCGTATAACGGAATTGCCCTTTTCATGGCATGGGCATCATTTTTTCTAGCTTTTAGCGCTTTTAAAAAAGAAAGGTCGAGTAAAAATTGATTCTAAATTTGATTTAAGAATTTACTCATCTCAAACTTCTTGCTACCTTTAGCCACTTTTTAAATACTAAAGATGGCCAAAACAAAAACTGCCTTTTTTTGTCAAAATTGCGGCACCCAATATGCAAAATGGGTAGGGCAATGTTCTGCTTGCAAACAATGGAACACTGTTGTTGAAGAGGTTGTACAAAAAGAAGAAAAATCTAGTTGGAAAACCCCTTCACAAAGCTCAAAAAGAGTTTCAAAACCTCTTTTGGTCAATGAAATTAGTATTGAAAAAGAAGTTCGTTTAAATACTTTTGATCTTGAATTCAATAGAGTTCTTGGTGGCGGATTAGTACCTGGAGCATTGGTGCTCTTAGGTGGGGAACCTGGTGTAGGAAAGAGCACACTACTGCTTCAAATTGCCTTAAAACTACCGTATAAAACGTTATATGTTTCAGGCGAAGAAAGCCAAAAACAAATTAAAATGCGTGCTGACAGAATTCACCCGAACAGTGAAACCTGTTTTATACTTACAGAAACCAAAACTCAAAATATATTTAAGCAAATTGAAGCTACAGAACCAGATATTGTAGTCATTGATTCTATACAAACGCTGCACTCCGATTATATTGAATCTGCTGCCGGAAGTATTTCTCAAATTAGGGAATGCACTGCGGAACTTATAAAATTTGCCAAAGAGACCAATACACCTGTCATTTTAATTGGGCATATTACAAAAGACGGTTCTATTGCCGGACCAAAGATTTTAGAGCATATGGTTGATACCGTTCTTCAATTTGAAGGTGACCGTAATTATGTTTACAGAATTCTAAGGTCACTAAAAAATAGATTTGGATCCACAGCGGAACTTGGTATTTACGAAATGCAAGGTAGTGGCCTAAGAGAAGTCAACAATCCGTCAGAGGTATTAATATCCAAAAATGATGATGGTTTAAGTGGTACTGCCATTGCAGCTACCGTTGAAGGCATGCGGCCACTGCTTATAGAAATTCAAGCTTTGGTAAGTACCGCGGTTTATGGAACACCTCAACGTTCAACTACGGGCTATAATGTTAAAAGACTAAACATGCTCTTGGCCGTTTTAGAAAAACGTGCTGGCTTCAAACTAGGTGCAAAAGATGTTTTCTTGAATATTACCGGTGGCATATCCGTAGACGACCCTGCTATTGATTTGGCAGTTATCGCCGCAATTTTGTCGAGCAATGAAGACATACCTATTGACAAAGGCATTTGTTTTGCTGCAGAAATTGGGCTTGCAGGTGAAATTAGACCTGTACAAAGAGTTGAACAACGAATTCTTGAAGCAGAAAAACTAGGCTATGAAACAATTATTATTTCAAAAAATAATAAAATAGGCCTTAAATCAACCAAAATAAGAATTCTATTGGCTTCTAAAATTGAAGAAGTTGCCGGTAATTTATTTGGTTAACGTTTATCTCTCATTATTCTAGCCAAGACCATTATAATTATCACAACGGCAACAATAACTACTATTTGTCCAAAGCCGATTTTAAAGAATATTATATTGTTCATATTATGGAGCCGGATTTGGAATTGAACCGTGTATGGCTTCTATTTCTTTAAGAACATCATCAGAAAGAGTAACGTCTATACTGCCAATATTTTCTTCTAGCTGCCTTAAATTTGTTGCACCTATAATTGTACTGGTAACAAATGGTCTTGTATTCACAAAGGCCAATGCCATTTGCGCTAAAGTTAAACCGTTGGCCTGAGCAAGTTCATAATACTTTTTGGTAGCCTCAACAGCCGTATCTCCAATATATCTATTGTACTGGGGAAACAGGCTTAATCTTGACCCTTCCGGCATTCTATCACCCAAATATTTACCACTCAGAGCACCGAAACCCATTGGCGAATACGCCAATAGCCCAACTTGCTCTCTCATGGCTATTTCCGACATTCCCACTTCAAACAATCTGTTCAGTAAACTATAAGGGTTTTGTACCGTTATAGTTCTTGGCAAAGTAACATGTACCTTACTTTCTTCTAAAAAACGCATGGTTCCCCATGGCGTTTCATTTGACAAACCTACGTGCTTAATTTTCCCCTCACGAATTAAATCGCGCATGGTCTCCAAAACCTGATGAATATTATCTTCCCAATGGTCAGAAATATCATGTTTGTACCCCCTTTGTCCAAAGTAATTGGTATTTCTATCTGGCCAATGTAATTGATATAGGTCAATATAATCTGTTTGCAATCTAGTTAAACTACCTTCAACAGCTTCAATTATGGCCTCTCTGGTAAATCCTGTAGTACGAATGAACTTTGTCATTTCTGCTTTTCCGGCAATTTTAGACGCAAGTACAATATCTTCTCTGTTACCATTTTTTTTGAACCAATTACCTATGACCCTCTCGGTATCGGCATATCTATCTTTATGTGCAGGTACGGGATACAACTCTGCAGTATCCAAAAAATTAATTCCCTTATCCAGTGCATAATTTATTTGCTCATGACCTTCTTCTTCGGTATTCTGGTTTCCCCAGGTCATTGTACCTAAACAAATTTTACTTACTTCAATTTCAGTGTGCGGTAATTTGGTATAGATCATCCAACTCTTTTAATTGCTTTCGAGAATTACAAAACTACTAAATATATTAAGGGTGAACGCATCTATATGATCAACTATCTAACTCAATTAAAATTGGACAGTGATCACTATGTTTGGCTTCTGATAATATAACGGACCTCAACAACCTTTCTTTCAATGTAGAAGCCACCATGGCATAGTCTAAACGCCAACCTTTATTGTTGTTTCTGGCATTTGCCCTATAACTCCACCATGTATAATTATCTGGCTCAGAATTAAACTCCCTGAAACTATCTACAAAACCACTGTCTATAAAATCCCCTATCCATTCTCTCTCAACTGGTAAAAAACCAGAAACATTTTTAAGTCCTACAGGGTTATGAATATCCCTAGCTTCATGACATATATTATAATCTCCCAACACAATAAGATTAGGATTGGTTTTTTTAAGTCCATCAACATATTGTCTAAAATCTGCCATATACATCAACTTGTGCTCCAATCTTTCAATGTTGGTACCAGAAGGTAAATACATGCTCATAATTGATACTTCACCAAAATCCGCTCTAATATTTCTACCCTCAAAATCCATATACTCTATACCGGTACCAAATACTACAGCATCTGGTTTTGTTTTTGAAAGAATTGCCACTCCGCTATATCCTTTTTTTTGTGCACTATACCAATAATTATATTTATATCCCGCTTTTTCAAACAATGAAAGATCCAACTGCTCTTCATTTGCCTTTATTTCCTGCAGACAAACAACATCTGGCGAAACTGCAACCAACCAATCCAAAAAACCTTTTCTTATTGCCGCCCTAATACCATTTACATTGTAGGATATGATTTTCATGTATCTAAATTTTGACCTAAAAATAAAAAAGAGTTGTAGATTAAAGGTGTATACTTTCTTTTAAAATCATAATTTCACATTTTAAAAGTATCCTTACAAGTCTGTTTTATATTATAATCATCTATTCATGAACAAGTTCATTTTTACAACCCTTCTAATATTTGCAACAACATCTTCTTTTGCACAAGCATATTATAATGACGATAATAGCCATGAGGTTAAACTGAATATTGGTCAGTTTTTAATTACCACTACGGTTGAACTTGGCTATGAATATTATATTAATGAAGATACCAGTATAGGAGGAACAATATATTTTGATGGAAAATCAACTGATTACAATGGTAACTTTGGTATAGGACCCAACTTAAGAGCTTATTTTGGTTTTGAACCAAAAAGTGGCCTCTTTGCAGAGGTCTTTGGTTTATATTACACTGGAGATGACGATGTAGACACTCAAAATATAGGCACAAGAAATTATGACTATTCTACCATTGCACTTGGTCTGGGTGGTGGTTATAAATGGGCTACCAGAAGTCAAAAATTTACCATTGAATTAAACGGAGGTTTGGGCAGAAATATTAACCCAGAAGATTTCCAAGATGACTTTATGTTTAGAGCAGGATTATCTTTAGGTTTTAGGTTTTAATGGGTACTTTTGAGTTTTAATCTTTTTATGAAAAAAACTCTTTTTAGCCTTCTATTTATTCTTACAACCTTCTCAGTTCTTTTAGCACAGCTAACAACAGAAAATGATAGTATTACCCGTTTAAACGAAGTTATTGTAATTGACACCCTAACAGCTAAAAATGCTATTGGCATTGTGCCATCTCAAATTATAGGGGAAACTACATTTTCCAATTACAGCCCTGTTGACTTTATAAGTTCTTTAAATCAAGTGTCCGGTCTATATGCCCTCTCAGGTGCTTTAAACACCAATAGAATCACCATAAGGGGAGTTGGATCCAGAACCTTATACGGCACAGATAAATTAAGGTTATACTACAACAATATCCCGATTACAAATGGTACGGGTTCTTCCACAATAGAAGCTTTTGATTTAGAAAACCTGACCTCTGTTGAAGTAATTAAAGGACCTAAAGGAACGGGATTTGGAACCAACCTCGGTGGCGCAATAATATTGAACACAAAACAATTAAGCGACCAACCTACAAAGTTTACAAACAATACAACTATTGGTTCTTACGGACTTTTTAAAAACAGCTTAGGATTTACCCATGCAGAAGATAATTTCTATATGACATTTCAATACGGACATATGGAAGTTGAAGGATATCGTGAAAATAACAGATTTGAACGTGACGGATATTTATTAAACACCATCTTTAAACTTTCTAAAAAGAGTGAACTAGGATTATTAGTTAACCATATAGATTATTCTGCCCAAATAGCAAGCTCTATAAGTCAAGAAGATTTTAATGAAGACCCTACCCAAGCTGCATTTACATGGAAAGCATCACAAGGTTATGAAGACAACAATTATAGTCTTATAGGGTTATCGCACACTTACTACGCTAGCCCTAACCTTAAGAATACAACCAGTTTATTTTACACTTACTTGGATCATTACGAACCTGCTCCTTTCAATATTTTAGACGAATTCACCAACGGTTATGGTGTTAGGACATTATTTTCTGGGAACTTGGACATATCTGAAAACGCTCTCTTTTACACTTTAGGTGGTGAGCTTTACAAAGACGAATACAATTGGCAAACTTTTGAAAATCTATATCAGGAAAATGAAGGCAATGGAAGCCTTCAAGGAGATCAACAGTCAAAAAATAAAGAATTCAGAAACCAAATAAACATTTTCGCAACTGCCTCTTATTCAATTACACCCAAACTTACCACACAGTTAGGGCTGAATATCAACAAAACCCAATATGATTTTAGGGACTTGTTCAATACAGGGGAGCTAAATACCAGCGCAAATAGAAACTTTAAAGCCTTGTTGCTACCAAGTATAGATGTTAACTACGCATTTACACCTACCTACCAATTATATGGTAACATTAGTCGCGGATTTTCCAATCCTAGTTTAGAAGAAACGTTAACACCTGATGGAATAATCAATCCGGACATCGTACAAGAAACCGGCACAAACTATGAATTAGGCATAGAGCACAAGAGTGAAGATGACAGGAATAGATTTGAAATTGCCTTTTATATAATGCCGATAAACAATTTATTAGTAGCCAAACGTGTTGGCGACAATCAATATATTGGTAGAAATGCCGGGAAAACCAAACATCAAGGAATTGATCTTGACTGGAGTTACAGATTTAATGTCATCAATAAAATAACCATATCGCCATTTATCAGCTACACTTACAGCAATCATAAATTCTTAGACTTTATAGATGAAGAAGCAAATGAAGATTATTCAGATAATGCTTTAACAGGTGTACCAAAAAACAAAATCAATTCAGGGATACAAACCAATTTTGGTAATGGACTATTCTTTAATATTACGCATCAATATGTAGATGAAATTCCGTTGACGGACGCAAATACCTTGTATAGCGATTCTTTTAACTTATTGAACTTAAAACTAGGATACAAAAATCAAATATCAGAACAACTGAGAATAGGTTTAGATTTTGGCATCAATAATTTAACCGATACTAAATACGCACAATCAGTATTGATAAATGCTAGTGGATTTGGAGGAAATGCCCCAAGGTATTTCTACCCTGGGAACAATATCAATTACTATGGTGGCTTAAAATTAAACTACACCTTATAGACTATTCCATCTTTTTTAACCAGGTTTTCATGTCTACAGCATCATGAATAATACCGTTCAATGAAGATATGGCAACACGCTCTTGTTCCATAGAATCTCTATGCCTAATGGTAACCGTTTGATCCTCTAAAGTTTGATGATCTACTGTTATACAAAATGGAGTACCATTTGCATCTTGTCTTCTATAACGTCTACCTACCGCGTCTTTTTCATCATAGGTTACATTAAAGTCCCATTTAAGGTCATCTACAATTTTTTGTGCTACTTCTGGCAAACCATCTTTTTTGACCAATGGTAAAATTGCAGCTTTAACAGGTGCCAAAACAGCAGGTAATTTAAGAACAGTTCTAGTAGTATTATTTTCTAATTCTTCTTCCTGTAATGAATTTGAAAATACAGCCAAGAACATTCTGTCAAGACCAATAGAAGTTTCTAACACATAAGGAACGTAATTTTTATTAACC
Organism: Maribacter dokdonensis DSW-8; assembly: GCF_001447995.1. Lineage (NCBI taxonomy): Bacteria > Pseudomonadati > Bacteroidota > Flavobacteriia > Flavobacteriales > Flavobacteriaceae > Maribacter > Maribacter dokdonensis. The sequence goes on along the minus strand of NZ_LDPE01000002.1, from coordinate 639,016 downwards.
TCATGATCAAAATACTGCAATTTCTTGCCTGAGAATTTCTCATGACTGCCTAAATCAAAATCTGTTCTAGAGTGTATACCCTCAAGCTCTTTAAATCCGAAAGGAAAACGGAACTCTATATCTGAAGCTGCATCCGCATAATGAGCCAATTTCTCATGATCATGAAAACGGTAATTATCTTGCCCCATACCAAGAGATAAATGCCATTTCATTCTTTTTTCTTTCCAGGTTTCATACCATTCTTTCTGAGTGCCTGGCTGAATGAAAAATTGCATTTCCATCTGTTCAAATTCACGCATTCTAAAAATGAATTGTCTTGCGACTATTTCATTTCTAAACGCTTTACCGGTCTGAGCAATACCAAAAGGCAATTTCATACGACCCGATTTTTGAACATTCAAGAAATTAACAAAGATACCTTGGGCAGTTTCCGGTCTAAGAAATAGGTCCATAGCACTTTCTGCATTGGCTCCTAACTTTGTACCGAACATTAAATTGAATTGCTTTACATCTGTCCAGTTCTTTGACCCTGACATTGGACAAGCAATATCCAATTCTTCAATAAGAGCTTTAACATCGGCTAAATCTTCGGACTGCAAAGACCTACCCAATCTACTTAGAATTGTTTTTCCTTGCTCTTGATAATCAACAACGCGTTGATTAGTTTCCAAGAATTTTTCTTTATTGAAAGACTCTCCAAAGCGTTTTTCTGCTTTTTTGACTTCTTTTTCAATTTTAGCATCAATTTTAGCTACATAATCCTCAACTAAAACATCTGCTCTATATCTCTTTTTAGAATCTTTATTATCTATCAATGGATCATTAAAAGCATCTATATGTCCAGATGCTTTCCAAGTTAACGGATGCATAAAAATCGCAGCATCTAGCCCAACTATATTGTCATTGAGCTGTACCATGGCTTTCCACCAATAGTCACGTATATTTTTCTTAAGCTCTACACCGTTTTGACCATAATCATAAACAGCGCTTAAACCATCATAAATTTCACTAGATTGGAATACATAACCATATTCCTTTGCGTGAGATATTACACGCTTAAAATCATCTTCTTGCTTTGCCATTCTGTAAAAATAGAATATTACCTAAAAAAAAAATAGTTATTTCAATTGAAATTCTGAAGAAGTGATCAATCGTTCATCCTCGAAGACATTTAATGTATAATTACCCTCCATTAAAGAGCCTTCGGGTATGGTTATAGATTCACATAACGCCTGGTCTATACCTTGAAAAACAAACTCTACCCTCTTGCTATATACATTACCGTTTACTGTAATTGTATTGGCATTGTCTTCTATGATCTGTTTATTAGGATCTAAAAATTGTAAGTAGATAATTTTTTCATTCCCAGCTTCGCTTTCATCTGCCAATACAGTAACACAACCTCTTAATTTTTCTATGATTGAAGCCTTGTTTGTTTTGGTTGGCCTTGTACCTCTTATCAATCTAAAACCACTACCTTCAGCATTTGCCATTTTTAGGTAACTTTTGGTTTTTAGTTTTTGATTCAGCTCCAATATCTTTCTTCTCTGCAAAGCTTCTGCCTCTGCCAATGAATTACTGTTCGCCCTTAAGTTTTCAATTTGCTTGCGAGACTCATCATATTTATCTGTAAGCAACATGTTATTGTAACGAAGAAAATTGTTCTTTAAAATTAAACTATCATTCTTAGATTCTAGTCTACGTAGCTCTGTTTTGAATTCTCTTAATCTTTGCACCGTAAAATTTAATCTTCCCACAGAATCCAAAAGTTCTTGAACCTTGAATTTAGAGTCTTGCAACTCTATTTCATTCATTTCGCTCTTTGCGGACAAACGATCCACATCTGCTTTCATTATGGTAAGATCTCTTACCAAAATTGCTTTTTCCTGCTCTAAAAAGTCTATTTGGGCGTTAGACTGGGCGTAACTATAGTAGAATGCAATTAACAATGCTATAATTACGGCAGCAAATGCAGCAAGCATTATTTTATAATTGAATTTGTTATCTTGAGTGTCCATTTAAAAAGTGGGCTGTAGGTTAAGTAATCTGTAAGGTTTGATGCAAAACAGAATTTCAAATATACTAAAGGATGTTACCAACATACTCTTACCCATATCATGTTTTGGATGTAATGCACGATTATATAGAGGAGAGGTTCTTCTCTGTACATCTTGCCGACATCAATTACCGCTTACCGAGTATACTTTTAACGAAGAAAATGCCGTTGACCGTATTTTTTATGGACGAATTAACATAAAAAAAGCAAATTCATTCTTATTCTTTACCGAAATTGGAATTGTTAAAAACCTAATACATCTATTGAAATACAAAAACCAAGAGGGTATTGGCAGATTTTTAGGTGATTGGCATGGCCTAATCTTAAAAGAACAAGGAGATTTATTACAAATAGATTATGTAATTCCGGTACCGTTGCACCGTAAAAAATTAAAAAAACGGGGTTATAATCAAGTAGCACTTTTTGCCAAACAAATTGCTACTCATATTGGCGCTGATTATACTGACGACATGCTGATAAAAACGGCAAATACTAAAACACAGACAAAGAAAAACAGATTAAGCAGATGGTATGACAACAGATCTTTATACGAGATAAAAAATCATGAGCTTTTAATCAATAAAAATATATTATTGGTTGACGATGTAATTACAACGGGCGCAACCATGGAAATTTGTGCCAATACGTTTAAAGATATAGAAGGTATAAACATTTATGTCACAAGTATGGCAGTTGTTCATTAGAACTAGTTTTCTATAAAATATGTTGTTTCTTTGCGGTCGATAAATACACTAATGAGCAGAAAAATTTTAGGTTTCATATTTGTTTTCATCATCATATTGGTGTCCTACCAATGTGCGCAACGCGGAAACCCTACCGGAGGACCAAAAGATATTACAGCCCCTGAACTTACTAGGGCAGAACCGCCTAACATGACCACCAATTTCAAGGGTCAAAAAATTAGACTTTATTTTAATGAATTGGTGAAGTTGAAAGATATTCAAAAACAACTTATTATATCGCCTCCGTTAAAAAACTCACCGGTACTCTCCCCTATAGGTAATGCGAATAAATATGTAGAAATTACCATAAAAGATACCCTTGCCCCAAATACCACCTATACGTTAAATTTTGGTCAAGGTATTGTGGACAATAACGAAGAAAACCCTAAATCTTTTTTTACCTATGTTTTCTCAACTGGTGACTACATTGATTCATTAGAGCTTAAAGGAGTAGTAAAAGACGCTTTCAACAAAAAACCTGATGACTTTATTAGCGTAATGCTATACAAGATTGACACTAGTTATACTGACTCTACCATTTATAAGAGACCTCCAAACTACATTACCAATACACTTGATAGCGCTATTATTTTTAAGCTCAATAATTTAAAGGAAGGAAAGTATGCCTTATTTGGAGTAAAAGATGCTGCCAACAACAATCTATTTGATCAAAAAACAGATAAAATAGCGTTTGTAAAGGATACGATCAATTTACCTACAGATTCTATTTATTTACTAACGTTATTTAAGGAAATACCTGATTATAGTGTTGCAGTACCTACAATGGAAGCAAGTAATAAAATTAGTTTCGGGTATTATGGTGAAGGCTCTGATATTAGCATTAACACTTTAACGGAAATACCAGATACCGTTAAGACCATAATAACCAAAGAAAGGGATAAAGACACCTTAAATTTTTGGTTTACTCCTTACGAGATGGACTCCCTAATTTTTACTTTAACAAATGAAAAATTAAAGGTTAGAGACACTTTTAAAGTAAAGAGTAGAAAAGTAGTATTCGATTCTTTGAAAATTTCCATGAGCCAGAATGGTAATATAGAATTTGACAAACCTATTAGCCTTTTAAGTAATACGCCATTAATACGTTTTGATAGTACCAAAATAAAATTAATGGATAAAGACTCCATTGAAATTGCCGTTAATGTAAAACTGGACTCATTAAGAAATTTGTTGAACTTTGATTTTAAAATTGATCCAGATCAAAACTATAGAATGGAATTGATACCCGGGGCAGTTACAGATTTCTTTGAAACCACAAATGACTCTGTCGCATTTTCATTTAAAACAAAGAGTCTTGCCGATTATGGTAATCTAACCCTTAATTTAAACGGCAATTCAATTGTTTACCCCATAATTGTGCAGCTTACCAATGAAAAGGGCGAATTACAGCGAGAGATTTATGCTACAGAACCACAAGTTTATACTTTTGACAACTTAAACCCTGGCAAATATCAAGCCCGTGTTATTTTCGATTTAAACGGTAATGGCAAATGGGATACGGGAAATCTATTGAAAAAAATACAGCCAGAAAAAATTAGTTATTACCCTGCATTAATTGAGCTAAGGGCGAATTGGGAGAAAATTGAGACTTTTAATTTAATAGACTAAACCCATCTCTATCATCTAAAAACCTTAGCTTATTCTTGATTCTATCAACTTTGGATTTTTCAACTTTTACTATTTTGATTTCCTCTTCTTTAGTAAAAGCCTGAAGTTCACCTAATGGATCATAAATACTAGAGTGACCAGGGTATTGGTGCCCCAAACTATCAGTACCAATACGGTTAACCCCTATACAATACACCATATTCTCTATTGCTCTTGCTTTTAACAGCGCATCCCAAGCTGCAATTCGTTTACCCGGCCAATTTGCCGTATACAATAGCATATCAAAGTTTTGGGTATTTCTGCTCCAAACAGGAAAACGAAGATCATAACATATTAATGGACAAATGGAAAAACCCTTGTACTCAACAATCAACCTTTCGGTACCCGCTGAATATTTTTCATTTTCACCAGCCAATGTAAACGTGTGTCTTTTGTCATAAGACTCAAAATTACCCTCTGGTTTTACAAAGAAAAGCCTGTTGTAATAGCTGCTATCTTCCTCAAAAACAATACTTCCTACAATGGCACAATTTTTAATTGATGCCATTTCTTGCATCCAACGCACTGTTATTGAACCTTCTTCTTTTCTAATATTACTTGGAGACATGGTAAAGCCCGTTGAAAACATTTCTGGGAGGACTATAAGATCTACTTGCTCGGTAATTTGTTCAAATTTATCACTGAACATTTGTCTATTTGCAGCAGGGTTTTCCCAATGTAGCAATGATTGAACCAATGCGATTTTCAAACTATCTTTTTTATCCTCCATAAATTATTCCAGCATATCAACAAAGGCGGTCAATCCTTGTGTTTTAGCATGATCTAATGCAGTATTACCTCTATTGTCCTTAATTGTTTTATCTGCTCCATTGGCTATTAACAGTTTTGCAATCTCTAACCTATTAAATTGTGCAGCGTAAATAAGACATGTTGCGCCCATTGCATTGCGTCCATTCAATTCTGCTTTCTTCTCAATTAATAATTTTGCAATATCAGTAAAACCTTTAAAACAAACACCCATTAATGCCGTATTACCAGAAGCATCTACAGCATCTATTTTCGCTCCCTTTTCCAATAGCAACTTAGCTATCTCCATTTCATCATAATAAGTAGCCAATATTAAAGGCGTAGAACCTCTTGCATCTTTACTATTTACTAGTACCGGGTTTTTATCCAACATTGACCTCACCTCATTAATACTTCCTTCCCTTATGGCCTTAAAAAAAAACTCGTTCATAACTTTTAATTTTTTTCAATTCATTAAAACAATAGTTCATCAAAATTTGATGTAATTTCTTACTGAACAACTATTTTTTCCTACTTTAATGGAAATATGTACCTTTAAATCTAAATTAACATCTTTTGAAAACATTAGCCGTTGACTTTCTTGTAAAAGAGTCCCCCAATGCAATTGCTATCGTGGATACTAAGTTAAACTATATTAGCTATTCTAACCAATGGCTAAGTGATTTTAGTTTACATGAATCCAATTTGACCAATAAACATATTTTTGAAGTCACCCTAGAAACTCCCGAATCTTTTAAAGCAGCTCTTAAAAACGCTTTAAAGGGGGAAGAAAATATCAACGAAGAAGAGAGATTTGTTTTACCCAACGGTGAAATTAAATGGTTAAAATGGAAAATTCTACCCATTAAGAATGATGTAAGCAAGATTGACTGTGTAGTTATTTTTCTAGATGATATAACCATCTACAAGAAAGAAATAGAATTATTGCATAAGGCAGAAGACGTTGCCCGTATTGGTTGTTGGGAACTTGATCTTAAGAGCAGTATGGTTTATTGGACCAAAACAACTAAAGATATACATGAAGTAAGCGAAGATTTTGAACCTAACCTTGAAGACGGTATCAACTTTTACAAAAAAGGAATTCATAGAGAGAATATCACCAATTTAGTCAGCACCGCTATAGCTGAAGGCACACCCTTTGACACAGAGCTGATTATTATAACAGCTACAGGCAAAGAAGTTTGGGTCTGCGCAAAAGGTGAAGTGGAAATGCTAAATGGAAAGGCCGTAAAACTTGTAGGTACATTTCAAGATATTGATGAGCGCAAAAAAATGCAGTTGGCACATGAAGAAATAACGGAAAGACTTAAAATAACAACGGAAACTGCCCAAATTGGTTTATGGGATTATGATTTAATAAATAATAAATTAAGTTGGGACAAAGAGATGTACCGCATTTTTGATGTTAACGAAAATGAATTTTCTGGCGTATTTGAAGCTTGGTCCAATACTATTCACCCAGATGATAAAGAAAGGATATTAACGGCCACCCAAAAGGCTGTAGATGGCATTAAAGATTTTGATGAAGAATTTAGAATTACATTTAAAAATGGAACTGTAAGACACATTAAAGGTTTATCCAAGACCATTAAAGACATCAACGGGAAACCCATTAAGATGACAGGTGCAAATTGGGATATATCAGAGCTCAGAAGTGCCGAATTTAAACTTGCCAGAAGCGCAAAGTCATTTTCAGAGACTTTTGAACATTCATCAATTGGTATGGCATTAGTAGCTCCAGATGGAGGTTGGATCAAGGTAAACAACAGTCTTTGCAATAGTTTAGGATATTCTCCTGAAGATTTTTTAAAATTAACTTTTCAAGATATAACTCACCCAGATGATCTTAATAACGACCTTTCTCTTCTAAATGATGTAGTCAAAGGAAGAAGGGATAGTTACCAACTGGAAAAAAGATATATGCACAAGAATGGCAATATTATTTACGCCATTTTAACGGTAACCCCAGTTAGAAAAATAAATGGGGATATTTCCTATTTCATCTCTCAAGTATTGGACATTTCAAATAGAATCGAGAGTGAGAAAAAACTAAATACATTAGTAGAAGTAACTAAAAGCCAAAATGAAAGCTTAATGAATTTTGCACACATTGTGTCTCACAATTTACGTTCTCATTCTACTAATATGACGATGTTGACAAGATTTTTAAATGAAGAAAAAGATGAGGAAGAAAGGTTAAACCTTAACAGAATGATCACCAGTGCTTCTAAAAGTTTGTCTGAAACCATAACACATTTAAATGATGTGGTACAGGTTAAAACCGGTGCTTTGGAAAAACTACAAAGTATTAGCGTTCTTAATACCATTAACCATATTATCACTAGTATTAATGGTTTATTGGAAGAACAGGATACAACATTAAATATTGATGTTTCAAAAACGCACTTTGTAAACGCTGTACCCGCTTATCTAGAAAGTATTTTTTTAAATGTTCTTACGAACGCCCTAAAATATAGCTCTCCCAACCGAAAACCTTCTATAAAAATTAAATCACAAGTTAAAAACGAAAAAATATTAATCACCTTTATAGATAATGGTCAAGGTATAGACCTTAATAGACATGGAGATAAAATTTTTGGTATGTATAAAACTTTCCATAAGCACAGAGATGCAAAAGGCATAGGACTTTTTATTACCAAAAACCAAATTGAATCTATGAACGGTACTATAAATATTGAAAGTGTTGTAGACAAAGGTACAACCATGTTCATTGAACTGAACCAAGGATAATTAAGATATTATGAAAAAAGTTGAGTTATGCTGTATTATAGATGATGATCCTATATTTGTATACGGCACTAAAAGAATCATAAAAGAAGTAGATTTCGCAGAAAACGTTATAGTCTACTCCAATGGTCAAGACGCTATTGACGGTTTAAAGAAAACATGTTTGGCAGACGAACCTTTGCCAGATGTAATCTTTTTAGATTTAAATATGCCTGTTTTGAATGGATGGGAATTTTTAGATGAGTTTAAACTCTGTAAAAGTAAAAGATCAAAGAAAATCTTAATTTACATCATTAGTTCATCAGTAGACCCTAGAGACCTTGAAAGAGTAAAAGACTACGAACAAGTAGATACTTACATATTAAAACCAATTACGCCAGATGATCTTTCTAAAATTTTAGGTGCAACAGTGGAAAGCTAATTTGTACTAATTTATTTAAATTTAATTGTTAATAATTTGGGTGAACTTTAATTTCTCCAAAGAAAATTCACCCAGTTATTTACATAACTTAGTCATTAACAATTATTTATATTTAAAACCTTAAATCTAATATTAGATTTTTTATTGAACCATTTTAAATGAGCGTATTTTCAAGTTGTTGTATTATTGATGACGACGAGTTTTTCTCCGTAAGCACAAAGACCACTTTAAAGCACTATGATTTCTGTGATAATATCTTATACTACTCAGAAGGTCAAGAAGCTATTGATGGTTTGGTGGGCTTATTAGTGGAAAATATAACTTTGCCCGATGTTATTTTTTTAGATTTAAACATGCCAAATAGAGACGGCTGGTCGTTTTTAGAGGAATTTGAGGCACTACCAATGGATAAAATCGGCCATATCAAAATATATATTACCAGCTCTTTTATTAGCCCAAGTTTTATGGAAAAGGCCAAGAAATATAAATTAGTAAAAGATTACCTAGTTAAGCCCTTAACAGAAGACGCTATTAAAAAAATCATAGCCTCTAATGATAACGTTTAAATTTATCTTGCACCAGGTGTAAAATTCATTGGAGCATTTTGAGTTTCATTTATTGTGCCATTTAAACCAGTGTCATTATAAATTATCCATTCATTTGCATTAAAAACCGTATTACCCATTATAACTTCTTCTTTTCTTAGGGCTCTACCGTCTTCAAATTCATGATTGGTATTACTACCATCTTCACCTATAATACCAAATATATCTATTATACTTCCAAATGGATCCACAAGTACCATATTATCATCACCATTTGAATCTGCAGAAGAGTTGGTACCTCCCGCAAGATCCGGAGCAAAACCGTAAACGTTTTCAAACTCGTCTGCGTTTGGCGAGATAACCAGAAAATTGTTGCCTTCTATAGTTAAACCTGACAAGTCTGTTGTTGAGCTAACCTCCAAACTATTGTTCGTGTACCGTTGTAAAGTCCAACCTTTTAATGATAAACTTTCACTAGAGGAATTATAGAGTTCAATAAAACGGGCTCCAGAATTATTATCAGGATCGGCAATTTCCGATATGAGTAAAAATTCTGAAGTAAATTCATCAACAAAATCTTCACAACGGTCTTTGTCGAATTTTACATCATTTAAATCTCTAATTATAAGCTGAAACTCATTGTCATTATAAGTTAAAACCCCAGTTACCGACCCCATTCTATCCGAAAGTATTTCAGGTTGAAAATCTGCATAACCACTATTGTTCAAAGACAATTCATTATCATTGCAATCAATTAGGGTTCTTATGGTTTCCTCTTCTTCAATAGCAAATGGCTTCCCTAATTCATTTTCTTCAAATTCAACATCATCAATCATAATTAATGTATTGATCATCGTCATATTTAGATCTTGTATCGTTGTTTTTAAAGGCTGAATACCAAAATTATTATCACATGTAGTTAGAACGTGTTCAAAAACTTGATTTTTAGGTAATCTACCTACACTTCTATTCCCAAAAGAAGTAAATACACCACCTACTTTGTAAACACCATTAGATTCACCTAGATACAGGTTTTTTAATTTGATGACTATTTTTTGCCCTACATCAAAGAACAAATGTGAATCCCTTAATTCTAATTCAATTTGCAACCCATCTGTAGGCTCGGCAGGTTTATCTTGAAAATGTATTACATTAAAGAAATTACCTTTTTTATCTGAAGAAACTACATAGCCATATATTGCCAAATCTTCATGAATTTGAACAGTTTCCCCGGCATAAAGACTTATTAGATCGCTTATTTCAATAGTTTCAATTTGCGTATCCAAACAATGAGTATCAAGTATTTCAAAATTTCTATCTTTTACACAAGACATAATTACCAGCAAACAACTGCAACTTATTATTATAAAAAATCGGTGTTTAATAATCATCTATAACCCTTTATTAAAAACTAAAAGCAAAATTTAAAAAATAAGTTCTACCGAATCCGTACCAATATTTTGGCGCAAAAGACGGACTACCACTTAAATTATCTTGCTTTAACTGACCAAAATTTCCATTTCTACTTTGTTCATAACCACCAGTTCTAAAACTGGTGTCAAAAACATTGTTCACACTGGCAAAAACACTTACATATTTTCCATTTTTTAACCATGACTTGCCACCTACCAAGTTCAACAAATAAAAATCATCTAATGATTTTTGTTTTAATAGCTGTTGCACATTCTCGTCTGTTGCATCAGGAAACCTAACCTGTGTTTCTGGGTCTATTAGAAAACTTTGTGTTCTGGTAATCGTAGAAATATTTGCATAATTGTTAGCTAAATAATTAGCGGTCATAGCCACCCACCAATATTTTGGATCTCTATACTCAATACCTGCAGCCATTGCTTTTTGTGGACCTTGAGCCAATTTAAATCCTTTTATTTTTGACTGCCCCAGGAACTTTGTACCAGATATATCTATAAGGTCTTCCCTTGCCCCGGCCGTATCGAAATTAATAGTTACAAATGGGTCACTAGCATACAAATGCTTAGCGACAGATCCTACCAATGATAGTTTAACCGCACTTGATAATTGATACTCTAGACCTAATTCTACACCTAAATGTAATTTATCCAAATCTGTCAATACCTCTTGCACAAAATCTGATCCCAAGCCAGAATCAACAAAGAAAAAATTAACATCTGTAGTATTTTGAAAACGGGTATAAAAACCAGTTAACCTGCCAGTTAGTTTTGGTAAACGTAGAAAGTAGTTAGCATCTATACTTGTGATTTTTTCATTTTGAATATTAGGAACCGATTCATTACTTTCCCTAGGGTTTATAAAGACATTTTGAAGTACAGGTGCCTTATTTATATATGCTGCATTTGCCGCTACCCAGTGCCTACCGGTTATACTATAAGACGCACCACTTTTAAACGCCCAGTTGGAAAATCTGATTTTATCACTGTTACCTAAAGAGTTATTAATAAAGCGTTCATTTTTAAACAGACCTTCTCGTTGATAGTCAACAATAGTATACCTGCCAGAGATAAACGACCTCAAACTTTTGAATTCAGTATTTAACTGTATAAACCCATCTATTTCATTTCCCTTTACATTATAGTTGTAGTTGAAAATATCTCCATTATTCTTATTTAATGCTGAAAACAAATCGTTTTTAGTCTCAGAGAATACGTCTATATCGTTATGATATTCCGCTCCAAGCAAATCAAAAATTTGAGCATAATTTCTTGAATTGAGCGATCTGTATGTCAAGCCCATATCTAATTTAAAATGAGCGTTCAACTCCAAATTCGAAGTCATTCTAGCTGTTAATTGATCATCTTTGGTTACATCATCATAAAGAACATATGCGGCCTCACCGTTCTGACCTATACTAGTATTTGCTACATACAGCTTTTCCCAATCTAATTGTGGCTGACTTAAAAATCCATTTTTAGCCTCTATTGCACTTTCAAAATTAGCTCCTATGGGTGAATTCAAATAAAAACTAGGCAAATACCGATAGTATGTAGGATCTGGATTAGGAGCATTAAAGTACCCTAAACGGCTTCTTGTATACTGCCCAGTTTGATATGCTAATCCAGCATTTAAACGGAATTTTTCAGATTCGTGATGATAATTTAATAAGAACAACGGTTCCCTTATATGGCGGTCTCTTGAATTTCTAATTTTACCATCTTGATATCCCCAATATGGATTATATTTATTTCCTTTTAATTTAAATACTTCCTCCGTTATTGCAGAAGAGCGCCCCCTTCTATTAGATGCAACAATTGCCGTAGCGGAAAATGAATTTTTATCGTTTAAAAAATATTCCATTGTTCCATAAAGGGAATAAGAATCATATAGAGTACCATTAATATACCCTTGCTTTGCCCATCTTCTTGAACCGGATATTATAAATGCGAATTTCTCTTTCTCTACTCCAGAATTATAGGTAGCCATAAGTCTACCACTATAGGTTCTATTTGAAATAGAAGATGACAAACGAGTGCCCGCCCTTAATTTTGAAGGCCTTAAGTCTATATTGGTATTTCCCAATATTCCACCAAAGGTGACCTCTGAAGCTGTTAATCCATTAGAGTATTGTTGATTTCTAATTACGTCGTTTAGCCCGCCCCAATTATTCCATTGAGGTCTACCATCATACAATTTATTCATTGGCAGAGAATTAAGGTAAACCTCTCCATATTGAGAATCATAACCCCTTACCCTAAAAAACGCCTGACCAAAATCAAACGCCGCCCTATTAAGAAAAACATCTTTTGTGGATTGCAGAAGTGCAAGTGCATTAGAATTCACTTCTTCATCTAAAAGTTCGTCATCTGTAATTGTTATTAGGTTAATCGATTTTTCTAGAGTTATATCTCGAATTAAAAAAATATCACCTAAGTCAATATTTTCATCTTCTAAAATAACCGGAATACGCTTGATCGTATATTCTCCTGAAGAAATTTGCAGTATGTATTCTCCTTTGTTGGAAAATGACAGTGAGAATTTACCTGATGCATTGGTTACCATCATAGTATCTTCCCCTTCCAAAAACACAGATACATTGGTGAGCACCATCTTACTTTCATTATCTTTTACCACACCTTGAACCAAAAAAGTGTTTTGAGCCCTAAGCCCAATAATTATAAAAAACAGTAATAAGAATAATGTATGCTTAACCATTAGACAGCTTAATGCCTTATTTATAAGTCATTAAGATACTATTTAAGAAATAATTAACGTGAAAAATCCGTATACTCGTTGATATTTAACACCAAATACATTCAACAATGCGCTTTTTTCAGTCAATATTCTTTTTTCTAACCTTATTGTCATTTGCCCAAGAGCCAGATACATATCAAATAAGGACTATTGCATTTTATAATCTAGAAAATTTATTTGATACTAAAAATGATTCTTTAGTCTACGATGACGATAGAACCCCAGATGGCAAAGATCAGTGGACACCACTACGCTATACTCACAAGATAGAACACATGGCTAAGGTATTATCCGAAATAGGTTCAAAAGAAAACAAGACGGCGCCAGATATAATTGGAGTTTGCGAGGTAGAAAATTTAGGTGTTTTAGAAGATTTAGTTCATCACGAATTCTTATCGGCTTTTAACTACGGCATTGTACATTTTGATTCACCAGACGAACGTGGAATAGATGTAGCTTTACTTTATAAGAAAGATGCTTTTGTTCCGGTCAATTTTAATAGTCATAGGTTATTGTTATTTAAATTAGATGGCAAACGAGATTATACGAGAGATCAATTAATTATCGAAGGTATTCTGGATAATGAGCAAATTTACTTTATGGTAAACCATTGGCCTTCTAGAAGTGGTGGCGAAGCCAGAAGTAGACCTTTTAGATTGGAAGCGGCTAAATTGAACAAAAGAATTATTGATTCCGTCAGAAGATTTAATATTCATGCAAAAATTATAAGCATGGGCGATTTTAACGATGACCCTATTGACCCAAGTTTTAAAAAAGTACTGAAAGTTGAAAAAAACTCCAAAAAGCTGGATTCCACAAGCCTTTATGGACCTATGGAAAAGCTTTATAGAAAAGGAAGGGGCTCGCTGGCTTATAGGGACAAATGGAATTTGTTCGATCAGTTTTATATGACCTCTAGTTTAATCAATAATAATCCCAATGAGGGTTACAGATACTGGAAAACCGGCATATTTACTCCGCCTTACTTACTGGACCCTAAAGGAAGGTACAAGGGATATCCATTACGAACTTATGCCGGTGGTAGTTATATTGGAGGGTACAGTGACCATTTTCCAGTTTATCTCTACCTTATTAAAAAAGTAAATCCATAAAAAAAGAACCAAAATGAATCACATTTTGGTTCTTTAATCGTCAACGTATTACAGTCCAAATTTAATTAAACCATTGTCCCCAAGGAATTCTACTTAGTATGAATAACAACCCAATACCGTAGAAAATCGCAATACTTTTAAATTTCTTATTGCCTTCAACAAATTTCTTATGTCTAGACCAACCCACGGTAATTGATACTATTGCCAAAATATTGATAAAAGGATGCTCTACAGCTAACAAACGTGCTGCAGATGTTAAACCACCCATACCAAATTCTTGTATTGCACTTAATCCACTTGGTGAAACAAAATAGAGGATCAAACCTACCAATAATTGAATATGACATAGGATTAAGGCGAACAGACTTACTCTTAAGTCTTTACCCATATCAAATATTCTTTTTGATACAAGACCAGAGATTGCATTGACAACAGCCAATATTAATACGGCCAATGCTATATAAGCCAAGTAAGAATGAAGTATGTGAATAGTTTCGTACATAGTATATAATTTAAGTTTTAAATGTACTGAATTTTGAGCAAAAAAAACCCTGACTGCACAGTCAGGGTTTAATATTTAAGTAAGAAATAATCTTAGAAACTATAACGAGCACTTACGTTAAAAGTTCTACCAAATCCAAAGAATACTTTGTTATCAGTAGAAATTCCTCTAAATACATCATCTCCTTGTCCTGCAAATGTATTTGTCAACGATTCAGCTATATATTCTGTATCAAAAAGGTTGTTTACGTTAGCAGCAATACTAAGCTTGTTGCTTCCTCCTAAACCAAAAGTGTAATATGCACCTAAGTCAAAAAGTGTATAACTTGGTAAACGTAATGAACCTTGATTATCTGCTGAATCAAAATCTTCTGCATTTAAGAATGCATATAATCTTGAAGCATTGTAAAGATTAGCGCTAATCTTAAGATCCTCAATAGGTCTTACAATCATTTCTAAGTTTGTAGTAAATTGTGCGGCATCACCAACTTTTACACCATCTAGAAATAAAGTAACATCTGGGTCAATAACATTTCTATCATCATCAAGAGCTTGACCAGTTGCATTCCCAGCATACTCCCAATCACCTAAAGATATCATACCTCTAAACTGTACAACATCTGACGCACGGTAATCCGCTTCAATCTCAATACCCTTATGAACTTGTTCAACACCATTAATATTAGCATTACCCTCATCTCCTGTTGGAGTTTCAATGCCAATAGAAACAAATCTATCTTTCCAAGATGTTCTATATAAATTCACCTTTGCTCTGAAATCTCCAAGATTAAGACCATAACCCATTTCAAGACCTAAAATTTTCTCATTGGTTAAATCTGGGTTTAATTCGTTTACAAAATTAATGTAAACTGCATCGAACAATGGTTGTTTAGAATAGTATCCACCATTAAAAAATACGTTATTAGCTTCATTAATATTAAAATTAGCACCACCTTTAATGTTACCTCCTAAAATATTTTCCCAATCAGTTTCTTGTAAAGGATCAGAATCTAAATAGGTAAAATAATCGATTCTTTTAAATCCTTGATTAGAAATACCACCTTGAACAAAAGCAGAAACTACACCATCAGTATATTCAACTTGACCAAATGCACCGGCCCATCTTACAAGACCATCATTATAGTAATCAATCTTCTCTTCATCATCAATACTCTTAAATACATTCAAAATAGAAGAGAAATCAGAATCTACAACACCATTTTGACGTACAGTATGGTTAGGGTTATTAATGTCGTCATCATCAAAATAACCATCAGCTCCTAATAAATTATCCACTCTTCTGTAGTGAATACCTTTGTAGCTTCTTAAATCCAAACCTACATCATAACTCCATTTTTCGTTAATTTGAGTATTCAAATTAGCGATTACACCAAACCAGTTGTGAGAGTTGATAGAAGCTCTTCTTGCAAGACCATCACCAAAGCTTGTAGTGATATATTCGCCATCAGCATTAGGTGATAATTGATAATCGTTACCATCATAAAAAGTAACTGCCTCACCGCCATTAAAGCGTGAAATTAAATCATAATCAACTTGACCTGTTTCAGGAATTCTATATCTACTAGAACTAGCATAACCAAAACCCGGTCCTGCACCAATATCACCTGTTCCGCCACCACGACCAAAAGAAGCATAGGCAGATGTAGACAATGTGGATTTTTCAGAAGCTTTCCATTCCCACGTTAAAGAAGTAATAGGTTTGTGGTAGAAGTTTCTTCTCCAACCGAATTCCTCACCATTCAAAGTACCACCATTATAGTTGTATTTAGCACCGTACTCTAAATGATCTGCCAAAGTAGCAACATTAAAGAAACTTGATGTTCTCTGGTTATGTACTTGTGGAGCTCCAGTTAAAACAAACTGGAAATTATGTTTATCATTTGGCTCATAACCTAATCCAATAAAATAATTATAACCTTCAAATTCAGTTCCCTGAATATAACCATCACCTGAAGTTCTACCTAGTAATATAGAAGCTGCAAAACCTTTATCCGATTTCCCAGTATTGTAAGCAACGTTAGTTTTTAAATAACCATCGTTACCACCACCAAGTGTAACAGTACCACCTTCTTCTTTCTCGGTAGACTTTGTAATAACGTTTATTGTACCACCAACAGAAGAAATTGCCAACTTAGATGATCCTAAACCTCTTTGCACTTGCATAGCAGTAGTAACATCGCCTAAACCAGCCCAGTTACTCCAGTAAACAGCACCATTTTCCATATCGTTAACAGGAATACCATTAACCATTACCGCGGTGTTTCTAGAATCGAAACCTCTAACGTTAACTCTACCATCACCAAAACCACCACCTGTTTTGGTAGCGTAAATAGAAGGTGTAGACTTAAGTATTTCAGGTAATTCTTGAGAACCTAATTTTTCTTGTATTTCAGCTGCTCTAATTGTTGAAACAGCCACAGGAGTTTCCCTATCCTTAGCAATATCTAAAATTCCTGTTACAACAACACCCTCCAGCTCTTCAGCATTTGGTTCCAAAACAATTGAACCAATGTTACCTGTTGAAGTAAAGGCAACTTGTTTAGAATTAAAACCAATGTAAGAAACAACTAAGGTTCCAGACTCGGCACTTGCATTAATAGTAAAGTTTCCATCAAAATCAGTTGATGTTCCGTTAGTAGTACCTTTAACCATTACTGTAGCTCCTGGCAACGGAGTGTTTGTGTCGCCATCTAGTACAGTACCAGAAATAGATCCTTGTGAAAAAGCAGTTACGGTCATTAAAAATGCCGCTAATGCAAAATACATTTTTCTCATTTTTTCAAGTATTTGTTTAGTTTTTAACTTGCTGCAAAAGTCAAGTATTTTTAAAGTTCTAACGTTAAGACAACGTTAAATCAATACCTCAAAAATACCTAAAAACCATACACGATTTACTTGAAAATTAAATAGTTACCCTTTTTTGAAAATCTTTATTGTATTCTAAATTATTTCTTAAAATATTGTAAAAGTCGCAATGTAGAACTGTCGTGATCAGAAATTTCAGAATTTTCAATATCCTTTAATATTGTACCAGCTAGCTGTTTACCTAGTTCTACACCCCATTGATCATAGCTGAAAATGTTCCAGATTATTCCTTGAACAAATATTTTATGCTCATACAAAGCTATTAAAGCTCCTAAAGATTTTGGCGTTAGCTTATCTATTAAAACAGTATTGGTAGGTTTATTGCCGGCAAAAACCTTGAACGGAGCAAGCTTGTCTATTTCAGATTCTGTCAGGTCTTTTTCTTTCAATTCCTTGACCACCTCATCCTTTGTCTTACCGTTCATTAATGCTTCTGTCTGGGCAAAATAATTTGCCATCAACTTATTATGGTGATCTTTATCTCCATGTAAAGAATACTTAAACCCAATAAAATCTGTTGGAATTAATTTTGTGCCCTGGTGAATCAATTGAAAGAACGCATGCTGAGAATTTGTACCCGGTTCTCCCCAAATAATTGTTCCGGTTTCATAATTAACCGCATTACCCGCCCTATCTACACTTTTACCATTGCTTTCCATGATTCCCTGTTGTAAATATGCCGAGAATCTACTTAAATGTTGTGCATAAGGAATTATTGCCTCTGTTTCCGCTCCATAAAAATTATTATACCATACACTCAACAATGCCATGACAACGGGAATGTTTTCTGAAAAATCACTTTCCTTGAAATGAACATCCGTTTCATGGGCGCCTTCTAGCAAAGCATTAAAATTATCATAACCAACTGCCAATGCTATTGTTAAACCTACAGCACTCCACAGTGAAAATCTTCCACCTACCCAATCCCACATAGGGAATACATTGGCAGCATCTATACCAAACTCAGCAATTTTCTCGCTGTTGGTAGAAACCGCCGCAAAATGCTTGGCAATATCTTCTTGAGTACCATGCTTTAAAAACCATTTTTTAATGGTGGTAGCATTGCTCAAGGTCTCCTGTGTCGTAAATGTTTTAGAAACCACTACAAATAAGGTAGTTTCCGGATCTAAGTTCTTTAAAATTTCATGAACATGATCACCATCTACATTACTTACGAAATGAACCGATAAATGATTCTTATAGAACTTCAACGCCTCCGTTACCATAGCAGGACCAAGGTCAGAGCCTCCAATACCAATATTTACCACATCTGTAAAAGGTTTGCCGGTATAACCTTTTAACTCACCACTTATTACCGCATTGGTAAATTCTTTAATATGCTCTTTAACCTCATAAACTTCTGGCATTACATTAACACCATCCACTAACACCTCATCATCTTTTTTTGCTCTCAATGCCGTATGAAGCACAGCCCTACCTTCTGTCTCATTGATATGACCGCCAGTATAATAATCATCTATAGCACCTTTTAAATTTACTTCATCTGCCAATTGCAGCAACAACTGCATAGTTTCATCGGTTATTCTATTCTTTGAATAATCGAACAAAAAATCGTTCCATTGAAGTGTAAACTTCTCTGCCCTATTTGCATCGGAAGAAAATAAAGTTCTTAAATGCGTGCCTTTGGTCTCCTCAAAGTGTGCAGTTAATTTTTTCCAGATATCTGTTTGTTGCGGATTTATTTTACTCAGTGCCATTTTCTTGATTAAGTGTTAGTAAGTCCTCTTCGTTTTCCAATAAAACTTTAGGATATATTATACAATCTAACTGTTCTTTATATGTTGATATATATGTAAAGTAATCTTCTTTTAACGAGTCGTGCAGCGGTTCTGCTTGCGGTAACTCTTCTTTTAACGGATCTACTTGCCTACCATTTTTCCAAAAACGATAACATACATGTGGACCACCAGTATTTCCTGTCATTCCAATCCAACCTATGACATCACCTTGGCGTACAAATTGTCCTTTTTTGACATTTTGTGCCTTCATATGTAAGTATTGTGTTGAATAGGTACCGTTGTGCCTGATCTTTACATATTTACCATTACCACCCCTTCTTGTAGACTCTACTACAGTACCATCTGCAGTGGCCATTATAGGGGTTCCTATCGGCGCCGCATAATCCGTTCCTTTATGTGGTCTTAATTTATAGCCATAATATTTGATTCTTCTCTTTAGATTATATCTAGAAGATAGACGGCCATATTCTACGGGCATTCTTAAAAACGTTCTTCTAAGATTATTTGCATTTTCATCAAAATAATCTACTATACTTCTTAGTGAATCGTTTTCATAGGCAAAGGCGTAAATAGGCTTACCATTATGTTGAAAATATGCAGCCTCAATTGGCTCTGCACCTGCATATACCGTATCGTTTATATATTTCTCGTTATAAATGATTTTAAACTTATCATTCTTTTGTAATCTAGAGAAATCAATAGTCCATGCATATACATTTGCCAGGTTGTGGGTTACATTATAATCTACCCCTTGTTGCAATATTGCTTCGGATAAACTAGATTCAATTACCCCCGAAACTTCTCTTTGCACATACTTTACCTTATTCTTATTCTTATATACTTTAACGGTATCTCTCAAATCTACCACAGTATAATTAATTGGGTCATTTTCATAAATGAATACTTGAGCCTGTGCTAGGGTATCTTTGGACTGCAAAATAACATATGGTTTTCCCACGCGTATTTTACGCACATCAAAACTATCTCTAAAGTTTTCTGAAATAGCCGCCACCTTAGGGTAATCAACTTTATGCTGCTGCATTAATTCACCAAAACTATCACCGTATTTAATGGTATCTAGTTTCACATAAAATTCATCTAGATTAAAACCAAATCTTTCATTTAAGACCGGCTTTTCAACTTCACCTATTTCTTGTGCGATATCTTTTTTTTGCACTTCGGCATCTTTACATGATACCATTACGGTCAAAGCCAAGATTATACCCCAATATTTCTGCATTACTCTCCTCTTGATTTATCTGGATTTAACATATGGTCTACCCATTGTTTGCCCCAATTATTTAGTTCTTGCTCTGTATACAACTCTGGGAAAAAAACTATTTTTTGGAAACTTGGCGGTAAATATTCTTTCCAATTTGTACCTCCAGTTGCCTCAATATCTCCCGTTTCTTTTCTTAAGTACCTATGGGCAGAACCCATGTGCATTAACTGCCAATTAATGTTGGCATTCATATCAAGCATTTTCAACGCATCTATCAATGCTTGATCCTCTCTTTGTTTTTTGGGTAAACTTAAGTATTTATGATATATTGTTGAATTCTCAACTTGTTTTGCAATTCTGATCAATCTAGGCGTGTAACGATATTCAAACTGCTTTAAAGTCAAGGTCTTTTCACCTGTAGCCAAATCTGTTGCCCCTTTTTTCCAATAGATATGTTCATAAAGATCTTCTATAGAGACACCCGGGGATGATTGCTCCCTATCTGATACATGTACCAGGTTTTCCAAAGGAGTGGCATACAATTCTATCATTCTAAATTGAGCAGATTGAAACCCGCTCGCCGGTAAAAGTGCCATACGGTATTGCAAGAACTGCTCACGCTCCATACCTTTTATCATAACACTGAACGATGATATCAATACTTTGTAATAACTATTGACTCTTCTAACTTTTTCAATAAAAAAATCTAGATTTCCACTTTTATCATCTACTAGTTGTTTTTGTTCATGTAAGATCAATTTAAAATACAACTCGGTAATCTGATGGTACATGATAAAAATTTCCTCATCGGGGAAATGAGTTCTAGGTACTTGAAGGCTAAGCAACGTGTCTAAATGAATATAGTCCCAATACGTTAAATAACGCTGATGTAGCAAGCCATCTAAATACGAGCTAAGATCTTGCCCTGAATCCTTGTATTTTTCTTCTAATTTAGAGATTTGGGATTTAATCTTCTCTTTATCTTCCATCTATGGGTTAATCCATTATAATTTTAAACTGATGCTTAAGACCATTATACCCATCTAAATCTGCTTTAATAGCACCTACCGCTAAATCTGCTTTAATTCTAATTGGAATTCTATTATCATCATTTGACACCCATAACGACAAACTTTCCTGCTCCTTGAATACACGACCCGATTGAACCAAAGGCCTAAATTTTAAGCATTCTACTTTACCGTACTTAGTGTTGAGCACTTCTAAACCTAAATATTTTAGTTTAAAGTTGAAGATCCCATCATCATCATAAAGCATTTTAAGGGTAATAGCTTTTCCTATTTCAAGATCTTCCGTTTCATAGTTGTTCCTCAAATAATAAAAAGCGGATATTAAATCCTGTATATTGTCCTCTAGTGTAAAATTAAGCTTTTTCTTGTTTTTCTTATCATTAAGTTCCGCTTTAGATGTATCATGATCAAAGTTTATTTCAACATCTTTGGTATAACCACCTTCGTCAATTTTACGCACAAACCTATACGGCTTACCATCTACCTTATCAAAATAGCTTTCATACGTATCATCTACCTTAAAGAACCAACTGGCAACACCCGTGGTTTCACCATGACCCACTACATGATAAACTGGCTTATTGTTTATAGTGGCAGAATTCACCTGCAAAGTAGCAAAGCTGGCATTTAAAAAACCATAATGCATTCTAAACTTTAACCATTCTCCAGTTTTAAATGCAGATTGAGAACTTTGAGCTTGCACACTAAAAGAGGAAATAATAAGAGCAAGTAAAATTAATCTTTTCATAGTTCGCAGTTTATTGTAAAAATAGCAATAGATAATTTCCCATTACTTTAGTTACAATATCTTAAACAAAATTTATTCCAAAGTATTGTTGTATAAAAAAAGCCCAGTTTAAAAACTGGGCTTTTCCTAAATAACCAACCAAACTTTAAATTATGAAAAACCACTACTTAAAGTTGTAAGGGAACCACCCCTTAGCTGATGTAAATTTAAGGCACTTTACCTTACCCAAAGTACGGTTTAACTTACTTTAACGATAAACTTAACAGTTATTCACACTTCCACTTAATAATTGGGAATCCATTAAGAATTTTAGCTTGAAAAGGTCGAATTTCACTCGAAAAATAATAGTGCTTATTTCACTTTAGAACCAATACCCGATACTTACAAAAAAATGAGAACGATCATCTTCCGGTGTCCAAGAGTACATTAGATTTATTGGTCCTACAAAAGATTCCCAACCGTATCCCACACCATAACCGGAATATGTTGGCACTTTAAACCAATCTCCCGTTCTAAAAAGATCATCGTCTACGTTTGCATAATTGGCGGTGAACAAGGCATGGTTCTTTGGTGCAAATTCATAATCAAGTCTAGCATATGCCTTCACAAAGCTGTTACCCACTAAACTTATGAAATCATACCCCACAAAAGGAACTAAATTGTTAATGAAATCCGTTCCGTAGCCTCCCAAAATAAAATCGAAAGAGGTAACATTAGAGGTGCCCAGCTTAAAACCTCCCTCAGTCTCTACATTTAAAGATAAATTTTTCACCAAAGGTAATGCCATTCCCATTCTAGCTTTGGATATTGAAAAGTCTTTAAAATTATTATTATAATCAGAGGATAAAACATAATAGTGCATATCTCCATTAAAATACAAGCCTCTAGATGGGAAATACTTATCATCATAGGTATCTAATTTTAAAGCTCCAAACGCACTTATATAGTTACTTCTTTCAAAATAAGTTCTTCCATTACTAGCCGTATTACCTGGCAAGCTGTCATCGTCTACATCTCCAAATGTTCTAGTACTAAATTGCAAATGCTTAAACTCCCCACCAAGGGTAAAGGC
The DNA here is from genome assembly GCF_001447995.1 of Maribacter dokdonensis DSW-8. Taxonomy (NCBI): domain Bacteria; kingdom Pseudomonadati; phylum Bacteroidota; class Flavobacteriia; order Flavobacteriales; family Flavobacteriaceae; genus Maribacter; species Maribacter dokdonensis. The sequence continues at coordinate 615,553 of NZ_LDPE01000002.1, read as the reverse complement.
AAACTCTTCTTTAACTACTGTTTGAACATACAATTGATTAGTAAAATCCGATACGTTCAAATTAATAGAATTCAATTGTGTACCATTACCTACTTCAAAATTACCTTGAATGAGATCAAAGTTGATTTCTTGCTCAAAATCATTGAATCTAGAATTTACACCAAAACTCCAATACGTACCTTTATCAACATAATACTCAAAGTTATACCTAATATTATCTCCCAAAATAAAATCAAATGACGCCACATCATCTTTTGACAATAGTCTCTTTTTGGTAAGATTGATTATAGCCCCACTTTTATACAGATCATCATAATGCGCACCTAATCTTAAAAAGGAAGTATTTCTGGTCTCATCTAATGGCAAGATCAAATCTTCTCCGCCATTTAAATTGTCCAATAATTTATACTTTATAGTTCTAAAATTGCCTGTGGCCGACAAGTTACTAATGCCTTGTTGTAGTTTTTTAAAATCTATGGGTTCATCTAAGTTAAATCTTAATTTTCCTTTTACATACCCCCTTGTATGATTTGTATTACCATCAATAAACAATCTGTTGACCGTAAGCTCTTCTGCCGCACCAACAACCGGAATGGTTCTTTTTTCACCAACACCCCTTGTGGCAAGTTTTTTTAAATCATCTATTTTCAAATTTGCGGCGTCTTCCCCTTTTTTAACTATTTCTGACAGCCTGTTAAAATCAATAACAGAGTAATCTTCTATTTGCGGCTTTATGTAAATATCCGTTTTAGCCGATTTAATTTTCATGTCGGCCACGGTTCTGTAATTATTTATTTGAAGTAAAATTTCGGTAGCGGACAAAAGTGCATCTCGATCAGATAAGTCATGCTGAACATCAACACCAATAATTAACTCGGCACCCATAGCCCTTACCTCATCAATTGGATAATTATTGACAACACCGCCATCTATCAATACCTTGCCATCAATTGCCGTAGGCTCAAAAAGAGAAGGTAAGGTTCCACTAGCCAATATTGCTTCTGGCAGATAACCAGAATCTAAAACAACTTGTTTACCCGTTTCTATATCTGTTGCTATACACACAAAAGGTATAGGCAGTTTATTAAAATCCTCTATATCCTTAACATGGTATAAAAGCCTCACAAATTCATTATAGATATTTTGTCCTCCAGAAAATGCAGGTGGTACGGTAACTTTAAAATTTTTAAAGGGTAAGGTAAGCGCATATCTTTCAGAATCTTCTTTTTCATAAAAAGTTTTTGCGCTTCTTGGAAGGTTATCTTGAATTAAGGAGCCAACATTGGTGACTGTAAAGAGAGAATCTAACTCTCTCGCCGAATACCCAGAAGCATACAAAGCCCCTACAATTGCTCCCATACTAGATCCGCCAATGTAATCTATTTCTATACCTGCCTCTTCTATAACCTTTAACGCTCCAATATGTGCCATACCTTTGGCACCACCACCACTTAGCACCAAGCCTATTTTTGGAGCCTTTTCCACATCTACATTTTGCGCAATCAGTGCCGTTACGCACAACATTGACAGTACAATAAGCGCAAATCTTGAAAACATTCTATTTTTGACGAAAAGACTCATAAATCTTCTTTGCTTTTGATGCACCAACTTCTTGACTTAAACTTTCAACAGATGCTTCTTTGATACGTTTTACCGATTTAAATTTTTTCAATAATTGTTGTGCTGTTTTTTCTCCTACACCATTTATACCTTCTAACTCAGAATTAATAGCTCCCTTACTCCTTTTGTTTCTATGAAATGTAATGCCGAACCTGTGTGCTTCATTCCTTAAATATTGAATGATTTTTAAACTTTCAGATTTTTTGTCCAAGTATAATGGTATGGGATCTTCTGGAAAATATATTTCCTCTAATCTTTTGGCGATACCAACAATTGCAATTTTACCTCGTAAACCTAAAAGATCAAGACTTTTTAGCGCTGACGACAATTGACCCTTACCACCATCAATGACAATTAGTTGCGGTAAAGGTTGCATTTCTTCTTGTAGCCTTTTGTATCTTCTAAATACTACCTCTTCCATGGAGGCAAAATCATCAGGACCTGTAACTGTCTTTATATTATAGTGTCTATATTCTTTTTTTGAAGGTTTGCCATCTTTAAACACAACGCATGCCGCTACCGGGTTACTACCTTGAATATTACTATTATCAAAACATTCTATATGGCGCGGTTCTGCAGACAACCTTAAGTCATTCTTCATTTGAGCCATAATCCTGTTCGTATGGCGATCCGGATCAATTATTTTAATTTGATTGAACTTTTCTTGCCTAAAGAACTTCGCATTACGTTCAGACAAATCAAGAATGCGCTTTTTATCACCAAGTTTGGGAATGGTTACCTTAAGACCAGGAGAAACGGCAATTTTAAAAGGCACATATAACTCTTTTGATTCAGATTTAAATCGCTCCCTGATTTCAACAATTGCCAATTCTAACAAATCTTCATCTTGCTCCTCAAGCTTTTTCTTGATCTCCATGGTATGAGACCTAATTATAGAGCCATGCGACAATTGCAGAAAATTTATATAGGCATACGCATTATCCGATACTATACTGAAAACATCAACATTACTGATCTTAGGATTTACTATAGTAGATTTAGATTGATAATTTTCGAGAACATCTATTTTATCCTTTATTTTTTGCGCCTCTTCAAACTTCATTTCTTCGGCCAAAGCTTTCATCTGTCCTTTAAAATAGGATAACGAAGACTTAAAATTTCCTTTTACAATTTCGCGAATATCTTCAATTTGTCTATCATATTCCGTAATTGTTTGGTAGCCCTCACATGGACCTTTACAATTTCCCAAATGATATTCTAAACATACCTTATACTTGCCAGCATTTATTTTCTCTGCCGATAAATCATAATTACAAGTTCTTAAAGGATATACACTTTTAATTAAATCTAAAAGCACCCTTACCGTTTTCATACTGGTATACGGACCAAAATACTCGGACCCATCCTTAATGACCCTTCTAGTAGGAAAAAATCTTGGAAAACGTTCATTTTTAAGGCACAACCAAGGATAAGATTTATCATCTTTAAGTAATACGTTATACCTAGGTCTTAGTTCTTTAATTAAATTATTCTCTAACAAAAGTGCATCTGACTCCGTAGGCACCACTATGTGTTTAATTGCCTTTATTTTTTTTACCAGAACACGTGTTTTACCATACTCATGATTCTTATTAAAATAAGAAGAAACACGTTTTTTAAGGTTTTTGGCTTTACCTACATATAGTATACTTTCATTACTATCATAAAACTGATAAACTCCTGGACCAGAAGGCAATGCGCTTAATTGTATATTTAATGGAATATCTGTCATAATTCTACACCACTAATTTAGGCTATAATAGGCACTTTATATTATTGATAAACGTATAAATCTTATAAGCATAAAAACACACCTCTAAATAGGAATATGAAATTATTAAAACAATTTTTTAAGAATTAGAAAATTAAAACCACTCGAAATTATATTATTAATAATCCAAAAAAATTCAACACTACTGCAACTACATGGTTTTCAGTTAATTAAAACCTAAAATGTTTATTTATATGCATCATAATGTTAATTTTATAATAAAAATGTGCATTTCAACGATAAAAATGTGCATTTCAAAGATATAGTATCGATTATTTTACCTATTTTTAACTCAACAACAACAATTATTGGCTCATTTACAAATCTAGGATTATGGATAGTTATATCATCACTTTAGGAACTTACCTTGTTTTAATGTTATTTTTTAAGGTATTTTTTGCCGTTGCAGGTAAAGAATAGATTGAAAAATCTATCGTTAAAAATCACTTCACTATGTTGAAGAAAGATTTACGCATAAAATATTCAAGACTTCGAAGTTCCCTAACTCCAGCAGAAATATCTCAAAATAGCATTACCATAGCAAATTCAGTATTGAAATTGCCAATTTGGGATATGCAATACTTTCATATATTTTTGCCGATAGCACAAAAATCCGAAATAGATACTGAAGGCATTATCTCTATTCTTTTAGGTCTTGATAAAAACGTAATTGTCCCGAAAATAATTTCTTCTACAGAATTAGAACACTATTTGCTTACGGACAATACTAAATTTACCACCAACACACTCAATATACCTGAACCCATTGATGGTATAACCGTTGAACCAAAAAAAATTGACGTTGTTTTTATACCATTACTAGCCTTTGATAAAGGCGGAAATAGAATTGGATATGGTAAAGGTTATTACGACCGCTTTTTAAGCGAATGCAGAGAGGATGTAATTAAAATAGGGCTGTCTTTTTTTGAGGCCGAAATTGAAATTGATGACGTGGATACTACAGATATTCCTTTAGATTACTGCGTAACACCCTTAAAATCCTATTCATTTACCTCTTCTTGAGTCCTATTCGAATTTTCTTCCGAGATGGACGACTCTACCTTTTCTTCTTTGTTGAAAGCCCTCTTATTAAAAACCAAAAGAATACCTACACCGGTACTTATTGCCGTATCGGCAATGTTGAACACTGGTTCAAAAAATCTAAAATTTTGCCCTCCAACCATAGGCATCCAAGTGGGCCAGGTAGAATCTACCATTGGAAAGTAAAGCATGTCTACTACCTTACCGTAAAACAATTTACCGTAGGGTTCGTCCGAAAATAAGGTAGCCACTTCATTATAGCTTTCATTGAATATGGCTCCATAAAATACTGAATCCAAAATATTGCCCAATGCGCCGGCAAATATTAAGGAAACTGCCCATATCAATGTATTAGAAGCTTTTTTCTTGATGACATCGAACAACCAATATCCTATTCCCAAAATAGCAAATAGCCTAAAAATGGTCAATACCAATTTTCCTATATTATCTGAAATAGGTAAAACATCGCTTAGCTTTGCGCCCCATGCCGCACCTTCATTTTCAATAAATAATATTTTAAACCAACTAAAGACCTCTACAGATTCTCCTAATACAAAATTGGTTTTGATATAAATTTTACTCCATTGATCAATTATTAATATCAATAGAATAAACAATACGGATTTTTTAATGTTCATGGGCTTTCATCAATGAGCGCAAAAATATAAATATTATTCGGTTTTACTTAAAAGTATATTACCGGTAATGGTTTCCAGCAAAAAAGAGGATGTACCAAAAGGAATAGGGTTCCTAGAAACGTCACCATATTTACTGGCCGTTGTAATATTCGCAGCTTTTGCAACAACACTAATATTACCACTCTGAGTTTTCACTTTAGTACTCCCTAATACATTATTTAAAAAGCATGCCCCATCTGATAAAGAAATATTAACTTCTTTATAAGTACCCTCCACAACTACCCTTGCATTTGTTCCAAAAACTTCCAATTTTTTCTGAATCGGCATTATAATTTTTATGGCTATCGATATTACTTTATGGGCACTTAATTTATCGTTCGGATTTTTAAAATTGGGAGTAAAACCCGTATCTATCAAAAGGGTATTGCCATTGGTAAACACTTCAATTTCTAAATCTTGGCTATACTCGCCTTCTATTTCGGTCTGTACGGTAATTTGGTTATCATTGCTTGTTTCTACTTCAACAATAAAGCAATTGGTAGCATCTACCTGAATTAGTTCTACGTGATCGTCCAATACATTTTTATACACTTTCTTTTGTGCATTGACTGCAAAAGAGCATAATAGTAGACAACTAATTATAAAACCTTTCAAAACTACAGCTATTAAAAAACGCCCCTAAAGGCGTTTTAATTATGATTGCATATTTTTTGCTTCAATACTTAGAGTAGCATGGGGCACCAGTTTTAATCTTTCTTTATTGATTAATTTTCCGGTTACACGACAAATACCATAGGTTTTATTCTCTATTCGTAAAATTGCATTCTTAAGGTCACGAATAAATTTCTCTTGCCTAATAGCCAACTGGGTATTAGCTTCTTTGCTCATAGTCTCTGACCCTTCTTCAAAAGCCTTAAAGGTAGGTGAAGTATCATCTGTACCATTATTACCATCATTCATATAAGCACTTTTTAACAGCTCTAAATGACTTTTAGCTTTCTCTATTTTCTCTTCGATCAATTCTTTGAATTCTGCCAAATCCTTGTCAGAATATCTTACTTTTAAATCTTCTGCCATCTTTTAATGTTTTTCAATAAACAATTTAGTGTTCACCTCGTCAAAAGCAATTTCAACGCCTTTATCCAACTTTTCTTCAAAATTTAATTCGGCCGTCAAAGTTTCTGTTTTAATATACTCAATATTATCTTCTATAGCTACTTCAACAAAACCATCTTTCAATATTTTAACCGCAATTTTATCCGTTACTTCAAAACCTGAATCTTTTCTAATGTTCTGAATTCTATTTACAAGTTCTCTTGCGACACCTTCATTTCTTAATTTGTCATCAATAGTAACATCTAAAGCTACAGTTAATTTACCTGATGTTGCCACCATCCACCCTTCAATATCTTGAGAGGATATTTCTACATCTTGTAACTGTAAAGTAATACTTTTATTTTCTAATTGGATTGTTAATTCGCCATCTTGCTCAATTTTTTGGATATCATTCTGCTCAAAAGCATTGACAACTTGGGCAATTTGCTTCATTTCTTTACCAAATTTAGGACCTAAAGTCTTGAAATTAGGCTTAATACGTTTTACCAATATACCTGAAGCATCATCTAACAACTGAATTTCCTTAACGTTAACTTCAGATTTTATTAATTCTGAAACCGCCTCTATTTCTTCTCGATCTTTGGCATCAAGAACAGGAATCATGATTTTTTGTAATGGTTGGCGTACTTTAATTTTTTCTTTTTGACGAATTGATAATACCAGAGATGATATGATTTGTGCTTTATGCATTTTCACCTCTAAGCCTTCATCAATTACAGATTCATCCGCTACTGGAAAATCTGCCAAGTGCACACTTTCAAAACCTTTTTTAACCGTAGCTTTATTCAAATCTAAATATAGCCTATCCATAAAAAACGGAGATATAGGCGCAGAGAGCTTTGCCACCACATCTAAACAGGTATATAGTGTTTGATAGGCCGCAATTTTATCTGCAGCATATTCGCCTTTCCAAAAACGTCTTCTACATAAACGCACGTACCAGTTACTTAAATTCTCCTGTACAAACTCTGAGATAGCCCTTGCCGCACGTGTAGGCTCATACTCCTCATAAGCACTATCCACCACTTTAATCAGTGAATTAAGTTCAGATAGGATCCAACGATCGATCTCTGTACGTTGATCCAAAGGTATATCTTCTTCAGAGTATGTGAACTGGTCTAGATTTGCATATAGTGCAAAGAAAGAATATGTATTATATAAGGTACCAAAGAACTTACGTTTAACCTCTACAATACCTTCCTCGTCAAATTTTAGGTTATCCCATGGGTTTGCATTGCTTATCATGTACCATCTTGTAGCATCGGCTCCATGTTCGTTCATGGTATCGAACGGATCCACGGCATTACCTAATCTTTTCGACATTTTTTTGCCTTCCTTATCTAAAACCAAGCCATTGGACACTACATTCTTATATGCTACCGAATCAAAGACCATTGTTGCAATAGCATGCAAGGTGTAGAACCAACCACGTGTTTGATCAACACCTTCTGCAATAAAATCTGCTGGAAAAGTTTTTCCTTCGTCTATTAATTCTTTGTTTTCAAACGGATAATGCCATTGGGCATAAGGCATAGACCCACTATCAAACCAAACATCTATTAAATCACTTTCGCGTTTCATAGGCTTACCAGAAGCCGAAACCAAAGTTATTTGATCTACAATGTTCTTATGCAAATCTATTTTATCATAGTTCTCATCGGACATATCGTCTACAACGAAATCTGCATAAATATCCTTTTCTAAAACTCCTGCTTCCAGAGCTTTAGCCATTTCCGACTTCAATTCTGCTACAGAACCTATAATTATTTCTTCTTTGCCATCTTCGGTTCTCCAGATCGGTAATGGAATTCCCCAATACCTTGACCTTGAAAGATTCCAGTCGTTCGCATTCGCCAACCAATTACCAAATCTACCTTCACCAGTTGCTTTTGGTTTCCAGTTGACTGTCTGGTTCAATTGAAACATTTGATCCTTAACATCAGTAACCTTAATGAACCAAGAATCTAATGGGTAATACAAAATAGGCTTATCCGTACGCCAACAGTTTGGGTAACTGTGCACATACTTCTCAACTTTAAATGCCTTGTTTTCTTCTTTTAATTTAATAGCGATCTCAACATCAACAGATCGCTCTGGTGCGGTACCATCTTCATAATATTCGTTTTTAACATACTTACCGCCCAATTCTTTAAGCTCTGGCCTAAATTTTCCCTGTAAGTCTACTACAGGCACTAAATTACTGTTTTCATCCAATACCAACATTGGCGGAATTTCCGGCACTGCTTGTTTTGCCACAAATGCATCATCTGCACCAAAAGTTGGAGCTGTATGCACTATACCCGTACCATCTTCTGTTGTAACAAAATCACCAGCAATTATCCTAAATGCATTTTCTGCATTTTCATATGGCAACACATAATCTAACAGTTGCTCATACTTAATGTTCAATAAGTCTTTACCCTTAAATTCTTTTACGACATAAAAAGGAATTTTTTTATCACCAGACGCATATGACAACAAATCCGATTTCTCCGACACCTGATTGTATTTACCCGCGAATTGTTTCCCTACCAAATTCTTGGCAAGTATAACGTTCATAGGTTCAAACGTATATTGATTATACGTTTCTACTAACACATAATCAATTTTTGGCCCTACAGTTAACGCAGTGTTAGAGGGCAATGTCCAAGGTGTCGTCGTCCAAGCTAAAAAGTAGACAGTACCTTCGTTTTGTAAAAAATCCGGTAAGGTTTCTTCTACTGCTTTAAATTGTGCGGTAACCGTAGTATCCGTCACATCTTGATAGGTACCCGGCTGGTTTAGTTCATGCGAGCTTAATCCCGTACCAGCTTTTGGCGAGTACGGCTGAATGGTATATCCCTTGTATATTAATCCTTTTGAATAAATCTGCTTTAACAACCACCAGACCGTCTCCATGTACTTAGACTTGTAAGTAATGTAAGGGTCTTCCATATCCACCCAATACCCAACTTGCTCCGTCATTGAGTTCCAAACATCAGTGTATCTCATCACAGCCTTTTTACAGGCAGCGTTATACTCCTCAACAGATATTTTTACCCCAATATCTTCTTTTGTAATCCCAAGTTCTTTTTCTACACCCAACTCAATCGGTAGACCGTGGGTATCCCAACCCGCTTTTCGTTTTACTTGATAACCTTTCATGGTCTTATACCTTGGAAAGATATCTTTTATGGTACGAGCCATGACATGATGTATACCCGGCATTCCGTTAGCCGACGGAGGACCTTCATAGAATACATAACTATCTTTACCCTCACGAGTTGATATACTTTTTTCAAAAATGGCATGTTCTGACCAATAGTCAAGTATTTCTTCTGCTACCTTTGGTAAATTTAATCCTTTATATTCTGCGAACTTCATACAAAATGCTTCTAGTACTGGGTTTTAAAGGCTGCAAAATTATAAAATTTTGAGCAAAAAGGAGTGTATTGAACCTACTGAAATGCTTATAAACCACCGTTTAGAACATTTATTAACAAGTTGAACATCCAAAAGTTAAAATTACACGTATATTATTGCGAACAATTAACCATTAAACGTTTACACAAATGAAAAAAGTAATTTTAGGATTATTAGCAATTTTAGCACTTAGTATGTCTGTTTCTTGTAGAGATGCTGCGGATAAAGCCAAATCTGCAACTGAAGAAGCCGGAGCTGCATTAGAGAATGCAGGAGAAGAGTTAAAGGAAGCCGGTAAAGAATTGGAAGAAGCTGGTGAAGGCGCTATGGATGCTGCTAAAGAAGCAAGCGAGAATGCCATGGAAGCTGCCGAAGATGCTGCTGAATCAGTAAAAGAAGCAGGACAAGAAGGTATGGAAGCTGCTAAAAAAGCAGGACAAGACGGAGTTGATGCTGCAAAAAAAGCCGGTAACGATGTAAAAGATGCTGCCAACGAAGCTGCAGATAAAGCCGCTCAAAAAGCTGCAGAAGTTGAAAAGGCGGTTAAACACTAATCATATCCTTTTTATATAATTTTAAAAGACCCGTAAATTACGGGTCTTTTTTTATGTCAAAAATAATAGCCCAAGCCCAAAATAACATTAATACCCGGAGCTACAATACCAGACGAATATGTTCTATAACGCTGGTCCGTTAAATTTTCCACATTAGTGGTTATCTTAATAGTACGAGAAACATCGTATTGCGATCGAAAATTCAATGTGTACCACGATGGTGAAAACGGATTACCATTTTCATCAATTGCATAGATATAATCTTTTTCTTGTTCTGACATCGCAAGATCGTCATATGCCACTTCTCCATTATAATTTACGAATAGATCTGTACGGATTCTTTGGTTTTTCCATACAATATGAAAATCACCAAAAGTGGGTGCCGCATGTCTAGCCGCTGTTTCAGTACCATCATCTTCCTCTTCTACACCTTCGGTTAAAGTTAAATTAGACGATAATGACCATTGTTCTGACAAGTACGCTTCCAACCCAAATTCAAAACCATATACGTAAGCTTTTGCCGCATTTTGTATAGCCTGCACATTACTGAGCTCACCACCATACATTATCTCAGATACACCATTATAGCTAAAATCCCTTCTAACCAAAGCATCAACCAAATAGGTGTAGTAGGCAGCTCCTTTAAGAATGATCTTATCATTGATATTACGCTGAACACCTATTTCGGCATTATACGCATATTCTGGCTCTAAATCTGGATTTGGCACAACCACCGAACCTGGTTCAGAATCAAATATTTTACCGACATCGTCAATATTGGGAGCTCTAAAACCTGTTGATCCATTTAAGGTAACCTGAAGGTTTGCCCTTGGAAACCAGCTAAAACCCAAACTACCCGTTAACGCCCCTGTACTTAAGTCAGCTTTTTCAAAAGGAAAGTCATAAAACGTATCGTCAAAAACAGCATTAACCCAAACATGGCTATATCTTAAACCGGACATTAAGGTGAAATTCGGTTTTGCTTTATATTCACCATTTACATACCCGGCCAAACTTTGCCAAGAAGACCCATCTGGATATCTAGATGCGGCATTTGTTTTTTCATTGGTATTGACATTAAGATCAAAACCATTGGACCTTACTTTGTTATAAATATATTCACTACCATAATAAAGTTTAAAATCACCAATTTTTTTATTCTCGAAATCTACATTGAAATTATACGCATCTACTTGTTCTTTTGTAGTATTTCTTATTTCGTCTTGAAAATCCCTATTAATTCTACTTTCCTCAAAAAATTGATAGGCCATACCAAGTTTTAAACCATCATACACTTTTCCGTTTCCTTTTTTTAGCAGCTGGGCATTACCCATAAACCACTTTTGAGGACCATAATACCATTCGGCCGAACGCAAGCCTAGACCATCACTTGTTGGCCTAATCAACCGGTCATACCTAGAATAGTTGGATGTTTCACTATAATATGCACCCAAATTCAAATCCCATTTAGAATTAGGCTTGAATAAGAATTTCTGCATCATATTAATTTGATCATAGCCCGTAGTTACCTGTTTTTTAGGATTACGGTTTTCTACCAGCTCATCTACACCGTTTACCGTTTGTACATAGTTGTTTCGCAAATATGAATCAGGACCATGTGATCCCATTCTCAAATCTTGAAAATTGTTGTATGTCAAACTAGTGAACGATGCCCATTTTCTCATTCCTAAGTTGACATCTGCATGAACTGTATTTTCACTATTGGCCGATGAAAATCTATAATTTGCTTTTCCGCTAACCAATAGACTGTCGTTTTCAGACAACATTGGTTTGTTCGTGTAAAAATTCATTACCCCTCCAATGGCATCACTTCCATAAATTACAGAGCCCGGTCCAAAAATGACTTCGGTATTCTTTATGGTATAAGGATCTATGGATATTACATTTTGCACGTTTCCTCCTCTAAAAATAGCATTGTTCATTCTTACACCGTCTACCGACAACAGCAATCTATTTGTAGCAAAACCCCTGATCATAGGGCTACCGCCACCTAATTGGCTTTTTTGAACGAATACCTTACCGCTGTTTTGAAGTAAATCTGCGGAAGTTTGGGGCGTGGTAAATGTAATGGAACGTGCATCTAATGAAATAATTTTATTAGGAATATCTCTCTTTTGCTGCTCCCATTTAGAAACGGACATAACTACTTCATCTAATTCTTGGGCTTTCATAACCAAGTACACTTTATTCCCTTGTCGTTGAAGCTGTTGTTTTGTGGTATTGAACTCTTGATAACCAACATGCTTTAACGTAATACGTTCTTTATAACCGAATACCGAAGCATTGAACACCCCGTCAAAATCGGTCAAGGCAATTTTTGATTTATCTTTATTAAATACGGCTACATTGGAAATTTGCTCTTTACTGTCTCCATCTAAAACAGTTATTTTTTGTGCATTACCAAAACAACTAAACAACAAAAGTGCAATAATTAGATACTTAGACATACGTATTAAATACTTCATTTAAAACGGCAAGCGACTTCGGTTTTCTAAATCCCTGTAAATGTAATTCAAAGTAAAGTATTAAGGATTTTAGTAGTTCTTGTCGATTGGTTTTGTTCATTTTTATGGTATGAATTGCATCAAAATTTGTGCCTAAGAAGGATTTAAAAAAATAAATATTTTCACCTTTTAGATTGGGGTTCAATGATTCTTTTTCAGCAAATTCGCCTTCCAACAGATCAAAATAAGGCTTATCTATCTGATATACATCTGGGTAAAATCCCAAAAACCTTGTTAGTGACAACATAAAATACAGATGAAAATTTGCAACATTCCTATGCATATCCAACCACTGTAGAGATGCCTCTAAAAACTCAAATAATTCTTCGTTTCTTTCTTCTTCCCGTATGCTGTTCCCCAGCAATTCCGCTAAAAATAAAGTCATTGCATTTTTTGCCATATCTGCATATAAGCTTTGGTAATGATAAAAAACCTTAGCCTCTTTGAGCGTCTCTAAACTACCTTTGTTCTTGTGGTTGGCAACGATTTCCAGTTGGGTCAACGGCTGAAAATATGCTGTCTTTAATTTACCTTTTTTAGAAGATAGAACTCCTCTCAACAAATATGATTTAATTCCGTCCGATGCCGTAAAAGCTTTAACAATAAGGCTGGTGTCGCCATATTTTATCGCAGAAAATATTATAGCCTTGGTCGTTACCTGCATTTTAAAACATCTATTACACAAAGATAGTTGTTTGGTATTTGGCAAATGAAATGCATAAAAAAATGCGAGAACCTAGTTAGGTTCTCGCATTATAAAATTTATACTTTACGGTTGTAACCTAGATTACACCTTGAGCCAACATAGCATCGGCCACTTTTACGAAACCAGCAATATTGGCTCCTTTTACGTAGTTACAAAAACCATCTTCCTCTTTACCGAATTCAATACATGAATCATGAATATCTTCCATAATATCCTTTAAACGCTCATCTACCTCTTCACGAGTCCAGCTGATTCTTAATGAATTCTGAGACATTTCTAAACCAGATGTTGCTACACCACCAGCGTTTGATGCTTTACCAGGTGCAAACAAAATTTTTGCATTGTTGAATTCATGAACCGCATCTGCATTACAAGGCATATTAGCACCTTCTGCAACACATATACAACCATTCTTTAATAGGTTTTTTGCATCTTGCTGATCCAACTCGTTCTGAGTTGCACATGGCAAGGCAATATCACATTTTACGCTCCAAGGCGTTTCGCCGGCAAAAAATTCTGCAGAAGCATATTTATCTGCATATTCAGATATACGACCTCTTCTATTATTCTTTAGATCCATTACAAAAGCAAGCTTTTCGTCGTTAAGACCATCTTTATCATAGATATATCCGCTAGAATCTGAAAGGGTCACCACTTTTGCACCTAGAAGAATTGCTTTCTCCGCTGCATACTGAGCAACATTTCCTGAACCTGAAATTACCACAGTCTTACCATCAAAGCTTTCATTTTTGGTCTTCAACATACTTTGAGCAAAGTACACGGTACCATACCCTGTAGCTTCTGGTCTAATTTTAGAACCACCCCAAGAAAGACCTTTACCGGTTAAGACTCCAGTAAACTCATTCCGTATCTTTTTGTACATACCAAAAAGGAAACCAATTTCACGTGCACCCACGCCTATATCACCGGCAGGTACATCTGTATTTGGACCAATATGACGATTTAATTCTAACATGAAGGCATGGCAAAAACGCATTACTTCATCATCAGATTTTCCTTTAGGGTCAAAATCAGAACCACCTTTACCACCGCCCATTGGCAGGGTTGTAAGGCTATTTTTAAACACTTGCTCAAAAGCCAAGAATTTAAGGATACTAGCATTTACCGTTGGATGAAAACGTAAACCACCTTTATATGGTCCAATAGCAGAATTCATTTGAATTCTATATCCACGGTTTACATGTATCTCACCATCATCATCTACCCATGCAACCCTAAACGAAACCAAACGCTCTGGCTCAACCATTCTTAAAAGAATGTTCTTACCATTATAAATTTCATGCTTTGCAATATATGGTATTACTGTTTCTGCAACTTCTTGAACTGCTTGAATGAATTCTGGTTCGTGACCATTTCTGGCAATAACCTCATCCATAAATGCTTTAATTTTATTTTCCATAAAGCTATTTGAACTAATTTAAATTATTGATTTCAAAATATAACGGCAAAATTATGCTATTTGTGTAATTTGATTGCTTATTTTTTTAAAATTCGATAAAATTTGTTGTTTTAGCAACAAACTACCTCAACTTACTGCATTTAATTTAACATTTAGGCCATTATGCTATCGCTTGATCTAAATCTGCAATTAAATCATCAACATCTTCTATACCAACGCTTAATCTTATCAAAGCATCTACGATGCCACTCTTTAGTCGTTCTTCTTTCGGAATACTTGCATGGGTCATACTCGCAGGGTGACCAACCAAACTTTCAACACCACCTAACGATTCGGCCAATGTGAATACCCGTAACCTTTCCACGATCTTTATTGCCTCTTCATAACTACCGCCTTTAGGCACAAAAGAAATCATTCCCCCAAAATCATTCATTTGTTCTTTTGCAATCTTATGATTGGGATGATGTTCAAAACCTGGCCAATATACTTTCTCAATTTTTGCATTATTGTACAAGAACTCGGCAATTGCTTTTCCATTTTCACAATGACGCTGCATACGCACATGCAAAGTCTTAATTCCCCTTAACACCAAAAAACTATCCATTGGCCCGCAAACCGCTCCACTGGCATTTTGTATAAAGTACAATCTATCCGCTAATTCTTGGTCCTTAACCACCAACGCTCCTACAACCGTATCGCTATGTCCCCCCAAATATTTGGTTGCCGAATGCATTACGATATCTGCCCCCAGTTCTAACGG